>JAKLER010000016.1 GCA_022711615.1 Acidobacteriota bacterium
GGCGCGAACGTCCGCGTCGACGGGCGCACGGCCCACGTCGCCGGCCCCTCGCGGCTCGAGGGCGCCACCGTCACCGCCTCCGACCTGCGCGCCTCCGCCGCGCTCGTCCTCGCGGCGCTCGTCGCCGAAGGGGAGACGCTCGTGCGGCGCATCTATCACCTCGACCGGGGCTACGCCGCGATGGAGGAGAAGCTCTCCTCGCTCGGCGCCCGGGTCGCCCGCGTCTCGGGGTGACCGGGGTGCGGGGCGGCGCCCGGCTCGCGGCGCTCGCCGCCTCGCTCCTCATCTCCGGGGCCGCGCCCGCTGCCGGGCCGCTCCCCGAGCCCACGGTGGCCGCCGCGCCGGCGAAGCTCTCGGGCGAGGCGCTGCGCCTCCTCGAGAGGGAGGCGGCCGAGGCGGCCCGCGCCGAGGACTGGGTCGACGTCCTGGCCCACCTCCACGAGATCTACCGGCGGGCGCCGGACCGCTACATGGACGGCCGCTTCGAGTTCCTGACGGCGCGCGCCCTCGCCGGCCTCGGAAGGGTCGACGAGGCGCTCGTCCGATTCGAGCGCTTCGCGGCGCCGGGTGACCTCTTCGACGTCCCGGCCCGCCTCGCCGCCGCACGCCTTCGCTTCGGCAGGGGAGACGGGACCGAGGCGCTGGACCTCCTCCTCCCGCTCCTCCAGAGGAAGGAAGGGGCCATCTCCCGCCGGGCCCTCCGGACCGCGCTCGACGCCCTCGAGACGCGCTTCGACGCGGCCGCTCTCGCCCGGCTCGTCGCGGCCCGTCCCCAGACCCCTCCTCGCGAGCGGCGCCGGCTTCAGGCGCTCCGCGCCGAGGCGCTCGAGCGTGAGGGAGCGGCCACGGAAGCGGCGGCGCTGCGCATCTCCCTCCTCGCCGAGGGGCGCCGAGACGACGCGGCCGCGGCCCTTCTCGCGCGCGAGCTCGCGGGACGGACCCCCGCCGACCACGTCGACGCGACTCTCCGCCTCCTCGTCGACACCGCCCGGTCGCAGAGGGACCTCGAGCTGGCCGAGAGGCTCGCCGCCGAGCGGGAGAGGCGGGCCGTTGCGGGCCCCGACGCCGCGGAAGCGGCCACGGCCCGCTTCGAGCTCGCCCGCCTCCGCGGCTCGCGCGGCCGGTTCGCCGAGGCGGCGAGCGGCTTCGCAGCTCTGCTCGACGCGACGCCGAAAGGTCTCCGGCCACCGGCCCGGAAGGGAGACGACGGCTTCGGCACCGCCTCGTTCGCCGGGCGCGTTCGCTTCAACCTCGGCGCGATGAAGGAGAAGCTCGGCGACCTCGACGGCGCCGTCGAGGAGTTCCGCCGGGTCGAGGCCGGAGGAGCCGGCCCCGTCGGCCTCTCCGTCCTCCAGCGGGCTCGCCTCGAGATCCGGCGCGGGAACCTCGACCGGGCCGAGACGCTGCTGCTCCGCCCCTCGCTCGCCGGCGAGCCGGGCCGCGTCGAGGCGCTCCTCCTCCTCGTCGAGCGGCGCGCCCAGTCGCGCGACGGCGCCGGCGCCACGCGCGCGCTCGCCCCCGTCGCGGTCCTCGCGAAGGCGCACCGCCTGCCGGAGCCGTGGCTCTCCGAGCTGCCGTTCTGGACCGGCCTCGTGGCCCGGGCCCGCAACGACGTGGCGACCGCACTGTCCGAGTGGGCCGGGCTCCTCGCCGTCGATCCCGGTTCCTTCGCCGCGGAGCGCGCTCTCGCCCGGATCGAGGAGCTCCCCGCCGCGAGCCGCGAGAGGTTCGTCGCATCGGCCCGAGCCGACGGTCGGCGCCTCCTCCGGGCGGGAAGAGCCGCGGCGGCGAAGGACCGCCTCCTCCCGGCCGCCGCCCTCGGTGACGCGGAGGCGAAGGAGGCTCTCCGCGAGGCCTACCGCGCGCTCCCGCGCTACGCCGACGTCCTCCTCGCGCCGGAGCTTCCCGACGAGTCCCTCCCGGACCTCTGCGGCGACGCCGCTGCCTGCCGCCTCCTCCAGCTCGGCCTCGCCGAGGACGCCGAGCCGATCGTCCGCGAGGCTCGCCGCCTCGACACGCTCCTCGGGAGCCTCGTCGCGGCCCGGCTCGCCGAGGACGCCGGCGCCGGCCCGGCCGCCCTCGAAGCGGCCGAGGCGGTCTCGCGGAAGGTCCCGCGCGATTTCCTCCTCGAGCTCGCTCCGCGGACGATCCGCCGCGGGCTCGCCCCCCGCCCCTTCGACCGGCTCGTCGCGCAGGCGGCCGCCGAGCTCGGCGTCCCGCGCGACCTCCTCTACGCCATCATGCGCCAGGAGAGCCGGTTCGACCGCGAGGCGGCCTCGCCAGCGGCCGCACGCGGCCTGATGCAGCTCACGCTCCCCGCCGCGGGCGAGGCCGCGCGCGAGCTGAACGAGGCGCCCCCCGCCTACTCCGACCTCTACGACCCCGCTCGCTCGATCCGCCTCGGCGCGCGGACGCTCCGCTCGCTCCTCGACCGCTTCGACGGCGACGCCACGCGCGCCGCCTCGGGCTACAACGCCGGCGCGGGGCAGACCGTCCTCTGGAGCGGCGGGAGCGATCGGCCGGCCGAGGCGCTCCTGGCCGCCATCAGCTACGCCGAGACCCGGACCTACGTGAGGCGCGTCCTCGCGAACCGCCGCGCCTACCGGCTCGCGCTGCCCGAGGCCGAGGCGATCGGCGGACGCCGGTAGACGAGGATCCGCGTCTTCTCGCGGAGCCCCTCCGTCCACTTCGCGACCTCCTCGTTCAGGAGCCGCTCGCGGAGGAGCTCGCGCAGCTGGTCCTGCACCTCGGAGAACGGAGGAAGCGTCGTCAGGCCCCGGCTCTCGGCCTCGGCCCGGAACGGACCGTCGTAGAACGCGCGCATCGCCGGCTCGGTCACCCGCACCGTCGGGAGGAGCCTCTCGCGCGCGTAGCTCTCGAGCGCCATCCCCCGGCGGATCCAGCCCCTCACCTCGTCGCGGCCCGTGCGGGCCCGCTCGAGCGCCCGCTCGAACGGCTCGCCCGCCCCCGCCTCGTACCGCGCGGCGACCTCGTCGAGCCGCGCGTCGACCTCGGCCGGGTCGGGCTCGAGGCCCGTCAGGAGGCGCAGCTCCTTCTCCCGCAGCAGCTCGACGACCCGCAGGTCGAGGAGCCGGTCGCGGTAGGCGAGCTCGGCCTCTCCCTCGCGCCGAGGCAGGAACCCGATCGCCGCGAGGCGCGAGACCTCGCCCTCGAGGACGATCTCGTCGCCGACGACCGCCGCGATCCGGTCGAGCGTCACCGCCGGCCCCGTCGTCCGGGACGGAGCCTCTCCGGCCGCGCCCAGCGCGAGGAGCGCGAGGAGAGCGAGCCACCTCATCCCCCCGATCGTACCGCCGCCCGCGGGAGCGTCTCCGGCGGGGGCGCGCCTCGCCCCGGCGGACCTCGCTGGTAGCATCCCGGCGTGGCCTCGCCTCCCCCCGCCGCCGGGCGGCTCCTCGTCGTCGCGACTCCGATCGGCAACCTGGAAGACCTCTCGCCGCGCGCCCTCGCGGCGCTCCGCGAGGCGGCCCTCGTCTACTGCGAGGACACGCGTCGCACCGGGAACCTCTTCGCGCGCCACGGCCTGTCGACCGCGCGCGTCTCCTGCCACGAGCACAACGAGTTCCGCCGGATCCCGGAGATGCTCGAGCGGCTCGCGCGCGGCGAGACGCTGGCCCTCGTCTCCGACGCGGGAACCCCGGGCGTCTCCGACCCCGGGAGGCTTCTCGCCGCCGCCGCCGCCGAGGCCGGCCACCGCGTCGAGCCCGTGGCCGGTCCCTCCGCCGTCGCCGCGATCCTCTCGGTCTGCGGCTTCCCGGCCGTCCCCTTCTCCTTCCTCGGCTTCCCTCCCTCGCGCCGCGGCGAGCGCGCCCGCTGGTACGCCCGCTTCGCCGCGCGCGACGAGACGCGGGTCCTCTTCGAGTCTCCTTTCCGCGTCGTCGAGTCGCTCGAGGAGATGGCGCGCGCCTGGGGTGATCCGCGGGTCTGCCTCGGCCGGGAGCTGACGAAGCTCCACGAGGAAGTCCTGCGCGGCACGGCCTCGTCCGTCGCCGCGCTCCTCGGGAGGCGGCCCGGCGTGAAGGGGGAGATCGCGATCGCCGCGGCGCCCTCCGCCGCGGCCGTGGCGGCGCACCCGGGCGTCGGCGCCGACCTCGCGGACGACGCGGAGCGGGAGGGCGGGCCCGAGGGCGACGACGCTGCCGGCACGGACGAATGAGCGACCCCGCCGTCCGCGTCCGCGACCTCGTCAAGACGTTCGAGGTGACGAAGAAGGCCCCCGGCCTCTCTGGGGCGCTCAAGGGGCTCTTCCGCGCCGAGCGCGGAACGCTCACCGCCGTCGACCGCGTCTCCTTCGAGCTCGTGCGCGGCGAGATGGTCGGCTACATCGGCCCGAACGGCGCGGGCAAGTCGACGACGATCAAGATGCTCACGGGCATCCTGACGCCGACCTCGGGCGAGGTGAGCTGCCTCGGCTTCGTGCCCTGGCGCGAGCGCCGGGCCTATGCGAGGTCGATCGGCGTCGTCTTCGGCCAGCGGACCCAGCTCTGGTGGGACATCGCCGTCGTCGAGAGCTTCCAGCTCCTCCGCGAGATCTACGGCGTCTCCGGCGCCGACTACGAGCGCCGGATGAAGGTCTTCGACGACCTCCTCGAGATCGGCCGGCTGCTCTCGCAGCCCGTGCGGAAGCTCTCCCTCGGCGAGCGGATGCGCTGCGACCTCGCCGCCTCGCTCCTCCACGAGCCCCCGCTCCTCTTCCTCGACGAGCCGACGATCGGCCTCGACGTCGTGGCGAAGGCCAACGTCCGCGCGTTCCTCAAGGAGGCGAACCGCCGCCTCTCGACGACCGTCATCCTGACGACGCACGACCTCGACGACATCGAGGAGCTCTGCGAGAGGGTCGTCCTCATCGACCACGGGCAGGTCCTCTGGGACGGGAGCCTGCGCGGCCTGCGCGACGAGCACCTCCCCGAGGCGCGCATCCGCTTCGACCTTCCCCAGCCGCCGCCGGGCGACCCGCAGGACCTCGTCATCGGGCCCTGGACGGCGGGCCGCCTCTCGCCGGGCCGCTACCTCCTCGCGGTCGACAAGCGCGAGGCCTCCTCCGCCGACGTCATCCGCGAGATCGTCCGCGGCCTTCCCGTCCTCGACCTCGCCGTCAGCGAGCCCGACATCGAGGAGGTCGTCTCCCGCATCTACCGCGAGAACGCCGCCCTCCGGAAGCCCGACGCCCCGCCTCCGTCCGAGGGGGCCGCGCCCGGCTTCGTCTCCCACCGCGGCGTCCGCCGGGGGTGAGCGCGTGACCGCTCTCGCCGCCGCGGCGCGCCCCTACCTCGCCTTCGCGCGGACCTCGTTCCTGAACATCCTCGCCTACCGCGCGCGCTACTTCGTCGGCGTCCTCACCTACTTCTTCAACGCCACCGTCTGGTACTACATCTGGAGGGCGCTCTTCCACGAGAAAGGCGAGGGCGCGACGCTCGGCGGCTTCACGTTCCCGCAGATGCTCACCTACGTCGCGACCGGCTGGGCGCTCCGGAGCTTCTACTTCAACGAGGTCGACCGCGACATCGCGAGCCAGGTCCGCGAGGGGCGGCTCGCGATGACGCTCGTCAAGCCGGTCGACGTCCAGGCGATGACGCTCTCGCAGGCGCTCGGCGAGAGCGCGTTCCGCCTCGTCCTCTTCACCCTTCCGATCGGCCTCCTCCTCGTCGTCGTCTACCCCGTCCTCCCGCCCGCCTCGCCGGCCGCGCTCGCGCTCTACCTCCTATCGGGACTCCTCTCGGCGCTCCTCGTCGGGGCGATCAACTTCTGCGTCGGGCTCGTCGCCATCCGGACGACCTCGATCCTCGGCGTCCTGCGCGCGAAGTACCTCGTCCTCGAGGTCCTCTCCGGGCTCCTCGTCCCGGTCGCCTTCTTCCCCGAGCCGGTGAGGAAGGTCCTCGTCTGGCTCCCGTTCCTCCACATGAACGACACGCCGGGGCGCATCTGGCTCGGCCTCGCGACCGGCGCCGACGCCGCGCGCGCCCTCGGCCTGCAGGCCGCGTGGGTCGTCGCGCTCCTCCTTCTCGGGCGCCTCCTCTGGAAGGCGACGGCGCGCCGCATCGAGGTCCAGGGGGGCTGACGGTGCGCCGCGTCCGCTTCCACGCACGCCTCCTCGCGCTCTACTTCGCCCAGTACGCGAAGGCCCGCCTCGCCTACCGGGCCGATTTCGCCGCGGCCGCCCTCGCCTCGTTCCTCGGCACGGCCGCGTCGTTCTCCGTCGTCCTCCTCCTCTTCTCCCGCTTCCCGCACCTCGCGGGCTGGACCTTCCCCGAGATCGTCTTCCTCTACGGCTTCTCGCTCCTCCCGTACGGGCTCTTCAGCGTCGTCTCGTCGAACCTCTGGGAGTTCGCCGACCGCTACCTCGTGGAAGGGCGCTTCGACCGCATCCTCCTCCGCCCCGTCTCGCCGCTCTTCCAGGTCCTCTTCGAGAGCTTCCGCCTCGAGTCGCTCCAGGAGGTGGCCACCGGCGCCGTGGCGATCGGGTGGGCCGTGTCGCGGCTCCCCGACGTCTCGCCCCTCGGCCTCGCGCTCCTTCCGCTCTGGGCCGTCTTCGGGGCGGTCCTCTACGTCTCGGTCTTCGGGCTCCTGACCGCCGCGAGCTTCTGGGTCGAGGACCGGGTCGGCCTCGCGCCCCCCGTCTTCAACCTCATGTCGTTCGGGCGCTACCCGATCACGATCTACGACCTGAAGGTGAAGCTCCTCCTTTCCACCGTCATCCCGTTCGCCTTCGCCTCGTTCTACCCGACCGCCCTCGCGCTCCGGCGGGGCGAGTACCTTCCGTACTTCTGGGCCGTCCCGCTCGTCGCCGTCGTCTTCGCCCTCCTCAACGTCGCCCTCTGGCGCAGGGGCATCGCGAGGTACGGCTCCACCGGCAGCTGATCTGCCGCGTCCCCCACCCCGCTCCCCCCGCCCACCCCCCTTCGCGGCGCTCGCGCCCGGGGCGAGCGGGCTCGAGGCCGAGGGGTCCGAGGCCGAGGGGTCTGGTCTACGTTCTACAGTCTGCGGGCCGGGGGCCGCTGCTCGCCGCCGGGCTCCTCCCGGTCCGAATGGACGAAGGGCGCCGTCGGCCCGGGCCGACGGCGCCCCCTGACTGCGCAGCGAACCGGGAGGAGTGCGGCCTCAGGCCTGGCGCTTGCCGTACTCCTTGTCGAGGTAGAGGACGGAGCCGGGGCGGTCCGAGACCATCCGGATCTTGTCGACGATCTCGGTGACGCGGGCCTCCTCCTCCACCTGCTCCGTCACGAACCACTGCAGGAAGACCTGCGTGGCGGTGTCGCCCTCGGCCGCGGCGAGGTGGTAGAGCTTGTGGATCCGGGCCGTGACGTCCTTCTCGTGCGCGAGGGTCTTCTCGAACGTCTCGAGCGGCGACCCGAACGTGCTCGCCGGGGCCTTTGCGTCCTTCCAGCCGATCGTCGCGCCGCGCGAGAGCATGTAGTCGACGAACTTCAGCGCGTGCGCCATCTCCTCCTGGAACTGGATGCGCATCCACCGCGCGAAACCCTTGAAGGACTTCGACTCGAAGTCGGCCGACATGGCGAGGTAGAGGTAGGCAGCGCCGACCTCCGCGGAGACGTGCTCGTCGAGGGCGGCCTTCAGCTTCTCGGGGATCATGGTCAACCTCCGGCCGCGCGCCTTCGGGCGCGGGCGCACGAGGATGTTAGCCGACGTCCGGCCGGACGCCGCCGTCCCGCCGGGCGCCCGGCTCAGTCTGCGGAGCGGTCTTCCAGGGCGAGCTTCGGGTCGCCGTCGAGGAGCCCTGCGAGGACCGGCCACGCCACGTCCGGCTGCTCGACGAAGGCATGGAGGAAGAGCGCCGCGTCCCGCGCGCCGTGCTTCCCGGCGAGGTCCGCCACGGCCTTCACGAGGCGCTCGCGCGGGGGCTCTGCCACCGGCCCGTCGGCCGTGAGGTTCGGTCCGTCGTGCGGCAGGTCGAGCGAGGAGAGGAAGCCCTCGATCATCTCGCCCCGCTCCCGCACGAGGCCGGCCGACAGGACGAAGAGCGCGAGGTCTTCGGCCCGCCGGTCGCGGAGGGTCTTCCTCACGAGGGCGCGCCGGACCTCGTCCGTCATCCGCTCGAATCGCTTGAGCGGCACGCGCTGGAGCGTCAGGACGCTCCCGGCGACCTTGTCGGGGATCTCGTCGTCCTCGCAGGCGGAGAGGACGAGGGCGTCGGCTTCGGCGGTCGAGAGGCGGCGGAAGATCTCGTACGGCTTCATCGTTGCAGGGGCGGAGGATACCCGGTCGCGCCGCCCGAGTCGAAATGCGCGAGAATGGGCGGCTTGCTCGTACTCCACGGCAACCCGCTGCCCCCGACGGGGCCACTCCCCGGAACGGGATTCTTCCTCTGGGGAGAAGGCCCGTTCGTCGGCGCCCGGCAGCGTCCCGAGCACCCCCGGCACGTCGACCCGTCCCTCCTCGCCGCGGCGCTCCGGTCGGCCGGGCTCGCGGTCGCCACGGGAGGCGCCCGGCCGCTCCGCCTCGTCCTGACGGTCCCGACGCTCCGCTCGCGCCCCGTCCCCACGCGCTCCTCCCTGCGCGAGGACGGCGATTACGCGGCCGGCGAGACGGTCCTGAAGCCGCTGGAGGTCGAGGGGCTGCTCGTCCCGTCCGAGCGCGCTTTCGAGGCCCTGCTCTCGCTCGCCGAGGAACCGGACCGCGCCGGCCTCTCCCTCGGGGATGACACCGAGTACTGGTCGGCCGTCGCCGGCTGGGTCCTCGACCTCCTCCACCGCAGGCGGTTCGTCCCGGCCGTCGAGGACGGGCACGCCCGCTGGCGCCCGGTCCTGACCGACCCCCACGAGAAGGAGCGCGTCGAGGTCTTCGCCCAGGCGATGCCCGCCGCGAGCCGGGCGATCGCGTGGCCCGGCTCCGCCTCGGAGGGCCTCTACCCGGCCGCGGCATTCCTCCTGCGCGGCGTCGTCGACGACCTGACCGACGCCGCCGCGAGGGCCCTCCTCGCCGAGACTCTGCCGGAGCCGCGCCGCCGCGGTCTCCCCGGGCCGGAGGGGCTCGCGCTCGCGCGACTCGCCGTCCGCCGCGACGGGCGCGAGGACGAAACCGCCGCCGAGGCCGTCCCGGCCGACGTCGCGGAGCGCTTCGGCGCCTGGAGCATCCCCCTCCTCGAGGCGCTGCCCGAGGGCGAGCTGCGCCTCGGAGTCCGCCTCCTCCCCCCCGAGCCGGAAGCCGAGGGTGCGCCCTCCTGGCGCCTCGGCTACCACCTCGAGGCGGCGGACGACCCCAGCCTGAAGCTCTACGCCGAAGAGATCTGGAACGAGACGGCCTCGAGCCTCCGGCGCCTCGGCCGGCGGTTCGTGAACCCTCAGGAGACGCTCCTCGCCCGCCTCGGCGGCGTCGCGAAGCTCTGCGAGCCGATCCGGCGCAGCCTCGAGGAGCGCCACCCGGTCGGAGCCCCTCTCGCGCTCGAGGAGGCCTGGCGCTTCCTCTCGGCCGAGGCCCCGCTCCTCTCCGAGGCGGGCGTCCAGCTCCTCCTTCCGGCCGAGGGGCGGACGACGAAGCCGTCGCTCCGGCTCAACGCCGCGGAGAGCCGCTGGAAGAGCGGCGTCGCCGTCACGCGGTTCGGCCTCGGCACCCTCGTCGACTTCGACTGGAAGGTCGCCGTCGGCGACCTCCTCCTCTCGCCCGAGGAGTTCGAGCAGCTCGCCAGCCGCAAGGTACCGCTCGTCGAGGTGCGCGGCGAGTGGGTCCTCCTCGACCCGCAGAGCGTCCAGCGCACGCTCGCCCTGTTCGAGAAGAAGCCCTCGGGGCGCGCCTCGCTCGCCGACTTCCTCCGAATGGCGAGCGGCCTCGACGAGGACGACGACGCCGCTCCGGGCGTCGACGTCCTGACGGCCGACGGCTGGCTGGCCGATTTCCTCCAGGCCGACGCCGAGAAGGACGCCCCCTTCGTCACGCCGAAGGAGCTCGAGGGCCGGCTCCGTCCCTACCAGGAGAAGGGGGTCACCTGGCTCCGCTTCCTCCTCTCCCGGGGGCTCGGCAGCTGCCTCGCGGACGACATGGGGCTCGGCAAGACGATCCAGCTCCTGGCGACGCTCCTCACCGCCCGCGAGGCGGGCGAGGCGATCCGCCCCTCGCTCCTCGTCTGCCCCACGTCCGTCGTCGAGAACTGGGTCCAGGAAGCGCACCGCTTCGCCCCGACGCTCACCGTCGCGGTCCACCACGGGCCGGAGCGGGCCGCCGGCGACGATTTCTTCGCCCTCGTGAAGAAGACCGACCTCCTCGTCACGACCTACTCCCTCGCCCACCGCGACCGCGCCCTCCTCACGGACGTTACCTGGGAGTACCTCGCCCTCGACGAGGCGCAGAACATCAAGAACCCCGGCACGGCGCAGTCGCGCGCCGTCCGCGCTCTCCGCTCCACGCGCCGCGCGGCCCTCACCGGGACGCCGCTCGAGAACCGGCTCTCCGAGCTGAAGGCGATCCTCGACTTCCTGAACCCCGGCCTCCTCGGCTCCGACGAGTCGTTCCGCCGCACGTTCTCCATTCCGATCGAGCGGCACCACGACCCCGTCGCCCGCGAGCGGCTGCGGCGCCTGACCTCTCCGTTCCTCCTCCGCAGGACGAAGACCGACCCCGCGATCGCCCCCGACCTCCCCGACAAGATCGAGACGAAGGAGTGGGTCGGCCTCTCGCGCGAGCAGGCGACCCTCTACCGCGCCACGACGAAGGCGCTCCTCGAGGGGATCGGAAAGGCCCAGGGGCAGAGCCGGCGGGCGAAGGTCCTGCTGCTCCTCCTGCGCCTCAAGCAGATCTGCAACCACCCGGCCCTCTTCCTCGGCGACGGCAGCCGCCTCGACGGCCGCTCGTCCAAGCTCACGCGCCTCCTCGCGATGCTCGAGGAGACCGAGGCCGAGAACCGGCCCGCGCTGCTCTTCACGCAGTTCAGCGAGATGGGGCACCTCCTCGTCCGTGCGCTGCGCGACAAGTTCGACAAGGAGATCCTCTTCCTCCACGGCGGCGTCCCGCGGCTCGCGCGCGCCGAGATGGTCCGCCGCTTCCAGGAGGACGACGATCCGCCTCTGTTCTTCGTCCTCTCGCTCAAGGCGGGCGGCGCGGGGCTCAACCTGACGCGCGCCTCGCACGTCTTCCACGTCGACCGCTGGTGGAACCCGGCGGTCGAGGACCAGGCGACCGACCGTGCCTTCCGCATCGGCCAGACGCGGCACGTGCAGGTCCACAAGTTCGTCTGCCGCGGGACGCTCGAGGAGCGGATCGACCACATGATCGACGAGAAGAAGGAGCTCGCCCGCTCCATCATCGGAGCCGGCGAGAGCTGGATCACGGAGCTCTCCAACGAGGAGCTGGCCGAGCTCGTGGCCCTCAGCCGCGACGCCGTCGACGCCGGGGAAGGGAGCTGACGTGTCGGCGAAGAAGCGCCTCGTCGACCTCCCCGCCGCTCCGCCCGCCCCCGAGGGCTGGGGAGGGCGCTGGCTTGCCGCCGCCTCCGGCGCGGGCAAGGCACGCCTCGAGAAGGGGCGCTCGCTCGTCGCCGAAGGAGCCCTCACCGCCCTCTCGGTCAAGCCCGGCCTCGTCGAGGCGGAGGTCCGCGACCGGGGGCGGTCCGTCCTCCACGTCCGCCTGCGCCTCCGGACGCTGAACGAGAAGGTCTTCGACGGCGCGCTGAAGGCCTTCGCCGAGCGGGCCCGCACCGCCGCGGAGCTCCTCTCGGGCCTTCTCCCCGAGGAATCCGACGACGTCTTCGCGGCCGCGGGAGGGGCGCTCCTCCCCGTCTCCCCGACGGAGGTCGCCGTCACCTGCGCCTGCCCCGACGGCGCCGCCTGCCGCCACGCCGCGGCCGTCCACGTCGCCCTCGCCGAACGATTCGACCGCGACCCGTTCCTTCTTCTCCTCCTCAGAGGGAAGGGACGGGACGAGGTCCTGGCCCGACTGCGCGAGGCCCGCACCCGGCGTGCCGCCCCGGCCGCGCCCCCCGCCCCGGCGGCTCGAGCGGCGGCGGCCTCGGCCGCGCCGCTCGAGCCGCTCCCCGACGTGCGGCTCGACGCCTTCTACCGCCCGCTCGTTCCGCTCGCGACGCTCAAGACGCGCTTCCTCTCGCCCGAGCACCCGGACGCTCTCCTCACGCGCCTCGGTCCTCCGCCGCTCGAGGACGAGGAGGCCGCCCGCCTCCTCGTCGAGATGCACCGCGCCGTCGGGCGCGGCGCCGCCGACCGCCTCTCCGAATCGGAGTGGCGTCGCGTCAGCCCGCGCGGGGCGAAGGCCTCGGGGGAATAGCGCCGGCGTCCTTCCGACCCGGCGCGAGCGCGACCAGGATCGCGGCCGCGAGGCAGAGCCCCCCGCTCCACGCCCAGGACGGGACTCCCGACGCCGCGAACGCCGCCCCCTCCGGCAGGAGGACGATTCCGGCCGCGGCCGTCGCGAAGGCCCGGGGATCGTCCTTGAGCAGGAGCGCGGCCCCGAGGGCCAGCGCCGCCGCCGGCAGCGCCCCGACGAGGAGCGGAACGACGACCTCCGCGGCGTCCCACGCCTCGAGCGGCGCCCAGCACCCCGTCACCGCCAGGCCGAGGAGGACCCACCCGCCGCGCGACCGGCGGAAGTCCCGCGCCAGGAGCGCCGCGACCGCGGCGCCGCCCGCCGCGAGGAGCGCGAGCTCCGTCGCGGACGCGAGCGACGACGCCGCCGGCAGCCAGCCGTCGACGCCGGCCGGAAGGTCGAGGCCCCCGACGCCCGCCGAGGCCGGGAAGAGGCCGCGCAGGCCGTCCGCGAGACGACGCGCGGAGAGGACGAGGAGCGCCGTCGCCCCTCCCGCGACGAGCGCGCGGCGGCGTGCTCCCGGGGACCGGCGGCGTGCGAGGCCGAGCGCGTGGGGCGCCGCCGCCGACACGAGACCGCACGCCACGAGCGCCAGCGCGTACGAGACGAGGAGGCCCGCCAGGATTCCGAGCGCTGCCGACACCGACCAGGCGGCGAGCGGAGTCTCCGGCGGCCAGGCGAGGAGCAGGGTCGGCAGGCGGGAGGCTCGCTCGAGAAGCGCCGGGAGCGTCAGGAGCGCCGCCCAGCGGGATGCCTCGCGCCAGCGGACGCGGCCTCCACGGTGCGCGAGGAGGAGGACGACGAGACCGAGGCCGACGACCGTCCCGAACCCGACGACCTTCGCGCCGAGCGCGGCCCAGGTCGCTCCCGTGCTCCGGCGGCACGCGCGGACCCATTCCTCCGGCAGCTTCAGCGCGGTCGCCACGAGGCTCGTCCTCCCGCCCGCGACGTCGACCAGGACGCGGCGCCTCGCCTCGCCCGCCGCGTCATCCGTCGACTCGAAGACGATCCTGTGGTCTCTCCGCGCCGGCCGCTCCTTCTCGACCGCCGAGACGACGGCCAGCCCGTCGGGATCGACGCCGCGCGCCCGCGCCGCCTCCTTCGCCCTCCCGAGGGCCGCGTCCGGCGCGAGCGCGGCGCCCGCCTCCTCCTCCGGGAGGTCGCGCGCGAACGAGACGACCCGCCCGTCGCGCGCGTCCACGACGACCCACCACGCGTGGCGGTCCCGCTCGCGCGCGAGGCGCACCTGCCAGACCCCGCCGGGGAGGACGCCCCCGGCCCAGCGGCGGAGCGTCTCCGGGCCGCCTTTCTCGAGAAGCCAGCGCTCCGCGCTCCGCTCCCAGCGATACGGAAGGAGCCCGCGCCCCGTCTCGCTCGCTTCCTCGAGCGCGGGGAGGGCCGAGTCGATCCGCGCCGTCACGAGGTAGCGCGCCGGGTCGTCTCCCTGCCCGCGGACGAACGCGCGGGCCGCGTCGAGCGCCTCCGTCCGAGTCACGCGGGCCGCCGCGTCGAGCTTCCCGGACGGCAGGAACGCGGCGGCGCCTGCGAGGACCAGAGCCGAGGCGCCCGCCAGGACCGCGACGACGGCCCGCGACGGAAGCGGCCTCGGCTCCGCGAAGGCCGGAGCCTCGTCGGCCGCGCCGGGGGAGACCGGCGGCGCCGAGCCGACGTCGCCGTTCGTCAGGCCCGACTCCGGCACGAAGCCGCCGCGGCGCCACGCGAGCGCCCCGGCCACGACGAGCGGAAGGACGAGCGCGCCCGCCGAGAGGAGGCCCGAGACGACGAAGTACGGGCTCGACGAGCGAACGAGGAGGAGCGACGTGTAGACCGCGTCGACGGTGAAGTGCCAGACGAGAAGAGGGAAGAGGTCCCGGCGGAGCATCACCACTCCGACGACGACCCCCGCCAGCCCCACCTCCACCCCGCGCACCCAGAAAGGCTGGTTCGGATAGCCCGCGTGGGCGAAGCCCCAGATCAGCGCCGGCAGGCCGACCGCGACCCACGTCGGCGCGAACCGCTGCAGGAACGGGATCGAGAACATCCGCGACGAGAACTCCTCCGTCGTCGCCGGGACGAAGCCCATCAGGAGGACCCCGAGCCAGGGGAACATCGTCCCGAGGAGGTTCGAGTAGGGGACGTCGGCCGGAGACCACGCGCCGAGCCGTTCCGCCGAGAGGTAGAAGAGGACCTGCCAGGCGAAGAAGCCGGCCGTCAGCGCGTACCCCGCGAGGAGCCCGAGGAAGAACCGCTTCGTCCCGAACGCCCGGCGCGTGAAGAGGCGTCCGAGCGCCGGCTTGTCGGGGTACGCCTGCCGGTACTCGGGCTCTCCCCCCGCGACGAGCAGGAGAAGGGCCACGCCGAGGAGGCTGGCGCTCCCCAGGTCCGCGAGGACCGCCTGACCTACGAAGGCCCCCCAGCTCTCCGTCGTGTCGTACCCGAAGAGGGTGAGGGGCAGCTCGTTCAGCGACGCCGCCGCCTGGAGGGCCGCCCCCGCGAGCCCGAAGCCGATCGCCGTGCGCCAGGGCACGTCCCGCCGGCGCAGCCGCCCGAAGAACGCCGCCACGAGCGCCACCGCCGTCAGGACGAGCCCGAACGTCGCCGCCGCCCCCGCCGCGTGGTTCTTCGAGCGGAGCGTCGCGTACTCCTGGCGCCACGCCTCCGGCACCTCGAGCCACAGCGTCGACCGGCCGACCTGGGCCCCCTGCACCTCCACCAGGTAGCGCATCGCGGCGCCCTTCCACGAGGCGGTCGGCGACTCCCAGACGAAGGTGCGGTCGACGCGGGCGGGCTTCTTCTCCTCCCTGGCCTCGACGAGCTTCAGCGTCGCGGCGTCGAGCCCCCGGTGCTCGCGGAGCGTCTCCTCGGCCAGTGTGCGCGCCCGGGCGGACCCCGGATCGCCCCCGGGCGCCCCTTCCGGAAGGACCCTTCGGAACGAGAGGAGCTCCCCCGACGGCGCCACGAACGCGAGGAGCTCCCCCTTCTCGAGCGGCTTCACGAACCGGAACGACCATCGCCACACCGGTACGTCTCCCCCGAGGAGAGACCGCGCCCGCTCGAGCCCGAGCTCCCGCTCGAGGAAGACCTTCGCCGTGTCGTCGTGATCGAAGATCGCGAGGGCCCGCCGCCCCGCCAGGTCGAATCCCCTTCGGGCGAGCGCCCGCTCCGCGGCCTGCTGAGCCTCCTCCCGCGTCACGCGAAAGTCGATCGAGGCCTCCGGGAACGCCCGGGGGAAGAGCGGCACTCCCACCGCCGCCCCCGCCACGATCACCGCGACGCAGAGCGCCACGAACCGCCCGTCGCGCCTCGAGAACCTCTCCATGAGATGGGGTCTGGTCTACACTCTACACTCTGCGTTCCCGCGGAGTGTAGAGTGTAGACAAGACCCCATCCTTCGTACGAGGGCCAGGGCGCGGCGGGCGGCGTCGGTCTCGTCAGTCGCGGCGTCGGCAAAGGCGCCGCAGACCTCCGCGAAGGGGGCGCCGGCGAGGAGGAGGCGTGCGGCCTCGGCCTCCTCGGGGGCGATCGCCTCGTGTCGGACGTCGTCCTCGGCGTCGCGGAAGACGAGGAGCGTCGCCTCCTCCTCGAGCGCGTCGGGGGGTTCCGCCGACGCGGCGTCGTCCCACCATCCCGCGAGGTCCCACCGGCTCGCGACGACCGCCGTGCCGGGCGCGGGAGCGAACCGCAGCTCCGGCCACTCCTCCGGCGACACGAGCGCGAGCTCCTCCGGCCGGAGCGGCGTCGCGTCGCGCGCCTGGAAGGCCTCGTTCCGCGCCTGTTCGAGCGTCGCGGCGTCGGCCAGCCAGGGCCGCTCCGCCCCGTACGGATGAGAGCGCAGGAACACCGGGAGAGCCTCCCCCGCCCAGCGGAGCGACCAGCGCGTCGGCGGATGCGCGAGGAGGTAGTCCGTCACGAGGTTATGCCAGCGCGCCTCCCCGAGTTCGGCGGCCGTCCGCGCGAAGTCCTCCGCCAGCGAGTCACGCAGCCGGAAGAAGTACATCCCGGCGTAGAGCTCGAGCCGCTCGACGGCCGGCAGCCGTTCGTCGCCCGCGAAGAGAGCCGCGACCTCCTCCCGCGCCCCGCCTCGCTCCTCGAGCGCCTTCGCCACCCCCTCCGGCGCCCGCACCAGGCCCAGCATCACCCCCTGCGCGCCCCGCAGCCCGAAGGCGGGGCCGGGCCCGTCTTCCGTTGGCGGCGCACCGAGAACCGGGGCAGGTCCGTGTTCCGTCGTGTCCACCCGCGCCGCTCTTCGGAGCGGCTCTTGCGCCGATGCCCCGGCACGCGCCGGGCGCGCGGCTTCGGCTTCGGGCGGACCGTCCCCTTCGACCCGGGCGCTTCGCCCCTCCCGGACCTCGGCCGCGATCGCGGCCGCCTTGTCGCGCTCCGCGAGGACGACGCCGATCACGGGAATGCGGTCGTCCCACTCCACGAGCGTCGAGACCTCGCCGAAGCGGCGCACCGCCTCGCGATAGAGCTCCCACACCTCGGGGCGCACCGGGTGGTCGTGGGTGTCGACGAGCAGCGGTCCCGCCTCCGAGGGTCCGGCCAGGTGGAGCTGCCAGACGCTTCCCTGCGGGATCGCCTCCAGCCAGCGCCGCGGATCGCGCCCGTGGTTCGTCGCGGTCACGAAGACGTTGTTCACGTCGAGCAGGAGACCGCAGCCCGACCGGCGCGCCAGCTCCGCGAGGAACTCCTCCTCCGGGATCGTCGAGGCCCGCCACGTCACGTAGCTCGAGACGTTCTCGAGGACGAGCGGACGCCCGAGGCGATCCTGAACGCGCCGCACGCGCTCGATCACGTTCGAGAGAGCCTCCTCCGTGTACGGCAGCGGCAGGAGGTCGTGCGACGTACGTCCCTCGACGCCGGTCCAGCAGAGGTGGTCGGAGATCCAGGCCGGCTCCACCTCCGCCGCGAGCGCTCCGAGGGCGTCGAGATAGGCCTCGTCGAGCGGATCCGTGTTCCCGATGCCGAGCGAGACGCCGTGGAGCGTCATCGGGTACCGCTCGCGGACGGCGAGGAGGACCTTCCTCGCGCGTCCGCCGACGGCCATGTAGTTCTCCGAGATCGCCTCGAGCCAGTCGCAGGCGGCCTCTCCCGCGAGGATCGCCGCGTAATGCTCGCGGCGCAGGCCGATGCCGTGACCGAGGAACGGCGCCGCGGTCAGGACTTCTTCGCCGGGGCGGCGTTCTTCGCCTTCAGCTCCTCGCACTCCTTCTCGGAGGCGACCATCACCCAGCCCTTCCCCTTGCACGCGTTCCGAGTGTGGCACGTGTGCGCTCCCGGCACGCCGCACTCGCTCTTCCCCTTGCAGGCGTTCCCGCCCATGCACTTGATCGTCTTCTTCTCGGCCTTCGGCGTCTCGCCGGCCGGCTTCTTGTCGTCGGCGGACGCGTACGTGGCCGAGAGCATCCCTGCCGCCATGATCGCCGCGGCCGCCCCGAACACTTGCCTGCGATTCATCCCGAACCTCCTGCCGCCCGCGCTCTCCGCGACCGGTCATTTCCTGAGACAAAGTTGCAGATCCTAGGTGGAAGCGGGGCTCGGCGCAAGGGCGCTCGAGCCCGGAGCCGGGCCGGGCCCCTCGGCGAGTCGCGCCTGGCGGTCGGGCCGTCGCGTCAGAGCGCGGGGTTTCGCAGGAGGAGCCAGGTCTGGAGGAGCTCGGCCCCGGAGCCGAGGCCGGTCTTGACGCCGCGGTCGACGTCGGCGAGGCCGACGAGGGCGTCGGCGAGCTCGTCGAGGGACCAGTCGAAGGAGGCGAGGTACGCCTTGTGGAGGACGAAGGGGTGGCCGTCGAGGGGAATCGGCGCCGCCCCCGCGCGGGAGGCCTTCAGGCGCGGAAGGAGCCGATCGACGAACGTCCGGTAGTCGGCGCGCCGCGGGCCGGGGTCCGCGCCCGGCTCGGCGAGCGCGGCCTTCAGGGCGAGCATGCGACGGAGCTCCGCGCCGAGGAGGCCGAGGAGCGGGAAGAAGGCGGCCTCGCCCTTCGGTCCCTTCTTCGCGGCGGCTGCGGGACCGTCCTTGCCGAAGGGACGAAAGGCGGTGAAGTCGTCGGCGGCGAGGAGGCGCTCGGCGATGCGGAGGGCCTCGAGGAAGCGGCGCCGGGCGACCGCCTCGACGAAGTCGGAGCCGTACTCCTTCCGCTCGTCGACGACGAGGCGCGCGGCGGCCTCGGAGGTGACGCGGTTGCCGACGGCGGTGTCGACGAGGCGGTCGAGCTCGGAGAGGAACGCGCGGGCCGAGAGGCGGCCCCGCTCGGTGAGCGTCTCGAAGACGTCGGGCTCGGCCGTCTTCCCCCGCTCGAGGACGCGCTCGAGGCCGAGCGCGTGGAGGCGCTCCCGGCGCGCGGCGTCGTCGCGGGCGAGCAGGGCGGCGCGCGGGGCGCGGGCGAGCTCGGAGAGGACGGCGTGCTCGGGGTCGGGCGAGACGGCGGTGAGGAGGAGGACGTTGTCGCCGGCGCCGGCGCGGGTGACGTACTCGAGGAGGCGGCCGAGCGCGGTCTCGGCCGCCTCGCCGTCTTCGACGGGCCAGTCGAGGAGGCGCGCGAGCTCGGGAGCGCGGTCGGAGCGCTTGCCGCGTCCCGCGAGCTTTCGGGCGCTCTCGGCGGCGTCCCCCTCGACCCAGGCGCCGGTCTCGCGCGCGAGGGCGCGGGCCTTGCGCGCGAGGCGCTCGAGGACGCGCGGCTCCGACGGTGCGCCGGGCGGCGCGCCGAGGCCGGCCTCGGCGGCGTCGTCGAGGAGTGTGTCGATCTCATCGGCCGAGAGCTTCTTCGTCCGGAGAAGATCGGTGACGTCGAGCGAGACGAGGCGGTTCGTGGCGAAGAGGGCGATGGTGGCCGCGTCGGCGACCGCCTCCCGGACCCCGTTGCCGGTGCCGTCGTACTCCGAGACCTCGCCGTCGGGAAACGCGGTGCCGAAGGCTTTCGCGAGGCGGCGCGCGGCTTCGCCGACGAACCATTCGTCGTCGCCGAGAACGACGAGGACCGGTGGGAGCGGAGCAGCGGCGACCGCCGCGAGCAGCGGCGCCAGGGGGCCGAAGGGGTCGCCGCGCACGGGGAGCCTCGCCGGGCTCAGAGCAGGCCCTTGTCCTGCAGCTCCTGGCACTCGAGGCAGTGCCGTGCCCACGGGACCGCCTCGAGGCGCTTCTCCTGGACGTGCCCCTGGCAGTGGACGCAGGTCCCGTAGGTGCCCTGGTCGAGGCGGAGGAGCGCCTGGTCGATCAGGAGAAGGGTGCGACGGTCGGACTCGGAAAGGGAGAAGGCGAACTCCCGCGTGTAGGCCGAGGTGGCCCGATCGACCATGTCCTGCGCCTGCTCGTCGACCGACTCGTCGGTCACCTGCCGGTTGCGGGAGAGGTCGTGAAGGAGCTCCTCCTGCTTGGCGAGGAGGTGCTTGCGATGCTTCTCGAGGGGGTCCTTCGGAGCTCTTTCGACGGCCTTCGGGGCGGCCTTCTCGGCGACCTTCGGGGCGGCCTTCGCCGCCGGCCGGGCAGGGGCCTTCGACGGGACCTTCACGGAAGCCTTCGTCGCGCTCTTCGCGGGGGCTTTCTTCGTTGCGGACGCGCTCTTCGTCGCCATGGGGACACTCCCCCTTCCGTCGTTCCCGGACGCCTCGTGGCGCCCGTCCGGCGGGCCGAATCCACCGTGCCGGCCTCTCCGGAATCGCGGGACTCTAGCACAGCCCCACGCCGCCCGCGGCAGACGAATCGGGAAGGGGGTCAGGTCTACCTTCTACACTCTGCGGCCCGAGCCGCAGAGTGTAGAAGGTAGACCTGACCCCAGGTGCTCGTAGAGGGTCTTGCGGGCGATGCCGAGGCGGCGGGCGGCCTCGGCGACGTTTCCGCCGGCCTCGGCGAGGACGAGGCGAACGTAGGCGTCGGTGAGGCGGCGGAGCGGCCAGGCTCGGGAGGCGGCGGACTCGAGGAGGGCCTCCGGCTCGGCGGCGGAGACGAGGCCGAGGTGGGGCTCGTCGACGGCGGGAGCGCCCGCGGCCGAGGCCTCCATCGCGGCGCGCCGGACGACGTTCTCGAGCTCGCGGAATCCGCCGCGGAAGGGGTGCGCACGGAGTGCGGCGGCGGCCTCCGGCGTGAAGCCCTTCGGCCCCCCGGCGGCGCGCAGGAGGGCGCGGGCCGCCGGAAGGAGGTCGGCTCTTCGCTCGGCGAGCGGCGGCAGGAGGACGGTGAGGACGGCGAGCCGGTACCAGAGGTCTTCCCGGAACTCTCCCGCCCGGACGCGGCGCGGGAGGTCGGGGGCGGCCGAAGCGACGAAGCGGGCCTCGAGGAGCGTCTCCCGCGTGCCGCCGACGCGGCGGAGGAGCCGCTCCTCGAGGAGACGCAGGAGCTTTCCCTGCGCGCGGAGGGAGAGCGTGTCGATCCGGTCGAGGTAGAGGGTGCCGCGCCCGGCCCCTTCGAGGAGGCCCGCCTTGCCCGCGACGGCGCCGGTGAAGGCGCCGCGCTCGTGGCCGAAGAGCTCGCTCTCGAGGAGGTCGTCGGCCAGGGACGCGAGGTCGACTCGAACGAAGGGCTCGGCGGCGCGTGGCGATCGGTCGTGGAGGAGGCGCGCGAGGCGGTCCTTGCCGGTGCCCGGGCCGCCGAGGAGGAGAATGGTGGCGTCGGAGCCGAGGCCCCGCTCGAGCCTCTGGAGGTCGGAGGCCAGGCCGCGATGGCGCGTGGCGAGGAGCGTCACGCCGCTCGGCCCGCGACGCCTAGGCGGTGAAGGCCTGCGTCTCCTCGGGAGCGTCGCCCCAGAGGCGCTCGAGCCCGTAGAAGCGCCGGGCCTCCTCGTGGAAGAGATGGAAGACGACCTCGCCGTAGTCGAGGAGGATCCAGGCGCCCTTGTTGTAGCCCTCGTGCGAGAAGGGGCGCCGCCCCTCTGCCTTCATCGCCATCTCGACGGCGTCGGACATGGCCTGCGCCTGCCGCTCGTTCGTGGCGGAGGCGAGGACGAAGTACTCCGCGAAGGCGCCGAGCTCCTGGAGGTTGAGGACGACGAGCTTCTCGGCCTTCTTGTCGAGGAGGGCCTGGACGGCGCGCCGGATCTGCTTCTGGAGGCGGGCGTCGGCCTCCCGGTTCCGCTCGAGGCGGGCCTTCTCGGCGGCCGCCGTGGCCGCGGGGACCCGCTTCGCGTGACCGCCCTTCGCCATCGCCTCGGAGAGGAGCTCGCCGACCGCGGAGGCGGACGGCGGAGGGGGCGGGAGCGCGGGCTTGCGCCGCGGAGCCGGGGGCCGCGCGCCGGTGGCCTTCGCCTGGACCGGGCCCTTGGCCTTCGCGGCGGGACGCTTCGCGGCGGGCTTCGCGCCCTTCACGGCG
The DNA here is from genome assembly GCA_022711615.1 of Acidobacteriota bacterium. Taxonomy (GTDB): domain Bacteria; phylum Acidobacteriota; class Thermoanaerobaculia; order UBA5066; family UBA5066; genus UBA5066. The sequence goes on from JAKLER010000016.1 coordinate 21,589, forward strand.
CGACGTAGAGCCGGTGCCGCCTCGCGTACCGCTCCACCGCGGGAGGAAGACTTTCGCTCAGGCTTTGGACGCTCGGGAGTGCGCTTCTTATCCACGTGGAGGAGATTGTAACCGGGGCGTTCCCCGCCCAGAAGATGGTCTGCTGCTCGGAGAGCTCGTCGTGAGGCCGCGCGCCGAGCGGGGCGAGCCGGGCCGCGAGCTCGGGCGGGAGCCCCTCGCGCAGGTCCGGGTAGTCGACCCCCTCGCGGTAGACGACCACGATGCGGTGGGAGGAGACGATCTCCTTCCACTCGCGCCAGGTGTGCAGCTGGGCCATCGAGTCGGAGCCGAGGACGAGGAAGACCTCGCTCTCGGGATGGTTGGCGCGGACGTGCCGGAGCGTCTCGATGGTGTAGGTCGTCCCGCCGCGCGAGACCTCGAAGTCCGAGAGGAGGAGGTGCGGGTACGCCTCGAGCGCGGTCGCGCACATCCCGAAGCGGTGGAACGCCGAAGCGGAGGGGCCCTGCGGCTTGTGGGGCGGGGCGAAGGCGGGGACGTAGAGGATCTCGTCCAGGCCGGTCGCCGCACGCGCCTCCTCGACGGGAACGAGGTGGCCGAGGTGGATCGGGTCGAACGAGCCGCCGTAGACGCCGAGGAGGTGGGTTCGGCTAAGCATCCGGGGCCTCCCCTGCCGGCACGGGCAGGACGGGGGCCGGCCTCACGCTCATCGCCTCGAGGCGGCCGCCCAGGAAGGAGACGAGCGGGTCGAGGCCCTTGTGGGCCGCGCCCGAGATCGCGAAGAAGCGGAGGCCGCGGCGCGAGGCCGCCGCGCGGACGGCGGCGACCTGCGCCTCGGAGGCGATCTCGATCTTGTTCGCGCAGAGGACGCGCTCGCGCGCCGCGAGCTCCGGCGCGAACGCCTCGAGCTCTCCCTCGATGACCGAGACGGCCTTCTCGGCGGCCCCCTCGGGGTCCTCCGGGTCGAGGGCCGCGGCGTCGACGAGGTGGCAGAGGAGGCGCGAGCGCTCGACGTGGCGAAGGAAGCGGATGCCGAGGCCGTGCCCGTCGCTCGCTCCCTCGATCAGGCCGGGGACGTCGGCCGCGACGAACGTCTTGTAGCGCTCCCAGGAGACGACGCCGAGGTTCGGGACGAGCGTGGTGAAGGGGTAGTCGGCGATCTTCGGGCGCGCCGCGGAGATGGCGGCGATGAGCGTCGACTTGCCGGCGTTCGGGAAGCCGACGAGGGCGACGTCGGCGAGGAGCTTCAGCTCGAGCGCGAGCGAGCGCCGCTCGCCCTCGGTGCCGGGCTCGGCGCGCCGCGGCGTGCGGTGGGTGGGCGTGGCGAAGTGCTGGTTTCCGCGTCCGCCGCGGCCGCCCCGGGCCACGAGGAGGACCTGGCCGTTCTCGGCGAGATCGCCGAGGACCTCGCCGGAGTCGGCGTCCTTGACGACCGTCCCGACGGGGACGGTGATCTCGATGTCGCCGCCCTTTTTCCCGGTGCAGTTCGAGCCCATGCCGTGCTGGCCGCGCCCGGCGGCGAACCGCTTCTTGAAGCGGAACGGGTAGAGGGTGTTGAGGCCCTCGTCCGCGACGATGCGGACGCTGCCCCCGTCGCCGCCGTCACCGCCGTTGGGACCGCCGTGAGGCTCGCCCTTGGCACGCCGGAACGCGACGCAGCCGTTGCCGCCGTCACCGGCCGAGACCTGTATCGACGCCTCGTCGAGGAACATATCGTCCGTGCCGGAGGGTCGGGTCCGGGGCGCCCGAGGGCGCCCCGCCCGGAATCAGCTCGCGGCCGCGGCCTCGGAGCCGGGACGCGGACCCGGCGTCACGCTGACGTAACGACCGAGGCGGCCCTTGTCCTTGAAGTCGACGACGCCGTCGACCATCGCGAAGAGCGAGTCGTCCTTGGCGCGGCCGACGTTCTCACCCGGCTTGAGCGGGGTGCCCCGCTGCCGGACGAGGATCGAGCCGCCGGTGACCCACTGACCCGCGAAGCGCTTCACGCCGAGGCGCTGGGCGTTCGAGTCGCGGCCGTTGCGGGAAGAACCCTGACCTTTTTTGTGAGCCATAGCAGCTTCCTCGGAAGGCTCTCAGACCGAGATCGAGTCGATCCGGACTTCGACGAGGTTCTGGCGGTGCCCGTGGCTCCGCTGGTACCCCTTGCGCTTCTTCTTCTTGTAGACGATGAGCTTCTGGCCCCTCATCTCGCGGACGACGACACCGTGGACGGTGGCTCCGGTCACGAGAGGAGAGCCGAGGCGGAGGGTCTCCCCCTCGCCGACGGCCAGGACCTCGGGCAGCTCGAGCGCATCGCCCTTGGTGAAGGTCTTGTTGTGGAAGCGCTCGATCTGGATGACGTCGCCCTTGGCGACCCTGACCTGCTTCCCTCCGGTGCGAATGACGGCGTACATCGATTCCTCCCCCGACCTCGGGTCAAAAGGGTCGGCAAACATACCCGCCCCCGCCCCGAATGTCAAAGCCCGCGAGAGCGAGGGGGGTCTGGTCTACACTCTACACTCTGCTTGCCGGCAAAGCGTAGAGTGTCGACGAGCCCCCCCCGCGTCGCCCTACTTCCCGGCCAGCCAGCGCTCGGCGTCGATGGCGGCCTTGCAGCCCTCTCCCGCTGCGCTGATGGCCTGACGGTAGATATGGTCGGCGACGTCTCCTGCCGCGAAGACCCCCTCGACCGAGGTGTACGTCGTCGGGTGCTGGATCTTCAGGTAGCCGACGTCGTCCATGTCGAGCTTGCCCCGGAAGATCTTCGTGTTCGGCTCGTGGCCGATGGCCGAGAAGTAGCCCTGGACGGGGATGACGCGCTCCTCGCTCGTCTTCACGTTCTTCACGCGGATGCCGCTCACGCCCGTCTCGGGCTCGCCGAGGACCTCGGTGATGGTCGAGTCCCAGACGACCTCGATCTTCGGGTTGTCGAGCGTGCGCTGGGCCATGATCTTCGAGGCGCGGAACTCGTTCCGGCGGTGGACGAGCCAGACCTTCGTCGCGAACTTCGTCAGGAAGTTCGCCTCCTCCATCGCGGTGTCGCCGCCGCCGACGATCGCGACCTCCTTGCCGCGGAAGAAGAAGCCGTCGCACGTGGCGCAGGCCGAGACGCCGTGCCCCATGAGCTTCTTCTCGCTCGGGAGGCCGAGGTACTTGGCCGAGGCCCCGGAGGCGACGATGAGGGCGTCGCAGGTCACCTTCGCGCCGCTCTCGAGCGCGAGCGTGAAGGGGCGGGCGGAGAGGTCGGCGTCGACGACGGTGTCGTTCGCGATCTCGGTGCCGAAGCGGACCGCCTGCCTGCGGGTGACGTCCATCAGCTCCGGGCCCTGGATTCCGTGCTCGAAGCCGGGGTAGTTCTCCACCTCCGTCGTCGTCGTGAGCTGGCCGCCGGGCTGGACCCCCTCGAAGACGACCGGCTCGAGGCTCGCGCGGGAAGCGTAGATCGCGGCGGTCAGGCCCGCGGGGCCCGATCCGATGATGGCGACGGCGTAATGGCTCTTGTTCGGCATCTCTTCCTCGGTTCGGTGCGGCGCCGGGGCGTCGCAAAGTGTAGATAGTAGACCTGACCCCAAGGAGGATACCAAGGATCGAAGGGCCGCAGGGATCGTCCCCGGGGCGAGCGATTCTGCACCCGGGGGGCGGCCCGGGGCGCGCGGGGCGTGTGATAGCGTTTTCCCATGCTTCTCTACCTGCTGCGTCACGCCGAGGCGGAGGCCCTCTCCTCGAGCGGCCTGGACGCCGACCGGGCGCTCACCGGGGCGGGTCAGAAGCGGATGAAGGCGGTGGGCCGGGCGATCGCACGCATGGAGCCCGGATTCGACGCGGTCCTCGTGTCGCCCCTCCTGCGGGCGAAGGAAACGGCCGGGTTCGTGACGTCCGCCTGCCGGTTCGAGGGCGAGGCCGTCGTGACCGAGTCGCTCCTGCCGGGATCCGACCCGGAGCTCCTGCTCGAGGAGCTCTCCGCGTCGGAGTGGCGGACGGTCCTCCTCGTCGGACACGAGCCTCACCTCGGACGTCTCTTCGGCCGTCTCGTCTCGGGCCGGAGGGAGACGGAGGTGCCGATGAGGAAGGCGTCTCTCGCCGTCTTCGAGGTCCACGGCCACCTCGGCCCCGATCGTGCCGAGCTGAAGTCCTACCTCCCCGCGCGCCTCCTCGAGCGCCTCTGACCGGCGCTTCTCGAGGCAGAGGCCAGGGGTCTGGTCTACACTCTACAGTCTGCTGAGCCGCCGGAGTCCCGCGCGCATGGCGCGACGACGCGCCCGCGCCACGCTCGTGTTCATCGCTCGGCGAGGAGCTTCTCGAAGGCGGCGACTTTGCGGCGCTGCTCGCGGGTCGCCCCGTCGAGGCCGTCGCGCCGCGCGAGCATCGACGCCCTCGAGAGCTCGACTCCGAACGTCTCGGCGATGACCGGGAGCGTAGCCCGTGCATGGCGCCGGAGGGCGGCGGCGAGCAGGGCGCGCTCGCGCGAGAGGAGACGCGGCCGATGGCGGAGCTCCTCGAGGCCGAGGCCGAACGCCTCTTCGAAGCGGGCGACGACCTCCTCGGGCTTCGGCGTCACCGGCTCGCGCTGCCGCCGCGGCACCTCGCGTCCCCGGGCCGGGGCGGCCTGCCCCGCGCGCGCCGACTCGGCCCACGAGGCGCTGCCGAGGTAGATCTGACCGACGACCTGGCTCCACGGATCGTACGAGCCGGTCGTTCCCGCCTCGACGAACTCGCGGTACTTCGCGGCGGCCGGACCGCGCCGCGAGCCGAAGGAGTCGAGGAGGAACGAGGTGTCGAGCCACTCGGGCGCCGGCTCGAGGCCCGCCGTGGCGCGGAAGCTGCTCCACGGCCAGTCGGCCGCGGAGGCCGCGAGGCCCGCGCGGACGGGGTTCAGGACGACGTAGCGCGCCACCTCGAGAAGGTGCGCCTCGCGCTGGACGAGGATCGCCTTGAACCGCCCCTGGAAGACGTGTCCGTCGCGTCCGTGGCGCCGGTTGAAATGGCCGGCGTAGTCGCCGTTGAGCTGGCGCATCCCTCGCGACAGAGTCGCCTCCGGCGTCCCGAGGAGGAGGTGGTAGTGGTTCCCCATCAGGACCCAGGCGTGGAGCTGCCAGCCGAAGAGGTCCACGACCCGGCCGAGGACGTGCAGCATCTCGCGCCGGTCCGCGTCGTCGCGGAAGACCTCGCGGCGCTCGTTGCCGCGGGAGGTGACGTGCCAGAGGGCGCCGGCGTGGTCGAGGCGAAGGGGGCGGCTCATGCCGTCAGTATAGTGTAGATGGTAGACCTGACCCCATTCTATTCCGGGCGCCAGAGGGTCTCGGGCTCGGAGCGGGCGCGGGCGGCCCAGCGGGAGAGGACGAAGAGGAGGTCGGAGAGGCGGTTCAAGTAGACGAGGCCGAGCGTGCCGATCGCCTCCTGCCGCGCGAGCGTCGTGACGAGCCGCTCCGCGCGACGGCAGACGGTGCGCGCCTGGTGGAGGTGGGCGCCGACGAGGCCTCCGCCCGGGAGGACGAAGGACGTGAGCTCCGGGAGCCCCTCGTTCAGCCCGTCGATGTCGGCCTCGAGCGCGGCGACGTGCCGCGGCTCGACGACGGGCTGCTTCGGGTGACGGTCGGCCGGAAGCGTCGCGAGGTCGGAGCCGAGGTTGAAGAGCTCGTTCTGGAGCCGGAAGAGGAGCGCGTCGAGGCGCGCGCGGTCGGCCTCCGAGGCGCCCGGGAGATCGCGATTCGCGACGCGCGCGAGGCCGAGGATGGCGTTCAGCTCGTCGACGGTGCCGTAGC
>JAKLER010000160.1 GCA_022711615.1 Acidobacteriota bacterium
CGACGTAGACGTTGCCCGCGGAATCGACGGCGACGCCCTCGGGGTAGCGGAACATCGCCGAGACGCCCGGCCCGTCGGCGAACCCGGAGGTCCCGTTGCCGGCGAGGGTCGAGACGTTGCCCGCGGTGTCGATCTTTCGGATTCGGCTGCTGACGACATCGGCGACGTAGACGTTGCCCGAGGCGTCCACCGCGACTCCGTAGGGGTAGGTGAACATGGCCGTGGCGCCTGGTCCGTCGGCGAACCCGTAGGTCCCGCTGCCCGCGAGGGTCGAGACGTTGCCCGCGGTGTCGATCTTCCGGATCCGGCGATTGTCGGAATCTCCGACGTAGGCGTTGCCCGAGGCGTCCACTGCGACGCCCCAGGGGTGGGCGAACATCGCCGAGGCGCCTGGTCCGTCGGCAAAACCCCAGTTCCCGCTGCCGGCAAGAGTCGACACGTTGCTCGAGGTGTCGATCTTCCGGATCAGGCCGTTGTCCCTGTCGGCGACGTAGACGTTGCCCGAGGCGTCCACCGTGACGCCGTAGAGGTAGGTGAACATCGCCGAGGCGCCCGGTCCGTCGGCAAGACCCCTGTTCCCGTTGCCGGCAAGAGTCGACACGTTGCCCGCGGTGTCGATCTTCCGAACCCGATTGTTCTGTGAGTCGGCGACATAGACGCTGCCGGAGGCGTCGACCGCGACGCCTCCGGGGTAGGTGAACATCGCCGAGGCGCCCGGTCCGTCGGCAAAGCCTTCGGTTCCGTTCCCGGCGAGAGTCGAGACGTTGCCCGAGGTGTCGATCTTCCGGATCCGATTGTTGTAGGTATCTGCGACGTAGACGTTGCCCGAGGCGTCGACGGCGACGCCGTAGGGGTAGCTGAACATCGCCGAGGTGCCCGGTCCGTCGGCGAACCCGGAGGTCCCGTTACCGGCGAGAGTCGAGACGTTGCCCGCGGTGTCGATCTCCCGGATCCGGTGGTTGCCGGGATCCCCGACGTAGACGTTGCCCGAGGCGTCGACGGCGACGCCCATGGGGCTGCTGAACATCGCCGAGGCGCCGGGTCCGTCGGCGAAGCCGTAGCTGCCGCTTCCGGCGAGGGTCGACACGTTGCCCGAGGTGTCGATCTTCCGGATCCGCTGGTTGCTGCTGTCGGCGACGTAGACGTTGCCCGCGGTGTCGACCGCGACGCCCGAGGGATAGTAGAACCTCGCCGCGCCGCCCTTGCCGTCGGCGAAGCCGGGCGCGCCCGCGAGGCCGGCCAGCGTCGTCACGTTCCCCGCCGCATCGATCTTCCGGATCGTGTGGTTGTAGGTGTCCGCGACGTAGGTGTTCCCCGCCGCGTCCCGCGCTACCCCTTCGGGACCCGACAGCTGCGCCGTCGCTCCCGGACCGTCGTCGTACCCCGCCCCGCCCGTCGACCCGGCCAGATGTGTCCACGTGTAGCTCTGGGCCTCGCAGGGAACAGCCTGGAGCACCAGGGCTGCGAGGAGGCCCACGGTCAGGAGGAGGCCGGAGTCGCGACGAACCTGGAGGCGATCCTGGGCCTGGTGTTTGAGTTGCATCTGGTCCTCCTGCTGTCAGTCCACTAGATCCGTGACGCTAGCCATGGCGCGACCAGCGCAGCCGACTGTGCAGGAGTGGGGCCATAACGCGATGGTGGAGGGTGTGAGACACACAGGTATCGGTCAAGCGCCTCGGAAGCGCCTCGGAAGCGCTTCGGAAGCGACAGAAGTGGCGGGAACGCTAGGCGGTTAGCGGCCGGATGGTCCCCTCGTAGTTCTCGTAGGTGCTCGATAGGCGCGCACGCATGCGCGTCAAACGAGCAAGATGCTCTCGGGACGACCAGGGTCAGTCGATGATCCCCAGCGCCTTCATCTTCGCCGCGAGACCGTTCCTTGAGACCTTCAGGAGCCGCGCGGCGAGGGACCTGTTCCCCTTGGCCGTCGCGAGGGCGCGCTCGATCGTCTCCTTCTCGACTCTGTTGCGCCGGGACTCGAGGTCCAGTGCTACAGGATCGTCGGCGAGAGGCGAGGAAGGCGGCAAGCGAGCGCCGGACGCCTCGCCGGGCGTCGCCGCGGCTGCGTCCTTCGTCCTTTCCGCGACAGCCCACTGTACCTGCGAGAAGTGCTCGGCGAGGAGAGTGCCGCCGGACGGGCAGAGGAGGACGGCGCGCTGCACGGCGGTTTCGAGCTCGCGGACGTTGCCGGGCCAGTCGTGGACGAGGAGGACATCGAGCGCCGGGCGGCTGACGCCGCGTACGCGTCGGCCGAGGGAGGCTGCGGAGCGGGAGGCGAAGGCCAGGACGAGGGCAGGGATGTCTTCGCGCCGGTCGCGCAGGGGCGGGACGTGATACTGGAGCGCGGAGAGGCGGTAGTAGAGGTCGGGACGGAAGAGCCCTTCCTTCATCCGTCGGAGGAGGTCGCGGTTTGTGGCCGCGACGATCCGGACGTGGACCTTCCGCGCGGAGGCGCCCCCGAGCGGGAGGACCTCGCGTTCCTGGACGACGCGGAGGAGCTTGGCTTGGAGGGGCTCCGGTAGCTCTCCAATCTCGTCGAGGAGGAGCGTTCCGCCGTTCGCCTGGATGAATCGGCCGGGCCTCGGCTCGACGCCGGTCGCGGTGCCGCGCGTCACGCCGAAGAGCTCGGCCTCGAGGAGCTCGTTCGGGATGGCCGCGCAGTTGATGGCGACGAACGGGCCGTCGGGGTGGGGGCCCGAGTCGTGGATTGCGCGGGCGATCAGCTCTTTGCCCGTGCCCGTCTCTCCGGTGAGAAGGACGTCGAGGCCGCTGCCGACGGTCGCCTCGAGCGTCGCGAGAAAGGAGGCGAACGCCGCCGAAGAGCCGAGGACGAGCGCCTCGGGGAGCCGCAGCGAAGGCGCGCCTGTCGGCGGCGAGGGGGAATCGGTTTCCTCGGTCGAGCTGAAGAGGCGGCTCGCGAGGAAGGCGAGCAGCTCTCGTTTCCACGGGACCTCCGAGCCCGGGAAGCCAGAGAAGAGGGCGACGAGGCACGGTCCATGGAGCGAGGACGAGGAAGGTGCGACCGCCGCCGAACGTCCGTTGCCGAGCAGGAGAGAAAGCGGAGCCCGGGACGAGGTGCGCTTGCCGATAACGGCGCGCAGGGTTTCGAGGAGGGCCTTCTCGGGCGCCGGGCCGTCCAAGTCGAGGAAGGCCGGCTCCGAAGCGGCGAGCGAGTCGAGCGCGACGAGACCTTCGGCGCCCAGGATCGCTCGGGCCTTGCGCAGCAGCGCACGCCGCCGGGCCGGCGTCTCGCGACCGTCTCCTTCCAGCTCCCGGACGAGGCGCAGGGCCGAGGCGGGAGCGTCGAGCGGTCCGCTTGCCGTCGAGCCGGTCGGGGGAGCCTGGTCGCGCTGCGACGGGCCGAGCTCCAGGGCGAGATCCTCCGCCTCGCCGGCCTCCTGGAGTGCCAGCGTGGCGTCGCCGAGAAGGACCTCGTCTCCCTCACGCAGAGCGGCGCGAAGGGTTCGCTTACCGTTCCGAATGACGCCATTCTTCGAGCCTTCATCCACGATGCGAATGCCGTAGGCCTCCGGCGAGATCCGGGCGTGGAGACGGGAGACGCCGGGAAATGGCACGACGAGGTCGGCCTTCGAAGACGAGCCGAGGGTGACCTCCGCAGAGGGAAACGGAAAGACGAGGGTCTCGTGGCGGTAGCGGACGACGAGCCTCAGCATCGAGCACCTCAGATCGGCTGCGAGCAAACGCCGTGCCCCGCTCATCTCGTCCGCGTCCCCGGGTCCGGCCGCTTCGCCTCGGCGCGGACCGTCTCGAGGAGGGCGCGGGCGTGGCGCGCCTCGTCGCCGCCGGCGAGGCGGACGACGCGCTCGACGACGAGGTCGAGATGGGCGCGGGTCCAGACCTCCGTCCGGACGGCCGCCTCCGTCTCGCGCCAGGCTTCCCGCGCGACATCGCGGGCCTCGTCGCGGCGACCGAGGCGCTCGAGGAGCTCGGCCTGGACGGAGAGGAGCGGCCCGCGGGCGCGGACGGCCTCGACGAACTCGGACCGGGCCCGTTCGAGGAGGGCCTTCGGCTCGGCGTTCTTCGCGAGGAGCATCTCGAACGACCAGAGGTGGAGGAGGTCGTACGTGCCGGCTTCCACCGGCGGCGGATCGAAGGCGATGCCCTGTCGCCAGGCGAGGAAGGTCCGATACCACGGCACGCGGGCGACGACGCGCATGTTGGCCGCAGCGGCCCAGCGGTCGATCCAGCGGGACGCCTCGCTCCAGCGACCGAGTTCGGCGAGGCCGAGGAGGAGCCCTTCGCGCGGGTAGGTCACGGAGCGCCCGGTGTGCTCCGGGCCGGCCCGCTCGAGGGCGCGGGAGTACCAGGCGATCGCTTCCGGGATGCGGCCCGCCTTGTGGAGCTCGCGGCCCGCATCGTCGGCGATCTCGAGGGCGTTCTCCGAGCCGCGGACGAGGCCGGCGAGGACGGCGGCGCCCTCCCGCGCGTCCCCGTGAAGCAGCAGCGTCATCCCGCGCCAGCGGCGGACGAGCTCGAGGAGGATCGGGTCGCGGGCGGAGCGCGCGTCGCGCTCGGCGGCGTCGAAGCTCTCCACGGCCTCGTCGGGGGCGGCTGCCCGGCCGCGCCGGAGGCCTTCGCGCAGGTTCGCGTAGGCCGACATCCGGCTCCGCCGGAGCGTCCGGCAGTCGAGGCCGTCGGCCGGGGAGAGAAGGCCGCAGCCGCCGAGGTCGATGCGGACGGTCCGGCCGTTCCCGTACTCGATCGCGAAGGACGTGCCGTCGACGGCGCGCAGCTCGCGGGAGTCCTCGCTGAAGACGCCCCGCGGCAGGAGGACGTAGTCGATCAGGTTCGAGGCGTCGGCGCCGCCCGCCTGGTCGGCCGAGAAAGCGCCGAACGGGACGGTTCGGGACGGCGCGCCCTCGGGGTCGTCCGTCCAGAGCCGCGCGATGGCGAAGGCGCGGTACCAGCCGTAAGGGCTGTTGATGCCGAGGAGGAGCATCTCCTTCCGCCCGTCGCCGTCGACGTCGGCCGCGTCGACGAGGCGATGGTGCCCGCCGCCGGTGAACGCCATGAGCGAGCGCCTTTCGGCGGGGTTCCACATCAGGACGAAGGACGGCGCCCAGGAGTGGAAGTAGCTGACGAAGACCTCGTCGAGGCCGTCGCCGTCCGTGTCGATCGCCTTCATCGTCGTGACGGCGAAGCGCCGCTCGGCCGGGGGAAAGCCCTCGAGGTCGGGCGTGAGCCTCTCGGTCCGGAGGACCCGCCCGGTCGCGGCCTCGAGGAAGGAGAGCGAGTAGATCCGCTCGGGCTCCTTGTCGTAGACCTCGTTCTCGAGGATCGCCGCGACCTCCTCGGGTCCGTCCTTCCGGAATCGGCCCACCACTGCGCAGCGCGCGGGGTCGAGGTCGGGCCGGCGCCAGAGGACGCGGCCCGAGCGGTCGAGGCCGCGCGCGCCGAAGGCCCCGTCGGCGGAGACCGTGGCGAGCGACGGCCTCGCGGCGAGCCTCCACCCGGCGGCGCCGAGGAGGGCGAGCGCGAGCGCGGCGGCGACGGCAAGGAGCGGACGCCGCCGACGGGCCAGGATCGCCCGGAGCCCGACCGACCTGCGGCGCAGGACGCGGAGCGTCTCCTCGGCGCTCGGGAACCGGTTCTCCGGCTTCCTCTCGAGGAGGCGGCCGACGGTTTCCGCGAGCCATCGCGGCGTCTCGGGCCGGAGCTTCCTCACGTCGGGCGCCTTCGCGCGAAGCCGCGCGAGGACGGAGCCGAACGACGACTCGGCCCTCCACGGGAGGTCGCCCGTGAGGAGCTCGAAGAGGAGGACGCCGAAGGCGTAGAGGTCCGATCGCGCGTCGACGTCGTGCCCGAGGGCCTGCTCCGGAGCCATGTAGTCGGCCGTGCCGAGGGCCGTCTCGGTCTCGGTGAGGCGCGTCTCGTCGCGGTCGAGGCTCCGGGCGAGGCCGAAGTCGACGATCCGCGCCCCGCCGTCGGGGCCGAGGAGGACGTTGCCGGGCTTGACGTCGCGGTGGACGATCCCGGCAGCGTGGAGGGCGGCGAGCCCTTCCAGGACCTCGATTCCGATCCGGACGACGTCGCCGACCGGAAGCGGTCCCGTCGTCCGGTCCCGAAGGGGAGCGCCGGCGACGAGCTCCATCGTGACGAACGGACGACCGTGGTCCTCGCCGAGGTCGTAGACGCGGACGAGGCGCGGGCTCGCGACCGCGTGCGCGACCTTCACCTCGCGCCGCAGGCGGGCGAGGGAGGCGGGGGAGAGCCGGTCGGGCCGCAGGAGCTTGAGGGCGACGGCGCCTTTCAGCTCGCGGTCCCACGCCTCGAAGACGAGGCCGGAGCCCCCCTGGCCGAGGAGGCGGCGCAGCTCCCACCTCCCCGCGAGGACGTCGCCGGACGCGGGAGGAGGGAGCGGCCGAAGCGGCTCCCTCTCGAGGCCCGAGGTGTCGGTACTTCGGGAATCCATGCCTTCGAGTCCGCCCCGTCGGCGATGTCCGTAGTCTACGTTCCCGGCAGCTTCACGCGAAACTCGTACAGCCCGTCCTTCCGTTTCGTCATCGACTCGAGAGCGGGCGCGCAGCGGCACTCCGTCTTCAGCTCCTCGAGGAGGGGGAGGGCGTCCACCGCGCTCGAGGCGATTCCCGTCACGAGCGTGCCGCCGGGGACCGGCTTCCGCTCGAGGACGACGGCGCGGACGGGCGCCGGGCTCGCCGCGGGTGGGGTCGGGGCCGGGGACGCCGCCGTCTCCGGCGGAGCCGGCGTAGGAGTCGGCCTCGGGCGGAGCGCGAGGACGCGCACCTCCTTCGTGTCGCCCTCGCCGACGACGACCGTGACGACCTTCGGCTCGAAGCCGGGCTTCTCGACGCGCAGGACGTAGCGGCCCGCCGGGAGGTCCTCCAGCCAGAGCCCCTGGCGGAGGACGTCCGTCGTGCCGACCGGGACGTCTCCGAGGAAGACGAAGAGGCCGGGCGGGGCGACGAGGCGGATCGTGGAGAAGCCCTTCGGGCGGGAGATGACGCCCGACCTCGGCGGGTCCGCGGCGCGCGCCGCGGGAGCGGCGACGGCCAGCGCCGCGCCGAGGAGCGCGGCGAGCCGGGCCGAAGGGCGACGGGGAAGGGCCACGGAGCGATCGTAGCGGCCGGAGAGGCGGGGCGCGAGCGGCTCCGGTATCCTCCCGCGTTCCGGGCGCGCCGCCCTGCGGGGCCCCCGGAACGGAGGCGGTCCGATGCACTGGAAAACGTTCGCGACGGTGTTCTTCACGGTCCTCGTCGCGGAGATGGGCGACAAGACGCAGCTGGCGACGCTCCTCTTCTCGGCCGACCGCCAGACGAGCAAGTGGGTCGTCTTCGCGGGCGCCGCGCTCGCCCTGACGGCGGCGGCCGGGATCGGCGTCCTCGTCGGCTCGCAGCTCGAGCGGTTCCTCTCGCCGAAGCTCCTGAAGACGATCGCGGGCGTCGGCTTCCTCGCGATCGGGGCCTGGACCCTCCTCTCGAAGTAGGACCCGCGGGGTCCGGTGTCCCGACACGGGCCGGGCGCGGCCGTCCCGCCTCCGGTACGATCCTCGCGGGGCGGCTCCCCGCGGCGATCGCGGGCAGGGCGGCCCCGTCAAGGAGCCGCGAAAGCCGCATGAGAAAGCCCGCCGCCCTCCTCGTCCTCGCGACGACCCTCGCCCTCGCCGCGCCCGACGCCCCCGCCTGCACGAACATCCTCGTGACGAAGGGGGCGTCGGCCGACGGCTCGACGATGATCACGTACGCCGCCGACAGCCACGAGCTCTACGGCGAGCTCTACTTCACGCCGGCCGGGGTCCACACGTTCGGCGCGATGCGCGAGATCGTCGAGTGGGACACCGGCAAGACGCTCGGCCGGATCCCGCAGGCGCCGGTGACCTACCAGGTCGTCGGCAACATCAACGAGCACCAGGTCTCGATCGGCGAGACGACGTTCGGCGGGCGGAAGGAGCTCGAGGGGCCGTCCGGGATCATCGACTACGGCTCGCTCATGTGGATCGGCCTCGAGCGGTCGAAGACGGCCCGCGAAGCGATCGAGGTGATGACGAAGCTCGTCGACGAGTTCGGCTACGCCTCGTCGGGCGAGTCGATCTCGATCGCCGACCCGAACGAGGCGTGGGTCCTCGAGATCATCGGGAAGGGCGAGGGGCAGAAGGGGGCCGTCTGGGTCGCCGTGAAGGTGCCGGACGGGACGATCTCCGCCCACGCCAACCAGGCCCGGATCCGGCAGTTCCCGCGGAACGACCCGAAGAACGTCCTCTTCTCGAAGGACGTCGTCTCCTTCGCGCGCGACAAGGGCTGGTTCACGGGGAAGGACGAGGAGTTCTCGTTCGCCGACGCGTACGCCCCGCTCCGCGCGAGCACGCTCCGGAGCTGCGACGGGCGGGTCTGGAGCGTCTTCCGCCGCGCGGCGCCGTCGCTGAACCTCTCGTCGGACTGGATCCTCGCCGTCCCGGGCGCCAAGCCGATGCCCTGGGCGATCAAGCCGGACCGGAAGCTGACGGCGAAGGACGTCATGGAGCTGATGCGGGACCACTTCGAGGGGACCGAGCTCGACATGACGAAGGACATCGGCGCCGGGCCGTTCGTCCTCCCGTACCGCTGGCGGCCGATGGGCTTCAAGGTCGACGGTGTCGACTACGTCCACGAGCGGGCGATCTCCACGCAGCAGACCGGCTACTCGTTCGTCGCCCAGCTCCGGTCGTTCCTTCCGAACCCGGTCGGCGGCGTCCTCTGGTTCGGCGTCGACGACACCTACTCCACGGTCTACACGCCGATGTACTGCGGCATCCGCGAGGTGCCGAAGAGCTTTGCCGTCGGGACGGCCGACTTCTCGGCGTTCTCGTGGGACTCGGCCTTCTGGGTCTTCAACTTCGTCACGAACTGGGCCTACTCGCGCTACAGCGACATGATCGTCGACGTCCGCGCGGCGCAGGACGAGCTCGAGGGGCGCTTCCTCGCCGAGCAGCCCGAGATCGAGAAGGAGGCCGTGCGCCTCCACGCCGCCTCTCCGGCGGCGGCCCGCGACTACCTGACGAAGTACTCGGTCGGGGCGGGCGACCTGGTCTTCGCCCGCTGGAAGAAGCTCGGCGACCACCTCCTCTGGAAGTACATGGACGGCAACGTCCGCGACACGCAGGGGGGCGTCACCCACCCGAGGTACCGCGAGGAGTGGTACCGGGCGATCGCGAAGGACGGGGGCGACCGGCTCAAGGCCCGGAAGCTCCCCGAGGAGCCGAAGCGGCCCGAGTAGCCGGGATGGCCGGATCAGCCGGAAGGAGGGGCGCGGGGCGAAACCCCGCGCCCCTGCCGTCCGTATCAGAGGGCGGGTGAAAGCCCGAGGTTCCCTCCTCCTCCTCGCCGGGCTGGCTATCGTGGCCGGTCCGGCGCTTTGTCTTTCGGAAGGGGCGGACGGGCTGCGCGGCGCCGAGATCCGGATCTCGCGCGCAACCGGTCCGATCTCGGTGGACGGCGACCTCGGCGACGCCGGCTGGCTCGGGGCGGCGCGGGTCGAGACCTTCTACGAGACGAACCCGGGGGACAACCTCCCGCCGAAGGTCCGGACGGTCGGGCGCCTCGCTTACGACGACCGGTTCCTCTACGCCGCCCTCGAGTGTGAGGACCCCGAGCCCGGGAAGATCCGGGCCCCGTTCTCCCAGCGGGACGTCCTCGGGAGCGGGACCGACTACGCCGGGATCATCCTCGACACCCGCAACGACGGCCGGACGGCGATCCTCTTCCTCGCGAACCCGCGCGGGATCCCGTACGACGCCGTGACGGACGACGGCAACGAGGACTCTTCGCCCGACTTCCACTGGGAGGCGGCGGGGAAGATCACGGCGACGGGCTGGAACCTCGAGATCCGGATCCCGTTCTCCTCGC
>JAKLER010000161.1 GCA_022711615.1 Acidobacteriota bacterium
AGGAATTCGTCATCGTCCTTCTCATCATCGAAGCAAACGGCGGGCCGCGCC
The DNA here is from genome assembly GCA_022711615.1 of Acidobacteriota bacterium. Classification (GTDB taxonomy): domain Bacteria; phylum Acidobacteriota; class Thermoanaerobaculia; order UBA5066; family UBA5066; genus UBA5066. The sequence goes on from JAKLER010000161.1 coordinate 52, forward strand.
GTGCGTCACCACGAGGGGATTCTATGTCGAGAGCGGTCACTGTGGAAATTTCCCGAATACATTTCGGAGAACTCACAATTTCGCCGAACATAATTAGGCAGGTGTCCGCTGCACTCGAAGGCGGCGGGGGGCGAAGCGAAGTCCTGGCGCGAGAGCGAGAGACGTCCTGGCATCCTGGAGATGGCGATTCTCTTGACTTGCGCGCGATTTGCGCCATACTTTCGTTGAGCGCGACCCATCGTTTCCGAACGAAATATGGAGAAATGGTATGGGAGCCGAATAAATTATGGCAAATCGTCCGAATCTTACGGAGAGACAACAGGAGATCGTCGCCTTCATCCGGGACTATCGGACGCGGCGGGGAATCGCGCCGACCCAGCGCGAAATCTGCGAGCACTTCGGCTACTCCTCCTTCGGCACCCTTCAGAAGCACATTCGGCTGCTCCTCGATAAGGGAGTGCTCGTACGCGACTGGAACCAGCGCCGCTCTCTCGACGTGGCCGAGGAGGCCGCGTCGGCGCCCGCCCTGGAGGTCCCCCTTCTCGGCCGGATCGCGGCCGGTAGCCCGATCGAGGTCCTCCCCGGCGACGATCGTCTTCACGTGCCGGAGTCGCTCACGCGGAAAGGGGAGAACTTCGTCCTCCTCGTGAGCGGCGACTCGATGATCGACGAAGGGATTCGGGACGGCGACTGGGTCGTCGTCCATCGGAGGACGAGGGCGGAGAACGGGGAGATGGTCGCCGCGCTCGTGAGCGGGGAAGCGACGCTCAAGCGGCTCTACCGTGAGGCGGGCGGCGTCGTTCGGCTGCAGCCCTCGAACGAGCGCCTGGCCCCGATTCGTGCGCGGGAAGAGGACGTCCAGGTCCAGGGAATCGTCGTCGGACTGATGCGCCGGTACTGATCTGGTCCGGGACGCGCGGGATGTGGCCGTTTCGGCGGCCGAGCGCGCGCGCCTGCACGCGCCCGGGTTGTGCTGGCGCTCACTTGACGGGTCCGGCGGCATGCCCCATATTCCGATCACCCCTTGGGGATACCTCGCAGTCGTCAGTTCCTGGCGTGCGTTCGGCATTTTCCCCGATGAGACACCCAAATCACTGATAGATGGAGATTTATGGACCGACGAGATGAGGAACCGAGCGAAGCGGGCGAACGGCGCAGCCGGGGAACGATTCTCCGGATGGCGGGAGCAGGCTTCGCGTCGATTCTCGCAATCGCCGTTCCGCTGGACGGAAGCTCGAGAGTCATCGCCGGGGGACCGGTCGTCCCGGCCCCCGAGGACGCCCCGACCCCTACGACGCTTCCGCCCGGATGGCCCGGCGAAACGCCGGATCTCGAGACCCCTCGCCAGCTCGACGTCTGGTCGGTCGTCCACGCGGCGTGCCGGAGGCACGGGATCGAGGACGAGGCCGTGACGATGTACCACGTCCTCTGGGAGGAGAGCACGCTCCGGGGGAACGTCAGCTCCCCGTGCGGGCGCTACCACGGCATCGGTCAGTTCACCCTCTCGACGTTCCGAGAGAGCGTCGGAAAGATGCGACGCCTCCGGCTGATCTGGGGAGACGAGGAGTGGTCCCCGTTCAACCCGGTCCAGGCCATCGAGGTCATGGCCTTCATGTGGAGCCGGGGGTATCACGACCACTGGGGGCCGTACCGTCGGGTCGTCCGACAGCAGGCCCGGGCCCTGGCGGCCGCGAACCTGAACTGACCGGCCGCTCCCGATCCGATCTCGGAGCCGGTCGCGCGGCCCCTCGTCTCACCTCGGGAACGAGGCGGCTCCCGGCCCGACGAGATGGACCTTCCGAGTCGGGAACGCGAAGCTCGTTCCGGCCTTCTCGACGATCTCCAGGATCGCGAGCAGGGCTTCCTGCCGGATGTCGCGGAACTCGTCGAAGCTCGTCGTCTGGAACCAGGCCATCACCTCGACGTCGAGGGAGGAGCCGGAGAAGGCGACGAAGCGGACGACGACGGTGTCGGGCCAGATCTTCGGATGGGACCGAAGCATCGCCTCGATTCCCGAGACGACCTCGCGCATCTGCGCGGCCGTCGTCCCGTACTCGAGGTTCAGGATCGCGGCGAGGCGGATCCGGTCCCTCTCCGCGAACGTCTCGATCTGCATGTCGGCGAGCTTCCCGTTCGGGATCGTCACGAGAGTCCGGTCGAGCGTCCTCAGGCGCGTCGAGCGGAGGCCGATCATCTCGACGGTCCCCGTGACGTCCCCGACCTTGACGAAGTCCCCGACGCGCAGCGGCTGGTCGACGCCGAGCGAGACGGCGCCGAAGAAGTTCTCGACGGTCTTCTGAGCGGCGAACGCGATCGCCACGCCGCCGATGCCGAGCCCGGCGATGACGCTGTTCACCGGGACGCCGAGCGCCGCGAGGCCGGCCAGGAGCCCGACGATGACGACGAGCACCCGCGCGACCTGGACGGCGAAATGGAGCGAGGAGCGCGCGGCCGAGCTCGCGACGGCCCAGGGGGCGGCGGCCAGGACCTCTCCGGAGACGGTCACCGCGCGGAGGACGGCCCAGAACGCGGCGACGATGCTGCCTGCCTTCAGCGCGGCGAGGGCGAACGCCTCGGCGGGTGCGTAGAGGCCGAGGAACGGAAGACCGGCCCGGAGCAGGACGAGCGTGAAGGCGAGCGTGAACGGCCCGCGCATCTTGACGAGGAAGGCCTCGTCCCAGGTCGTGGCGGTCCGCGCCGCGAAACGAAGGAGCACCTTGCGGACCGCCCAGCCGAGGAGCTTCCCGCCCCACCAGGCGGGCAGGAGGAGGGCGAGGACCACGATCCACTGCCACCAGAGCAGCTCCTTCGGGCCCGGGCGAAGGAGGGGTGCGGGGATGCGGTCGAGCAGGCCGCGGTTGTCGAGCCGGTCGTACCAGTCCGGGATTCGGGCGGAGGTCGCACGGGAGAAGAGCCAGACCGGGCCGCCGCCGCGCTCCCGCTTCACGAGCCGAATCGGCTCGGGGCGGCCGGTCGGTCCGATGATCTCGCCGATCTGCTCGACGTCGGCGGAGAGGCCGTCCTCCCGGTGGCCTGCCGGGAGCGGGGAGAGCTTCCCGAGGTCGATCCAGAGCCGCCGGTCGAGGACGAGCTTCAGCTTGCGGGCGAGCTCGGGGCCGCGCCGGGCCAGCGTGTCGGGAAGGTCCAGGAAACGCGCCGCCTCGTCGAACCGGCCGGAGCGCGCGAGGCCGAGGTACTCGGCGACCGTCGCGCGCGGCGAGTCGGGGGCGGCCTCCGGTGCGGGCGTGGGCGTCGGAGCGGCGGGACCGATGAGGTCGGAGGCGCCGGGAACGGTCTCGGCCGCCGCCGGGGCCACGAGGACGAATCCCGCCAGAGAGACGATCAGAAGGAGACGCGGTGCGTGCACGCGCCCAATACAGCACGCGGGTCCGGCCGGGTCAAGCCACGGCCGCCCCGCGCGGTGAGCCGTCATCGCTCGGCGAGCGTCACGTCGACCTCGATCTCCTTCCCGTCACGCCGGAGCGTCGCCTTCACGGTCTGCCCGGGCCGCGCGGCCTTCAGCCGCTCGGAGTAGTCGCGGAGGCTCGCGACCTCCTTCCCGTCGATCCGCAGGAGGACGTCGCCGGCCCTGACGCCGGCCTTCTCGGCGGGGGATCCGGGGACGACCGCATCCACCTTCACGCCAGGTCCCTCGAAGGCGAAGTCGGGCATCGTCCCGAAGCTGACGCGACGCCCCTGCCCTGGGGCGCCGCCCTGCGGCGCGGCGGCGCCCGCGGCGGCAGTCCCGTCCTTCCTCGGGAGGGAGACAGCGAGCGGCTGCTCCCGCCCGGCGAGCCAGGAGGCGAGCTCCTTCGCGACCGCGGCGACCTTCGCGAGGCCGGGGACGTCGACCTTCTCCGCCGTGTCGGAGGGGCGGTGGTAGTCGATGTGCGCGCCGGTGAAGAGCTGGACCGCCGGGACCCCCGCCTCGACGAAGCTGACGTGGTCCGACGACTCGAGCGTCTCGGGGACCGCCCTCGTCTCGACGCCCGTCACCCAGCTCGCGCCGCGGACGGCGTGGATCCACTCGCCCGCGGTCCCGGTGCCGAGCACCTGGAGCTTCCCGGCGCCGAGGCGCCCGACCGTGTCCAGGTTCACCGCGGCGAGGGTCTTCGCCGCGGAGCGCGAGGACGGTCCGGCGACCCAGCGCTTCGAGCCGAGGCGCCCCGCCTCCTCGCCCGTCGGGGCGAGGAAGACGACGGTCCGCCGAGGCTTCTCGTCCTTCATCGCGCGCGCGAGCTCGAGGAGGACGGCGACGCCGCTCGCGTTGTCGTCCGCGCCCGGATGGGCCTGCCCCGCGAACTCCTTCCGCGCGTCGGGCCAGCCCCGGCCCAGGTGGTCGTAGTGCGCGACGACGACGACCGACTCGTCCTTCCACGCCGGGTCGGTGCCTGGAATAAGGCCCACGACGTTGACGACGTCGGCCGGCGCCCCGCTCGCGGTCGAGGCGACGCGGAAGCGCTGGAAGAAGCCGCCGTCGTCCCCGCCGGGGAAGAGGCCTGCGGCCTTCATCTCGGCGGCCACGTACTCTGCAGCGCTCTTCTCGCCGGGCGTCCCGAGGCCGCGCCCCTCGAGAGCGGGCGCGGCGAGGGCCGCGACGTGCGCGGCGAGCCGCGCCTGCGAGAAGGCGGGCGGGAGCTCGGCGAGCGCCTTCCGCGCCTCGGGCGCGAACGCCGGCATCGGCGTCCCGCGCCTCTCCGCGGAGCGGAGGTCGGCGCGGAGCGGCGAATCGCTCTCGGGCCACTGACCCTTGAGGACGTTCACCGGTTCGGTCCCGTCGAAGCCGACGTAGGAGTACTTGCCGTAGTGGGGGAGCTTCCGGCCGAGGCCGGGAAGAGCGGCGAGCGGCTCGCCGAAGACCCAGCCGGCGGCCTTCCCGGGATCGCCCGGGTGGCGCGTCACGACGGCGAACGTGTGTCCTGCAAGGGCGACCGTCTCGCCGAGCGCCGTCAGGTCGATTGCGCCGAGGGCGAGGCCCTCCTGCTTCGCGAAGAGCGAGGCGAAGCGGTTCGCCTTCCCGACGATCCAGACCGCGCGATCTGCCGGCAGCGTCTCGACCTCGGTCTCGAGCTTCACCTCGATCGCGTGCGTTGGCGTCTTCCACCCCGCGAGGAGCGCGCGCCACGCCGCGTCCTCCTCGGCGGAGAGCCCGGCGGGGAGGATCGCGAGGACCTTCGGCTCGCCGAAGACCTGCCCGATCGAGGGCGGGATCTCGCGCGGGTCGAGCCGGCGGAAGAGGTCGAACTGCGGGTCGGCCGCGAGGCCGAGCGGCTCGGCGTCCGTGGCGACCTCGAAGCGGGCCTCGCGCCCGTCGAGCGGGACGACCTTCCGGACCGTCCCCTTCTCCGTGACGACGGCGACGGGCACCTCGAGGGCGAACGGCTCGTCCTTCTGCGCCTGCCGGAGCGTCCCGCTCACGGTCCACCCCGCGTCCGTCTTCGCGACCGTCGCCGGAGAGAGCGCGAGCTCGGCCGCGCCGGGGCGCGTCACCCACGGATCGAAGAGGGCGGAGAGGGGCTTGCCGGCGACGGTCTCGGCCGTCCTCCGGAAGTCGTCGAACGTCGCGCGCTTCCCGCGGAAGTCGGCGTAGAACCGCGCGAGCGTCTTCCGGAAAGCGGCGTCGCCGAGGTGGCGCCGGACCATGTGGAAGCCCATGAGGGCCTTCCCGTAGCCGACGGCCTCCGTCGCCGCGCTCTCGCGCCCGCGGAACTCGGTGAGCGGGAAGTCGCGCCCGTCGCGGACGTAGCTGAGGTACTTCTGGAGCGTCCCGCGGCGGTACTCCTCCCCCTTGCCGCGCTGCTCCTGGATCAGGTGGTCGGCGAGGTAGGCCGTCAGCCCCTCGCACCAGTTCCCCTTCGCGTAGTCGACGAAGACGGAGTTCCCCCACCAGTTGTGGAGGATCTCGTGCGGGTAGGACGACGCCAGGATGAAGGGGAAGCGGATCACCTGCGGCCCGAGGAGAGTGAACGAGGCCATCCCGTACCCCGTCTCCCAGAAGTTCTCCACGAGCGCGAACTTCCCGTACGGGTACGGCCCGATCAGGCCGCGGTACATCTCGAGGTACTGCGCCGTCGCGGCGAGGTACTTCGCCGCGAGCGCGTCGTCCTTCGTCCGGAGGAAGGCGAGCGTCTCGACGTCGCCCGCCCTGTCCCGGTAGGCCGTGAGCGGGCCGCCGACGAGGTAGGCCTCGTCGACGGGGCCCTTCGAGTCCCAGCGCGCGAGGCCGTCGGCACCGCGGGCGGTGCCGTCTCCCTGCGAGACGAGCTGCCATCCCTCCGGGACTCTCGCCGTCATTCGGAAGCTCGCGAGCGCCTCGCCGAAGACGGGGACCCAGAACGTCGAGCCGGCGAGATAGATCCCCTCGGGGCCGATCGTCCCCGGCGTCTCGCGGAAGCCGCGCTGGTACTCCTCCTTCGGCGCCGTCAGCTCGTTTCGGACGATTCCCTCGTACGTCAGCGTCAACGTCGAGGCCGCGCCGGCCGCGCGGTACCTCTTCAGCGCCACGCGCCGCGACGGCTCCTGGGCCGCCGCGTTGTTCCCGAAGAAGGCCGCCACGTCCCCGAGCGGGACCTCCTTCAGCGCCGGGGACGACGTCGTCACCTTCAGGGCGGCGTTCAGAAGGAGGTCCGGCTTTGTCCCCGGAGGGAGCGAAACCTTCGCCGCGACGCGCAGGAAGCCGGTCGCGGGGACGAAGGAGACGTCGAGCTCGTGGTGGACCGCCGCGAGCGGGCCGGACGGGCCCGGCTGGGCGAGCCCCGCCGACGCGAGGAGGGTCGCCCCGAGGAGAGCCGCGCGCGCGCGAATCACTTCGCCGGCCCCTGGGCCTTCGGAGCCTCCTTCGACTTCCGGACGAACTTCGCGACGAGGGTCAGCTTCTCCTCGCCCCGCTTCACCTCGTACTCAGCGGTGTCGCTCCAGCGCTTCTCCGCCATGAGCCTGTTGAAGAGCCCCTTCTTCCCGAGCGGCGTCCCGTCCATCGCGAGAAGGACGTCGCCCACCCGGAAGCCGGCGGCCTCGGCGACGGAGTCCTTCTCGACGTTGATGACCGGCCAGCCCGCCGAGCCGTCCTTCGGGTCGCGCGTCGAGAGGCCGAGCACCGGGAAGACGGGGTCGGTCTCCTGCGGGACGCCCCACAGGAAGTCGGCGTACGAAGCGCGGACCTTCACCGTGCGGTCCTGCTCGTCGAGGACGGGAATCGGGATGACGGACGCGATCCCGCCGTCGAACCAGTGCTTCGCCTGCCGCTCGGCCCCGAGGCCGTACGCGACGTGCCCGGAGCCGATCAGGACGACCATGACCGCGTTGGGGTCATTCGCCTTCTTCAGCGCCTGTGCGGCGTTCCACGCCATCGCCGCGTCCCAGGTGCACTGCGCGCGGAACATTCCCTGCCACATCGCTTCGGGCATCGAGGCCGAGTGCATTCCCCCCTCGTCGCCGAAGAACGCCTTGAGGAGGCGCAGGTGGTCGGCGTTCTCCGTGTCGACCCTCGGCGGGAGAAGGGCCTTCTGCTCGGCGGTCAGGCCGTCGAACCCCTTCTTCCTCACGTCGGAGACGAGCTCGCGCGGGACGTTCACCGCATGGAGCGCGACCTTCGCCCCACGGCAGAAGAGGAAGATGTCGCGGTAGTAGTCCCAGTGGTAGCCCCAGCTCCGGTACCAGTCGGACTTCTCGACGAACTCCGCCTCGGAGAGGGCTCCGGCGTTCCAGAGGTCGAGCGCGGCCTGCTCCGTCGCCGGGTACATCTCGAGGCCGACGAGGACCTTCCTCCCTGCCCGGACGAGCTCCCGGATCACCTGGAGCTGGACGCGGTGGAACTCGGCGTTCGTGTGGCTCTCGCCGAGGAAGACGAGCCGGGCCTTCCCGAGCCGGGCAGCGACCTCGGCGGGGGAGATCGCAGCGCCGGTGCGGGTGTCGAGGACGACGTCGAGCGGCGGCGCGATCGTCTTCTCGCGGCGCGCGGGGTCGCCGAGCGGGAGGTCGAGGGCGGCGTCGTCGGCGCGGAGGGGCGAGGCGGCGAGGGCGAGGAGGAGGGCGGTGAGGAGGGCTCGTCTCATGGCGGCGCGACGATCCTAAACCGCCGGGGCGTGCGAGGGAGCGGGCCGTCCGTCAGCCGGGACGCCGGAGCTGGACGGCGAACGCCCCGGCCGCGGCGAGGACGAGGGCGACGACCTGCCGGCCGGAGAGGCGCTCGCCGAGGAAGAGGACGGCGAGGAGGGCGATCTGGGGGAGCATCAGGCCGTTCAGGACGCTCGACTCCACGGCCGTCAGGACGCGCAGGGAGCGATTCCAGAGCGTGAAGGCGAACGCGGTGTTGACGATCGCCAGCCAGGCGACGATCGACGCTTCCCGGGGGCCGAGCGCCGGCCAGCCTTGCACCGCGACGCCGGCGCCGAGCAGGACCGTCGCGCCGATCGACATGCTCACGAACGTGACGAGGAGCGGCGGCAGGTGGGTGTCGCGGTTCACGCGCCGGCCGAGGAGGGCGGAGCCGGCGTTCGAGAGGAGGGCGACGAGCCCGGCGGCGAGGCCGGCCGCCGAAGGGGCCGCGGCTCCCGCCGGGAGGAAGTAGAGAGCGGCCCCGGAGACGGCGACGGCCGTCCCCGCGGCCTGGAGGGGAGTCGGACGCTCGCCGAGGACGGCGCCGCTGCCGAGCGCGACGGCGACCGGAGTCAGGCTGAGGAGGAGGCTGACGGCGCTCGCCGGGAGGAGCGCGAGCGCGGCGAACTGGCCGCCCTGCGCGACCGCGATGTAGAGGAGGCCGAGCGCCGAGAGGCTCCGCAAGGAGCGCCGGTCGAGCGCGGAGAGAAGGCTCCGGCGCTCCGCCGTCGCGAGCGCGAACGGCAGGAGGCAGAGGGCGGCGAAGGCGTAGCGGAGGCCCGCGAACGGGAGCGGCGGGAGGTCGGCGGCGAGACCGACCTTGATGAGGACCCAGGAGGTCGACCAGAGAAACGTCACGAACGCGGCCGTCGCGACGGCGGAGCCGTGGCCCGGGGGGCGGGACGTCACGAGCCGGGCCTCGCGAGCCGTGCGAGGCTCGGCTCGCGTTCACAGCCCGGAACGGCGAAGGGCCGCCCCGTGGGGCGGCCCTTGCGATTTCGGGTCGGCGGTCGCGTCACGCGGCGGGTTCGGTCTCGCCGGACGGGACGGCGTCCGGGCCGCCGTCGGCGCCCTCGCCCCCCTCGAGGACCTCGAGGTTCTCGTCCGAAGGGGCGCCGGGGACGGTGTTCTTCTTCTCGAGCTTCCGCGCCATCTTCTCTTCGCGCTTCTGCTTCTTCGCGATCTCGCGTTGCCGCTTGCTGTGTGAATAGTTGGGACGGGCCAAAACCCCACCTCCTGAACGTGGCGTCGCATCCTGGGGTGAGCTGCTTGGCAGAAGTAGCGCCCCGAACTGCTGCGCGGAGGATAGCAGGCCCGGACGGCGGCGCGCCCGGCGTCAGCCGCCGCGGGCGAATCGCCCGTCCCGGGGGAAGCGGGCGCGGGCCGCCGCGGCCAGGCGTGCCGCAGCCGCCGGCTCCTCGAAGGCGCGCAGCGCGCGCACGGCCGTCGCGTAGACGTCGGGCCGCGGGAGGAGCCGGACCATCTCGTCGATCGTCCGCACCGCCTCGGCCTTCCGGCCCGACGCGGCGTACGCCGCGGCGAGGGCGACCCGGGCCTCGAGGGCCTGGGGGAAGAGCCGGATCTCGGTGAGCAGCTCGTGCTCGGCTTCCGGGACGCGCCCGAGCCGCGCG
>JAKLER010000162.1 GCA_022711615.1 Acidobacteriota bacterium
CCTCAAGAAGGCCGGCTCGGACGTTAACCGCAAGGTCCTCGCCGAGATCGCCTTCCAGGACCCGAAGGGCTTCGCGGCCCTCGTCTCGTCCGCCAAGAGCGCCCTCGCCGCCGCCTGAGGCGGAGCGGGGAGCGATGAGCTCGGCACCTTTCAGCGTCGAGGAGGCCCGGGGCCTCCTCGACGCTGAGCTCGCCGACGCGGCGGGACGCGGCGGCCTCCTCCCGGCCGACGTCCACGAGCTGAAGGTCCGCTGGCTCGGGAAGAAGCAGGGCGTCGTCACCGCCCTCCTCGCGCGCCTGAAGGAGGTGCCGAAGGAGGAGAAGGCCGCGTTCGGCGCCGGCGTGAACGCCCTCAAGCAGGAGGTCGAGGCGCGCCTCGACGCGCTCGAGGCCGAGGCGACCGCGCGCGCGGCCGCACGCGCGGAGGCGGCGAAGGCCGTCGACGTCACGCTGCCGCCGCGCGTCCCGCCGGTCGGGCGCCTCCACCCGCTGACCGTCGTGCGGCGCCGGATCGAGCACGTCTTCCACGGCCTCGGCTACGAGGTCGCGGACGGTCCGGAGATCGAGACCGACTGGTACAACTTCGAGTCGCTCAACTTCGCCCCGGACCACCCGGCGCGCGACTCGGTCGACACGTTCTTCGTCGAGGGGGGCGGGACGGGGCGAGACGCGCTCCTCCTCCGGACCCACACCTCGCCGGTGCAGATGCGGACGATGGAGGGGCGCAGGCCCCCGATCCGCGTCCTCTGCCCGGGGCGCGTCTACCGCAAGGACGACATCGACCCGCGCCACTCGCCCGTCTTCCACCAGATGGAAGGGCTCGTCGTCGACGAGGGGATCACGTTCGCGCACCTGCGGGGGACCCTCTCGGCCTTTGCGAAGAGCTTCTTCGGGGGCCGTGCCGAGGTGCGTCTCGCGCCGACGTTCTTCCCGTTCGTCGAGCCGGGCGTCGACTGCGCCGTGAGCTGCGTCTTCTGCGAGACGGGGTGCCGGATCTGCTCGTACTCCGGCTGGATCGAGATCATGGGGGCCGGGATGGTCCACCCGAACGTCCTCGCGAACGCGGGGATCGACCCGGAGCGCTTCACGGGCTTCGCGTTCGGGATGGGGATCGACCGGATCGCCATGCTCCTCCACGGCATCCCCGACCTGCGCCTCCTCTTCGAGAACGACGTCCGGTTCCTCGACCGGACGTGGGGCTGAGCGTGCGCTCTGCGCACGACGAGCTGACCGTGCGCTCCGCGCGCGGCGAACACGGGAGCCGCGGTCGCGGCTTCCCGGGGAGCTGACCCGATGAAGTTCCGCCTCGAGTGGCTCGGGCAGTACCTGCCCGGCGACCTCCCCGACCTCGCCACGCTCCGCCGCCGCCTCACGGACGTCGGCTTCATCGTGGAGGGAACGGAAGGGGAGGGGAAGGACGCGGTCCTCGAGGTCGAGCTGACGGCGAACCGCCCCGACGGGATGAACCACCGCGGGCTGGCCCGCGAGGCCGCCTGCGCGCTCGGACGGGCGTTCCGCGACGTCCCTGCGCCCGCGCCGCCGGAGGGTCCGGCGGCGGCGTCCTCCCTCGCGGCGGTGACGATCGAGGCCCCCGACCTCTGCTCGCGCTACTCCGCGCGGGTCGTCGAGGGGCTGCGCGTCCGGGAAGCGTCGGCCGCGGTGCAGGAGCGCCTCCGGGGCCTCGGGATGAACCCGATCTTGGCGCCGGTCGACGCGACGAACCACGTCCTCTGGGACATCGGCCAGCCCCTCCACGCCTTCGACCTCGACACGCTCGCGAAGAAAGCCGACGGACTCCCCGCGATCGTCGTCCGCCGCGCCCGCTCCGGGGAGACGCTCGTCACCCTCGACGGCGTGGAACGGACGCTCTCGCCGGAGGACCTGGTCATCGCGGACGCCGAGAAGCCCGTCGCCCTCGCGGGCGTCATGGGCGGCCTCGCGACGGCGATCACGCCCTCCACGACGCGCGTCCTCCTCGAGTCGGCGCACTTCACGGCCACCGCGGTCCGGAAGACGGCCCGCCGGCACGGGATGCACACGGACGCCTCCCACCGCTTCGAGCGGGGGACCGACCCGGAGACGACGCTCGAAGCGCTCGACCGCGTCACGGCGCTCCTCCTCGCCGACTGCGGCGGGACGGTCGCGCGCGGGGTGATCGACGCGCACGGGACGCCGCGGCCGCGGAAGAGCGTGACCCTCCGGCACGCGCGCCTCGTCTCGTTCCTCGGGATGGAGGTGCCGCTCGAGCGCTGCGTCGAGATCCTTTCCTCCCTCGCGTTCGGCGTGAGAGAGGCGGCGCCCGGAGTCCTCGAGGTCTCCGTGCCGACCTGGCGGGTCGACGTCGAGCAGGAGTGCGACCTGATCGAGGAGGTCATCCGGGTCGTCGGCTACGCGGCGCTCCCGGAGACGCTCCCGCACCCGTACAACCCGACCTGGTCCGAGCCGGTCCTCGCCCGCGAGGAGCGCGCCCGGGACCTCCTCGCCGCGGCGGGCTTCGCCGAGGCGTGCACCTACTCGTTCGTCTCGGCCGAGGAGAACTCTCCTTTCGCGTCCTGCGTCGACGGGACGCCCCCGGTCGTCTCGAACGCGCTCGGGGAGCCCTTCACGACGATGCGCTCGACTCCTGTGGTCGGGCTGCTCCGCGCCGCCCGGCACAACGTCCGGCGCGGCCTCGGCGACCTCGCCCTCTTCGAGGTCGGGCGCTCCTACGCGCTCGTCGAAGGACGTCCGGTCGAGTCCCGGCGTGCGGCGATCCTCCTGCGAGGCCGACGGGGCGTCCACTGGGCGTCCGAGGCGCGCCCTGCCGACTTCCACGACGGTTCGGGCGTCGTGGCCGCCCTCTTTGCCGGCTTCGGCGCGCCCGCACCGGCGTTCCGACCGGCGGCGCTCCCGTTCCTCGCCCCGGGCCGGTCGGCCGAGGTCGTTGTGGACGGGAAAGTCGTCGGCTGGGTCGGGGTCCTCTCCGGGACGCTCGCCGCCGAGTGGGACCTCGGGGAGGTCGTCGCGGCCGACGTCGACCTCGCGGCGATCCCGGTCCCACCCCCCCCTTCGTCCGTGGAGATGCCGTCGCGCTTCCCCGGGAGCGAGGTGGACCTGACGGTGACCCACCCGTTCTCGCTTTCCTGGGACACGCTCGCCGCGGCCGTTCGGGCCGGCGCCCCGTCCGAGCTCCTCTCGGTCGACGCGAAGTACCTGTGGCGCGGCGCGGGCGTCCCCGAGGGGCACGTCAAGACCACCCTCACCGTGGCCTTCGGGTCCGCGGAGCGCTCCCTGGAGCGCGACGAGATCAATCGCTGGCGCGACGACGCCGCCCGGCGCCTCCTCGCCGTCCCCGGGACGGCGGTGGACGGAATCGCCTGAAGGAGAACCAGATGAGCGGGAAGAAGGACAAGGCTCCTCTCGAAGAGACGGCACCGGAGGCCGTCTCGGAGCTGGAGCAGCTGCTTGGAACGATGGAGGAGAAGGTGGCCCGGCTCCTCTCGGCGGCGAAGGAGTCCGCAGGGGAGAACGCCCGGCTGCGTGCCGCGCTCGAGGAGACGGCGGCCGAGCGGGACCGGCTCCGGGCCGAGCTCACGGACAGCCGGGAAGGGGCCGTGCACGTGGCCGAGCTGAACGAGAAGCTTTCGCGCCTCGCGACGGAGCGGGAGGACGTCCGAGCCCGTATCGAGCGTCTGGTCAAGAGCTTGGAGGAGCCGGCCGCGATCGCCTGAGTCGGCGCGTGCTATCCTCGGAACGGCAGCAGAGAAGGAGAGCTGCCGGGATGGAGAACAGGCCGACCGTCATCCAGGTGGAGATCTTCGGGCAGACCTATTCGGTCCGCGCGGCGGGCGAGGAGGAGTACATCCGTGACCTCGCGGCGTTCGTGGACCGGAAGATGAGGGAGGTCGCGGCGCACGCCCCGACCGTCGACTCGACGAAGATCGCCATCCTTGCGGCCCTGAACGTCTCCGACGAATTCCATCAGTACCGAACGAAGACCCGGATGGGTGATCCGGGGCGGCTCGTCCCGGTGGCGGGCCGTCTCGTCGAGAAATTGGATGAGATCCTCGGAATCCTGCCTGCGGAGCTCCCGGCGGACGCCGGAACGGAATGGCGTGGCACCCTGCGCGGTGCGTGAATGAGCACATGTCCTTGAACCGATATTTGAACCCCGAACGCTCCGAAGCCCGGCCACCCTGTGACGCCCCGGCTCCGGCCGGGGAACTGACGGGTCGCCCCGGGGCGTTCTCCCTGGTTTGGCAAGGGTTCAAAGACGATCGCTCACACGGCCGAGGCGGGGGCCTTTTCCTCGTTTCACCGAGGACGTCTTAGCGGCAGCAGATCTCCGGCCTCTCGATCCGGTTTCCCGGCTCAGGATCACCCTCGACGAGACGCAAGACGAGGGGGATCACAGGTGAACTCAATTATTTACGTCGCTATCGCCGCGATCCTGTTCGTGGCGGCCGGCGTCTTCTTCGTCCTCGCGACGAAGGCGAGGGGAAGGGCGGAGGACGCCCGGGTCCTCGCCGACCTCGAGGCGAAGAAGGTCCTCGAGACGGCGAAGCTCCAGGCCGAGGCGGAGGTCCGCAAGGCCCAGGCGTCCGCGCAGAAGGCCGAGCTCGACGCCAAAGAGCAGCTCCTCAAGGCCCGCGAAGCGGTGGACGAGGAGGTCGCCCGCCGCCGCAACGAGCTCGCCGACCTGGAGAAGCGGCTCCTCGCGAAGGAAGAGACGCTCGAGCGGAAGATCGGCAGCGCCGAGAAGCGGGAGCAGGACGCCGAGAACCGCGCCAAGAACCTCGACAAGCGGGAGAAGCGCCTCGGGGAGGTCGAGGAAGAGGCCCAGAAGGCGGCCGAGGAGCTCGTCGCCGCCCAGCGGACGAAGCTCGAGCAGATCGCCGGCCTGACCGCCGAGCAGGCGAAGAAAGACCTCGTCCGCGACCTCGAGAACGAGGCCCGCCTCGAGGCGACCGGCCTGATCCGGCGGATCGAGGAGGACGCGGTCGACAACGCGCAGATGAAGGCGAAGCGCCTCCTCGCGATGACGACCCAGCGGATGGCCTCGGACTACGTCGCGGAGACCACGGTCACCGTGCTCGACCTTCCGAGCGACGAGATGAAGGGGCGGATCATCGGCCGCGAAGGGCGGAACATCCGCGCCGTCGAGGCCGCGACGGGCGTCGACATCATCATCGACGACACGCCGGAGGCGGTCCTCCTCTCCTCGTTCGACCCGATCCGGCGCGAGGTCGCGAGGAGGGCCCTCGAGCGGCTCATCCAGGACGGCCGGATCCACCCCGGGAGGATCGAGGAGGTCGTCGAGAAGGTCCGCGCGGAGCTCTGGGAGGACCTCAAGAAGACGGGCGAGGCGGCGGCCTACGAGTTCGGAATCGCCGACCTCCACCCCGAGCTCGTCAAGCTCCTCGGGCGCCTGAAGTACCGGACGAGCTACGGGCAGAGCGTCCTGCAGCATTCCAAGGAGGTCGCCTGGGCCGCCTGCCACATGGCGAGCGAGCTAAAGGTCGACGTCGCCGTCGCCAAGCGCGCCGGGATACTCCACGACATCGGCAAGGCGATCGACCGCGAGCAGGAGGGGACGCACCTCGAGCTCGGCCGGCAGCTCCTGAAGAAGTACGGCGAGAGCGAAGCGGTCATCCACGGCATGGAGTGCCACCACGGCGACTACGAGCCGAGGACGATCGAAGCGGTCCTCGTGAACGCGGCCGACGCGATCTCGGCGGCCCGGCCCGGGGCCCGGCGCGAGATCATCGAGACCTACGTCAAGCGGCTCGAGAAGCTCGAACAGATGACGCAGGGGATGAAGGGGGTCGAGAAGACCTTCGCGATCCAGGCCGGCCGCGAGCTGCGCGTCGTCGTCGACGCCAAGCAGGTGAACGACTCGGAGTGCTTCTGGATGTCGAAGGACCTCGCCAAGCGGATCCAGTCGGAGCTCCAGTACCCGGGGCAGATCAAGATCACGGTCATCCGGGAGACCCGCGCGGTCGAGTACGCCAAGTAGCGCCCGGTCAGCCGAACGGAAGCCCGCCGCCCCGGGGGACCCCCGGGGCGGCTTCGTCAGATCCCAGGGAGGACCGGATCGTGAAGCTCCTTTTCGTCGGAGACGTCGTCGGGAAGCCGGGGCGCAAGGCGCTCGGCCTCCTCGAGAAGGTCATCGCCCGCGAGGGGGTCGACTTCACCGTCGTGAACGTCGAGAACGCCGCGGGCGGCTTCGGCGTGACGGCGGAGATCTTCGCCGACCTCTCGAAGCTCCCCATCGACGTCTTCACGTCGGGGAACCACATCTGGGACAAGAAGGAGTTCGTCCCATATCTCGACGACATCCCGAACCTCCTCCGCCCCGCGAACTACCCTCCCGGCAATCCCGGCCGCGGATGGGTCGTCCAGCGGACGCCCGCCGGGGTCCCTGTCGGCGTCCTGAATCTGCAGGGCCAGGTCTTCATGGCCGCGACGGACTCGCCGTTCCGGGTCGGCGACGCCTGCCTCGGCGAGATGACGGCCTCGTGCCCGGAGCTGAAGGTCGTCCTGATCGACATCCACGCCGAGGCGACCTCGGAGAAGCAGGCCGTCGGCTGGTGGTTCGACGGGCGCGCCTCGCTCGTGATCGGGACGCACACGCACGTCCCGACGGCCGACGCCCGCGTCCTGCCGAAGGGGACGGCCTACCAGGGCGACGCCGGGATGACCGGCGCCTACGAGGGGATCATCGGGTTCGACCCCAAGAACATCCTCGAGCGGTTCCGGTTCCAGACGCCCCGCGGGATGGAGACGGCGACCCGGGACGTGAGGCTCTGCGGCGCCGTCGTCGACGTGGACGAGACGACGGGAAGGGCCCGGACGATCGCTTCGCTGCAGGAGCGGCTCTGAGGCCGCCTGCTGCTAGCATCCGCGTATGGCCGTCGACCCCGAGCTCCTCGCCATCCTCGCCTGCCCGGCCTGCGACCCACGGCCCCCGGTGACCCTCTGCCCGCTCGAGGCCGGAGCGGCTGCGCAGGTCGTCGAGAAGTACCGTGACAAGTTCCGCGACGAGGAGCCGGTCGTGACGGAGGGGCTCCACTGCGCCGCCTGCGGCCGCGTCTACCCGATCGTGTCGGACATCCCGGTCATGCTCGTCGAGGAAGCCCTCTCCGCCGGGGCGCGCGCGTCCTGAAGCTCCTGCCGGGGCCTCTCGCTCGCCGGGCGCCGCTCCCGAGAGCGGCCTTCGCGGGCCTCGTCCTCTGCGCCGCGCTCACGCCCTGGAACGCACCCGCGAACGTCGCTCTCGCGCTCGTGATCCTCGGGGCTGCCGTCCTTTCGGCGCGCTCTCGCGGCGCTCTCCCCGGCCCGGGGGAACGACGGTCCTCGCCCCTTTTCGGGCCGGTCGCGCTCTTCGTTTTCCTGAGCGTCCTCTCGGCGCTCTTCTCGACGGACGTCGTGCGCTCGGTCGTGGCGGTGAAGGGGCTCGTCTCCTTCTCCCTCGTCCTGCTCGTCGCGCTCCTCGTCGACGATGACGCCGACGCGCACGTGGTCGTGGACGCCTTCCGCCTGACCACGCTCTACCTCGTCCTGCGCGGGCTGGTCGACTGGTTCCTCCTCGGGCAGGACAACGTCGACGCCCGTCTCTCGGGCGGCCTGTCGATCTACATGACGTACGCCGGGCTCCTGATGGCCCTCGCCCTCGTCCTGGCGGCGCGGGCGCTGACGCGGGGCGGGCCGGCGCCCGGGCGCCTCGCCGACGGCCTCCTCGCGGCCGCCGCGACGGTCCTCGTCGGACTCACGTTCACGCGGAGCGCCTACCTCGGCCTCGCCGCCGGGCTCCTCGTCCTCGTCGTGACGGCCCGCCCCCGGCTGGGCCTCGTGATCCCGCCCCTCGCCGTCCTCCTCGTCCTCGTCCTTCCCTCCGGCGTCCGCGAGCGGGCGGCCACGTCGTTCGACCGGAACGACGTGACCGCCCGCGACCGGCTCGCGATGTGGCGGGCCGGAGCCGTGATGGTCTCCGAGCGGCCGCTGTTCGGCGTCGGTCCCGGGCGGATCAAGGCTCTCTACCCGCACTACCGGCAGCCGGGCTTCGTCGAGCCGTCCGTCGGCCACCTCCACGACAACGTCGTGAACGTCGCGGCGGAGACCGGGATCCCCTCGGCTCTCGCCTACCTCGCGCTCGTGGCCGTCGCCGCGCTCCGGACGTGGCCGCTCGCCCGGGACCGCTCCCGCCCGGGGGTCCGCGCGCTCGCGCGGGGCGCGCTCGCGGCGAACGCCGCGCTCTTCGTGGCGGGGATCTTCGAGTACAACTTCGGCGACGTGGAGGTGCTCCGGCTGATGCTCGTGGTCCTCGCCCTGCCCTTCGCGGCGGCGCGCGGGACGGAGCCCGCCGCCTAGAATCGGGCGATGTCGTTCCGCTATCGGATGCCGAAGAGGGCGGCGGCCCGCCCGGCCGGACCGGAGCTGCCGTTCGGCGAGGGGACGCCGGAGGCGAAGGCGATCCCGGTCTCGCTGTTCGTGGCGAAGCTGAACGGCGCCCTGCGTGCCTCGCTCCCCGACTCCTGGGTGAAGGGGGAGATCGGGGAGTGGAGGGTCTGGTCGTCCGGCCACGCGTACTTCACGCTGAAGGACGCGAGCGCCGCCCTCCCGGCGGTGATGTGGGCGTCGGACGTCGCGCGGGTCCCGTTCCGTCCCGAGGAGGGGATGGAGGTCCTCGCGCGCGGGCGTCCCGACGTCTATCCGCGGAGCGGGAAGCTCTCGTTCGTCGTCTCCGAGATCCAGCCGGTCGGCGCCGGGGCGCTTCAGCTCGCCCTCGAGCAGCTCCGGGCGCGGCTCGCTGCGGAAGGGCTCTTCGACCCGGCGCGGAAGAAGAGGCTCCCGCTCCTCCCGCGGCGGATCGGGGTCGTCACGTCCCGGCACGGCGCCGCCGTGCGGGACGTGCTGAAGGTCCTTTCCACGCGCTTCCCGAACGCACACGTCACGGTCTGGCCGGTCGCGGTCCAGGGGCCGGCGGCGCCGGTCGAGATCGCGCGGGCCCTGGACGGCTTCTCGCGGCTCGGCGCCGCCGACGTCGTGATCGTGGCGCGCGGCGGCGGATCCCGGGACGACCTCTCCGCGTTCAACGACGAGAAGGTCGTCCGGGCCGTGGCCGCGTGCCGCGTCCCGACGATCTCGGCCGTGGGGCACGAGATCGACGTCACGCTGACCGACCTCGCCGCCGACCTGCGCGCCGCGACCCCCTCCCAGGCGGCGGAGCTCGTCGTCGCCCGCAGGGAGGACCTCGAAGCCCGGATCGAGGGGCTCTCGCGCGAGCTCACGCGGACTCTGAAGGGACGGCTGCTCGCGGCGCACGCCGACGCGGCGCGCCTCGTCCACGCCCCCGCGCTCTCCTCGGTCCCGGCGCGGGCGGAGGCGTTCCGGGCGCGGCTCTCGTCGTCGTCGCGCGAGCTCCTCTCGGCCGTCCGGCGGCTGCCCGCGGCCTATGGGGAACGGCTTCTGCGTTCCGAGGCGGCGGTCGTCGCCTGGCCCGAGCGGGCGGCGCTGACGCTCGGCCTCGCGCGCGTCGCAGGGGCGGAGCGGGAGGCTGCGGAGCGGCTGGCCCGGAGCCTCGGCGGCGCCCGCGAGCGCCTCGGTGCCCTGGCCGGCGCCCTGTCGGCGCTCGACCCGCTCCGAGTCCTCGCCCGCGGCTATTCCGTGACCTACCTCGAGGGTGCTCGGGCGCCCCTCGTCGACGCGGGGGCGGCGGCCCCCGGCGACACCCTTCGAATCGTCCTCGCGCGCGGGACGCTCCGCGCGCGCG
>JAKLER010000163.1 GCA_022711615.1 Acidobacteriota bacterium
GCGCCTCTCCCCGGCCCGGCCGCGCGCCCGCGAGCGCTACCGGCGGCTCGTCTCCGACACGCGCAACATCCGGCCGCTTCGCGAGCGGGCCGTCTCGCGCGTCGTCGTCGGGAGCGCGGAGTTCGCGCGCGAGGTCCGGATCCGCCTCGCCGCGCCGCTCCCGCCATCCGATCGGCCGCGCCCCGGCGCCGTCGAGCTTTCGCGCGTGAGGGCCGCGGTCGCTTCGCGTTTCGGCGTCCCCGAGCCGGCCCTCGTCCGGGCCGGCGCGCACGAGGCGAAGGTGGCCGCGATCTGGCTCTCGCGCCGCCTCACGGGCCTCTCGGGACGCGAGGTGGGAGAGGCCTTCGGCGTCCGCCCCGCGCGGGTCAGCAACGTCCTCGGCGACGTCCGGACGGGGCGCTGGAGGGCGCTCCGTCCAACGCTCGAGGAGATGGAGAAGAGGCTCCTCGCGGAAAATGAGTGAGCGCCCCCTCTCCGTCCACAAGCTCGGCGGCACCTCGCTCGGCGACGCGGAGCGGATCGTCCGGGCCGCGCGCCTCCTCGCCGGCGCCTCCCGCCGCCGCCGTGTCGTCGCGGTCGCCTCTGCGATGGGCGGCGCCACCGACCTCCTCCTGCGCGCCGCGCACGAGGCCGAAAGGGGGCGGCTCCGCCCGGCGCTCCGGAGCGTCGCCGAGCTGAGGTCCCGGCACGAGGCCGCCGCGGCCGGGATCGCGGCGGCGACCGGAGCGTCCGTCGACTTCGGCCTGGCCCCTTTCGTCGAGCTCGAGACGGCGCTCTCGGGGATCGCGCTCCTGCGCGAGCGAACGCCGCGCGTCACCGATCTCGTCGCCTCGTTCGGCGAGCGCCTCTCGGTGCCGCTCCTCGCCGCCGCCCTCGAGGCGACGGG
Source organism: Acidobacteriota bacterium (assembly GCA_022711615.1). Classification (GTDB taxonomy): domain Bacteria; phylum Acidobacteriota; class Thermoanaerobaculia; order UBA5066; family UBA5066; genus UBA5066. The sequence goes on from JAKLER010000163.1 coordinate 887, forward strand.
CGTCCCCGCCCGCGCCGTCGACGCCCGGACGTTCCTCGTCACCGACGCCGCCCACGGCGCGGCGACGTGCGACCGGAGGCGAACCGACCCGAAGGCGCGCCGCCTGCTCGGCCGCCTCCTGGCCGAGGGGGTCGTCCCGGTCGTCACCGGCTTCGTCGGGCGGACGCCGTCCGGCGAGACGACGACGCTCGGCCGCTCCGGCTCCGACACGACGGCCGCCCTCCTCGGCGCGGCGCTCGGGGCGCGCGAGGTCGTCATCTGGACCGACGTCGACGGCGTGATGACGGCCGATCCCCGGATCGTCCCCTGGGCCCGCCTCCTGCCGCGCCTCTCCTACCGCGAGGCCGCGGAGATGACCTACTTCGGCGCGAAGGTGCTCCACTTCCCGGCGGTCCTCCCGGCGGTCGCCGCGCGGATCCCGCTCGTCATCCGGAGCTCCTTCGCACCGGACGGGCCGGGGACGACGATCTCGGAGAAGGGGGACCCCCGCCCCGGCATCCGCGCGGTCACCGCCGTCTCCGGCCTCTGCCTCCTCTCGCTCGACGGGAAGGGGATGACGGGCGTGCCGGGGATCGCGGCGCGCGTCTTCCAGACGACGGCGCGGCTCGGCGTCTCCGTCGTCATGTTCTCCCAGGCGTCGTCCGAGCAGAACATCGCCATCGTCCTGCCCGAGGCCGACCGCGCGCGAACCGCGGCGGCCCTCGTGCAGGAATTCCGATACGAGAAGCTCGTCGGCGCGATCGACGGCGTGGCGGCGAAGTCGCCGATCGCCGTCGTCGCCGCCGTCGGGGACGGGATGCGCGGCACCGTCGGCATCGCGGCGAAGGTCTTCGCCGCCGTCGCGCGCGCGGGAGTGAACGTGGAATCGATCGCCCAGGGCTCCTCGGAGTGCAACATCTCCTTCGCCGTCGACGAGAAGGACCGCCTCGCCGCCGTCCGCGCCCTCCACGAGGCGGTGGCCTCGTGAGCGCGCGCGTCCGCGCCTTCGCCCCGGCCACCGTCGCGAACCTCGGACCGGGGTTCGACGTCCTGGCGGCCGCGCTCGACGGCCCCGGCGACACCGTGACCGCCTGGCGGTCGAAGAGGCCGGGGGTCCGGCTCGTCGAGGTCTCCGGCGACCGGGGGCGCCTCCCCCTCGACCCGGAGCGGAACACGGCCTCCGTCGCCGCCTCCTTCGTCCTCGAGGCCGCGGTCGCCGCCGGCCGCGCGACGGCGCGCACCGGCGTCGAGCTCGCGCTCGCCAAGGGGCTCCCCCTCGCGAGCGGCCTCGGCTCCTCCGCCGCGTCCGCGGCCGCCGGGGCGAAGGCCGCCGCGCTCCTCCTCGGCGAGCGGCGCTCGCGCGTCCTCCTCGAGGCGGTCCTGCGCGGCGAGCACGCCGCCGACGGCTCCTGGCACGGCGACAACGGCTTCGCCGCGATCCTCGGCGGCCTCGTCCTCGTCCCCTCCTCCGACCCGGCGGACTACGTCCCGCCGGTCTCCCTTCCGGTCCCGCCCGGCCTCCGCTTCGTCCTCGTCCACCCCGACGCCGAGCTCGAGACGAAGGACGCGCGCCGGGTCCTCCCGCGCGAGCTCCCGCTCACCGAGGCGACGCGTCAGGCCGCGGCCCTCGCCGCGCTCGTCGACGCCCTCCACCGCGGCGACCTCGCCGCGGCGGGCGCCTGGATGCGTTCCGACCGGATCGCCGTCCCACGGAGGTGGGCCCTCGTGCCGGGATGGGACGAGGTGACGGCCGCGATGAAGAAGGCGGGCGCCCTCGGCTTCACGCTCGCCGGCGCCGGCCCGACGATCCTCGCCCTCTCGGAGGAGGGGAGCGCGCCGGCCAAGATCGCGAAGGCGGCCGAGAGGGCCTTCCGCGCGCTCGGCGTCGAGGCCGACGCGAGCATCCACGCCGTCTCGCCGCGGGGGGCGCGGGAGGAGTAGGTGGCCGCACCCCTCTCCCGTCTCTCCTGCCTCGGGTGCGGCGCGACCCGTCCGATCGAGGAGGCGCTCACCGAGTGCCCCGCGTGCGGCGGCCTCCTCGAGGTCCTCCACGACCTCGCCTCGTTCGGTAGGTCGGGACGCGAGTGGCGCGACCTCTTCGACCGCCGGCGCTCCGCGCTGCCGAACGCCGAGACGCCCGCGTTCGAGAGGAGCGGCGTCTGGCGCTACCGCGAGCACGTCTTCCCGGCGCTGGCGCCGGAGGAGATCGTCAGCAAGCCCGAGGGGGCGACGCGCCTCTACCGCTCTGCCGACCTCGGGAAGGAGGTCGGGCTCGCGCGCCTCTTCATCAAGCACGAAGGGGAGAACCCGACGCTCTCGTTCAAGGACCGGGGAATGACGGTCGGCGTCTCCTGGGCACGGCACCTCGGCCGGACCGACGTCGTCTGCGCTTCCACCGGCGACACCTCGGCCGCCCTCGCCTCCTACGCCGCCGAGGTGCCGGGGATGCGCGCCGTCGTCCTCCTCCCGGAGGCGAAGATCACCGGCGAGCAGCTCTCCCAGGCGCTCCACCACGGCGCGCTCACGCTCGGCCTCGCCACCGACTTCGACGGCTGCATGCGGATCGTCGCCGACCTCGCGCGGACGCACCCCGTCTACCTCCTGAACTCGAAGAACCCGGTGCGGATCGAGGGGCAGAAGACGATCGGGCAGGAGGCGATCCACGACCTCGGCTGGGAGGTCCCCGACTGGTTCGTCGTCCCGGTCGGCAACGCCGGGAACGTCTCGGCGATCGGCAAGGGGATCCGCGAGTGGCTCGACCTCGGCGTCATCGGGAAGCGCCCGCGCATCGCCGGGGCTCAGGCCGAGGCGGCCGACCCGTTCTACCGCTCCTTCCTCACCGGCTTCGCCGAGCGCGTCACGCGGACCGCGGACGAGACCGAGGCCTCGGCGATCCGGATCGGGGCACCCGTGTCGCACCCGAAGGCCCGGCGCGAGATCGAGCTCTCGAACGGCACGGTCACGCGCGTCACCGAGGCCGAGCTGCTGGAGGCGGCGGCGCTCGCGAACCGGCACGGCCTCGCCATCTGCCCGAACTCCGCCGTCGCCCTCGCCGGCGCGGCGAAGCTCCGTAGGGAGGGGGCGATCGGGAGGGACGAGACCGTCGTCGTCGTCGCGACGGCCCACGCCATCAAGTTCTCGGGGGCCGCCGTGAGGTACCACGGGAGCGACGCGCGGCACGCGAACCCGGCGCGGAGCCTCCCCGCCTCCCTCGAGGCGGTCGCCGGGCAGCTTCGCCGCTGAGAGGCGCGGGCACCCCGCTCCCCCGGAAAGGGCGGGAGGCTAGTCCTTCCGCGTCCGGATCAGCATCAGCGTCGAGGAGCCGACGTCGAACTCCGAGCGGTTCTCGAGCTCGACCTGGGAAATCCTCTTGTCGGCGACGTACGTCCCGTTCGTCGAGCCGAGGTCGACGAGGAAGACCTTGTCGTCGGAGACCTCGATCGCGGCGTGGCTCCTCGAGCACTCCGGGTCGTTCAGGAGGACGTCGACCCCGGCGCGACCGAGGACGACCCGCGCCTTGCCGATCTCGAAGATCCGCCCCGCTTCCGGCCCCGCGATGCAGGCGAGCGACAGCTTCTCCCAGTCCGGCAGGCGGAGGCGGCGGCCGGCCGCGGCCGCGGCCGCCACCGGGGGCTTATCCGCCTCGGCCGCCGGAGGGCGGGGAGACGGAGCCGGGGCGGCGGCCGGCTCGGGCGGCCGGGCGACCACGGGCCGCTTCCGGTGCGGGCCCATCACGGTCGTGTCGAAGTTGAAGTCGTCGGAGCCCGGCATCGGCGCGCTGATCGAGCTCGTCTCGTCGGCCTGGAACCCCGCGGGCGGCGGCGCGTCCAGGGCCGGGTTCCGGATCTCGAAGACCGTGGAGCACTTCGTGCAACGGATCTTCTTCGCGGGAGCGCCGGCGAAGCGGGCCTCGTCGTAGTGGTAGCGCGTGTTGCAGGCAGAGCACTGGATGATCAACGCATCTCCCCCGCGGCTGATCCGGATTGAAGACCTGCTCCATTAGACACGCCCGCGCCCCCCGGATCAAGCGGCCCGCACGCGCGCGACGAGGCGGGGAAGGACCTCCAGGAGGCGCTCGACCTCCTCCTCCGTCGTCGTCCAGCCGAACGAGAACCGGAGCGTCGAGCGGACCTCGGCCTCCGGCAGGCCGCACGCGAGGAGGACCCGGCTCGGCGCCGGCGTCCCCGAGGAGCAGGCCGAGCCGGACGAGGCGGCGACCCCCTCGAGGTCGAGGGCGACGAGGAGCGTCTCGCCGTCGATACCCTCGAACGTCACGGAGCTCGCGGTCGGGAGCCTCCCGGCCGGCCCGAGTCCGTTGACCCTCACCCCGGGGACCCTCTCCCGGAGCCCCTCCTCGAAGGAATCCCGCAGCACGGCGAGCCTCCGCCCCTCCTCCTCGAGTCGAGAGAGGGCCGTTTCGAGCGCCGCGGCGAGCCCCGCGATGGCGGCCACGTTCTCCGTCCCGCCCCGTCGCCCCCGTTCCTGGCCGCCGCCCGTGAAGAGCGGCGACAGGCGAACGCCGCGTCTCACCCAGAGGACGCCGGCCCCCTTCGGTCCGCCGAGCTTGTGGCCCGTGAAGGAGAGGAGGTCGACTCCGAGCTCCGAGGGACGGACCGGGACCTTGCCGACCGCCTGGACGGCGTCGGTGTGGACGAGCGCGCCCGCGGCCCGCGCGGCGGCGGCCGACGCGGCGATCGCGCCGTTCCGCGCCCCCGTCTCGTTGCCGGCGAGGATCAGCGAGAGGAGGGCCGTCCGGCCGTCGTTCGCGGCGGCGAGCCCGTCCTGGCGCGGCAACCCCGCCCCGTCGACCGGCAGCTCGAGCGGCTCGAACCCCTCGCGCCGCAGGGACCGCGCCGCCTCCCTCACCGCCGCGTGCTCGGCCGCCGAGTACGCGACGCGGGTCCGGAGCGGCTCTCCGTCCCGCGCCGCGCGCGCCCCGCCGCAGACGGCCAGGGCGTCCGACTCCGTCCCGCCGGAGGTGAAGACCAGCTCCTCGGAGCGCACGCCGAGGAGGGTCGCGATCCTCTCCCTCGCCCCCTCCACGGCCGCCCGGGCGGCACGCCCCGGGGCGTGGAGCGAGGATGCGTTCGCCGCGAGCCCGGCGAGCCAGGGGCGCATCGCCTCGAGAGCCTCCGGCCGGAGCGGGGTCGTGGCGTGGTGGTCGGCGTAGACCGTTCGAAGGGCGGGCATCGGCGCGAATTCTAGGAGCGGGGACTGCCGCCGCCGCAAACCCCGCTCCCGGCCGGGGCCGTACACTCCGGTACGGTCTCTCCCTTGCTTCCGCGAAGGAGGGGACGCCCAGGAGGCGCATCTGATGGTCCGGACGCTCGCACGATGGCTCGCCCTCGTGGCCACCGCGCTCGCCGCAACCGGCGCGCCGGCCCAGGCTCCGCCCGCGACGCCGGCCCCGGCGGACCCCTCCCGGGGGGTCGACGTCACGAACGCGGCGCCCGACCCGGCCAACGCCCTCCGCGCGGAGGCGCTCACCCTGTTCGGCCGGGCCGACGACGACCGGACCGCGGCCTGGGTCGCCTCCGGGGGAGGGCCCGACGCCCGCAGGATCGTCGCCTGTCCGAACCTCTTCGGCCGGATCGAGGTCTGGACCTACCTCACGCACCGGCTGCTCGGCCCGAACGCCCGGCTGATCTTCTTCCCGGAGCCGGGGACCGGGGTCGGCAGGTACTGGACCCTCCTCGACGGGGAGGCGGTGCTCCTCGCGGCGAAGTCCGAGGCCGGCGGACCGATCGGCGAGCTCGCCGACGGGGCCTTCGGATGCGCCGACGCGGCGCTCGTGCGCGACGCCGTCCGCTCGATCCGGACCCGCCAGGGAGACACGGCCGGGGGGCTCCGCGAGCGCGCGGCGCTCGCCGCCCCGATCTCCGGGCCGGAGCAGGCGGCCCCGGCCGCCGGCCCGGCGCCGCTCGTCCTCGGAGGCAAGCGCCTCTCCGGAAAGGAGCGGAAGCAGGCGCTCGAGGCGCTGCCCGAGCGCTACCAGTTCTTCCTCCGGGACGTCGAGCCGATCCTGACCGACGTCGAGGAGACGACGTTCCTGCGGCTCGGCTCCGACTACCAGAGGGACAAGTTCATCGAGGAGTTCTGGAAGCGGCGCTCGGTCGACGCGGACGGGCAGCGCGTCGCGTTCAAGGACATCTACGAGCTGCGCCTCCGGGTCGTGAAGGAGAGGTACCGCGGCGTTCACACCGACCAGGGGCGGATCTTCATCGTCAACGGCCCGCCCGACGGGATGCGGCGCATCGACTGCCAGGACATCTACAACCCGATCGAGCTCTGGTACTACGAGCGGCTCGAGTCGCTCCGGATGAGCAAGGTCACGCTCCTCTTCTACCAGCCGTTCGGAACGGGCGACTTCCGGCTCTGGACGCCGTTCGACGGCCAGCAGGCCGTCCTGGTGGGGGGCGTCGCCGGCCTCGCGGGCATCTCGCCCGGCCGCCGCATCGACGTCACCTACTGCCAGGAGTGGCGCGAGGTCCAGGGCGCCATGGCGACCGCGGCCGGCGTCTTCGGCACGATGGGCGCGCAGAAGATGATCGACTCCCTGAAGTCGGGCCCCAAGCCGGACGTGGAAGGGGTCGACCGGATCCTCCTGATGACGACCGACGTCGACCCGTCCGCGGCGAAGCTCCCGGTCCAGAGGGTCTTCCGCTTTCCCGAGATGGTCGCGAGCAAGATCCGGATGGAGGTCTCGCTCCTCCTCGAGCGCGAGTCGCTCGGCACGAAAGCCCTCGGCGAGGAGACCTTCTACGACCTCGACGTCGTGGGCGAGGTCGTCAAGGGGGGGAAGCTCGTCGACAACTTCCGTTACCGCTTCGACTTCCCCGCCTCGACGGTGAAGGGGGCGTTCCTCCCGCTCAGCATCGAGCGGTTCCTCTACCCGGGCGAGTACCGGCTGAAGGTCAAGGTCGCCGACGCGAACCGGAACGCGGCCGCGCTCGTCGACGAGAAGGTCGTCGTCCCCGAGGCGGCCGACCAGAGCCTCTCGCCCGAGGAGAAGGCGGCGCGCGAGGAGGCGAAGGCGGCCCTGGCCCGGCTCGTCGCCGAGCCGAACGACCGCGGCGTCCTCACCTTCCTCCCGCTCGCGCGCGAGTTCGCGACCGGGGTCGTCCGCTTCGAGACGCGCGCCTCCTCGGACGACGTCGCGTACGCCGAGTTCTTCCTCGACGGGCGGAAGGTCGTCACCGACCGCCGCCCGCCGTTCGAGGCCGACTTCGACCTCGGGGAGCTGCCGCGCAAGCGGACGGTGAAGGTCGCCGGCTACGCGAAGGACGGCCGGCTCCTCTCCGAGGACGAGATGATCCTCAACGAGGGGCGCGAGGCGTTCCGGGTCCTGATCACCTCCCCGGAGAAGGGCGTGCCGCTCGAGGGGCCGGTCCGCGTCGTCGCCGACCTCGCCGTTCCCCAGACGAAGAAGCTCCAGCAGGTGGAGTTCTTCGTCAACGAGTCGCGCGCGGCGACGCTCTACCAGCCCCCGTTCCAGCAGGTCGTCGACGTGCCGCGGCAGAAGGAGATCGGGTTCCTCCGCGTCGTGGCGACGCTCGTCGACGGCAGCGTCAGCGAAGACGTGCGCTACTTCAACGCCCCGAAGTACCTTTCGGAAGTCGACGTCCAGGCCGTCGAGCTCTACACCTCGGTCTTCCGCAAGGGCCGCCCGGTCACGGGCCTGTCGCGGGAGAGCTTCCGCGTCTTCGAGGACGGCGCGGAGCAGACGATCGACGGCTTCGAGGTCGTCACGAACCTCCCCCTGGCGCTCGGGCTCGCGGTCGACACGTCGGGCTCGATGGAGGAGACGCTCCCCGAGGCGCAGAAGGCCGCGAACGACTTCCTCCAGAGCGTCATGACGCCCCGCGACCGCTGCTTCCTCGTCACGTTCGACAACGAGCCGCAGCTCGTCTCGGGCTTCACGACCGACCGCGACCGGCTCGCCCAGGCGCTCGCGGGGCTGCGCGCCCAGGGCTCGACCTCCCTCTGGGACTCCGTCGTCTACGGCCTCTACCAGTACCAGGGGACGAAGGGGCGAAAGGCCTACGTCCTCCTCACCGACGGCGCCGACCGGGCGTCGAAGTTCACGTACGAGGCGGCGCTCGACTACGCCCGCAAGTCGGGTGTGGCGATCTATTTCATCGGGCTGAAGATCGGCGGCACGCAGTTCGACGTGAGGACGAAGATCAACCGGATGGCGCGCGAGACCGGCGGCTCGGTCTACTACGTCGACTCGGCCCGGGGGCTCGCGGGCGTCTACGCCGAGATCGACGAGGAGCTCCGGAGCCAGTACCTCGTCACCTACACGCCGCCGGCCCGGCAGGGGACGAAGTGGAGGAAGGTGGAGGTGAAGGTGACGCCGGACGACCTCGAGGCGCGGACGATCAGCGGCTACTACCCGTAGGCCCGGGGCCTCCGTAGACTCCGCCCCCGTGACGCGACCCCCGCTCCTCCTCGCCTCCGCCTCTCCGCGGCGGCTCGAGCTCCTCCGGGCGCTCGGCCTCGAGCCGCTCGTCCGTCCGGCCGACGTCGACGAGACGCTCCGCCCCGGCGAGGACCCGCACGACGCGGCGGAGCGGCTCGCGCGCGCGAAGGCGGCCGCCGTCGCGGAGGGAGCCCCCGCCGGCGCCGTCGTCCTGGCCGCCGACACGATCGTCGTCCTCGACGGCGAGGCCCTCGGCAAGCCGCGCGACGACGCCGACGCCCGCCGCATGCTCCGCGCGCTGCGCGGCCGCGCGCACGACGTCGTCACCGGCGTCGCCCTCGCGCGCGACGGCCGGCTCGTCTCCGCCCGCGAGACGACCGAGGTCCTCTTCGCTCCGATGACCGACGAGGAGGTCGACGCCTACGTCGCCTCTGGCGAGCCGGCCGACAAGGCGGGCGC
>JAKLER010000164.1 GCA_022711615.1 Acidobacteriota bacterium
GCCCCCCCCCGAATCGGTGCCAGGCGTGAAATCGTGTATTGTCTCTGACAATACACGATTTCACGCCTGGCACCAAACACAGGCGCCAGACCCGGGGAACCGGACCGCCGGAGTCTGGGATCGTGGCCGACAGGGCGGATCCCTCCTCTTCGCCCGCCGGCGGCGCGATCTCCTCGGGTGTGCGGGTCCTCAGCGGAGACGGAACGTGAGCGTGACGCGGAGGACGACGGAGACCGGGTGGGTGCCGACGCGCGCCGGGGCGTAGCGCCAGCGCGAGATGGCCTCGACGGCGAGCCGCTCGAGGAGGGGGTGCGCGTCGTTCTCGACGACGACGTCGACGACCCGGCCGTCGGCGGCGATCGTCGCCGAGAGGACGACGACGCCCGAGGCGCGGGTGAGCCGGGCCGCCTCGCTGTACGGCGGGGCCGGGGTCTCCAGCGGCACGGGGAGGACGAGGTCTGGCGGGAGCGCTCCGCCGCGCGCGTCGTAGGGCGCATCGCCGCCACCCGTCCCGGGACCGGCGCCGTCCCCCGGCGAACCCGAGGCCCCGTCGTCGACGCCGCCGGGGACTCCTGCCCCGCCGCCCGCCTCGTACGGCGTCTCGGCAGGGAGCTCGTCCGGGACGCTCCCCGGCTGCACCGTCGTCCGGAGAGGTTGATCCGCGGTCCCGGGACGGGCCGCTGCGGGAACGCCGCCTCCGCGGAGCGCCCCGCCGGAGCGGACGGGCGCCGGACGGTCGCGCAGGTCGACGGTCCGCTTCTCGCGGAGTACCGACAGGTCGGGCTGCGTCACGGCCCAGACCTCGCCGCGCCAGCCGGGGACGTCGGGGAAGAGAAGGAGCGGCCCGAATCCGAGGACCGAGAAGGCCGTCACGTGGACTCCGATCGACGCGAGAAGCGCGGGACGGGGCCGGTCGGGGGGCGTCGCGAGCTGGAGCATCGTCGTCCTCCTCCGTCGTTTCCCGGTGAGACCCGGAGCAGGGCGCGGAGTTCCCGGACCCCCGCGGGCGCACTGCGCCGAGCCCGGCGCCCCGGGTCTCGGCTATCGTCCGGGCGCCATGGAGCTCTCCCTCACGACACCCGCGCTCCTCTTCCCCGCGGTCTCGCTCCTCCTCCTCGCCTACACGAACCGCTTCCTCGCGCTCGCCAGCCTCGTGCGGAGCCTCCACACGAGATACCGCGAGCAGCCCGACGCGCTCATCCTGCGGCAGATCGACAACCTGAGGTACAGGATCCACCTGATCCAGGCGATGCAGGCGACGGGCGTCTCGAGCCTCCTCGTCTGCGTCGTCTGCATGTTCGTCCTCTTCTTCGGGAAGGTCGTCCTCGGGAAGTTCCTCTTCGCGGGCAGCCTCGTGCTGATGATCGCTTCGCTCGGCCTCTCGGTGAGGGAGATCCAGGTCTCCGTGAAGGCGCTCGACCTCCACCTCCACGACCTCGAGGAGCGCCCCTGACGGACCGGCGGATCCTGACCCGTCCGTTCGTCCTCGTCGTCCTCTCGACGGCCGTCCTCTTCTTCGGCTTCTACTTCCTCATCCCGGTCCTCCCGCCGTACGCGGCCGCGCGCGGCGCCTCGAAGGGCGAGGTCGGCCTCGTCGTCGGCCTCGCGTCGATGACGGCCCTCGCCACGCGCGCCGCGTTCGCTCGCGCCCTCGACCGGAAGGGGCGGCGACCCTTCGCTCTCGGCGGACTCGCGCTCTTCGCGGCGGCGACGGCGCTCCTCCCGCTCGCCGGGTCGCTCGTGCCGCTGCTCCTCGTGCGGGGCGTGCAGGGGATCGGCTGGGGCCTCGCGACGACGGCGATCGCGTCCCTCGTCGCGGACCTCGCCCCGGCCGAGCGGCGCGGAGAGGCGATCGGCGTCTGGGGCCTCGCGCCGACGGTGGCGATGGCGCTCGGCCCCGCGGCGGGCGGGACGCTGTCGCGACTCGGAGGACCCGCGACCGCGTTCCTCGGGACGGCGCTCCTCTTCCTGCTGGCCCTCGGCCTTCTCCTGCCCGTCGCGGAGCCGCGCCACGCGGCGGGGCAGGCCCGCACGGCGAGTCTCCCGGCCGGCGCGCTCCTGCCGTGCGCGGTGCTCTTCCTGTCCTCTCTGTCGTACGGCGCCATCCTGGCCTTCGTCCCGGTCGAGCTCGGCCCCAGGAGGACCGGGGCCTACTTCCTCCTCTACGCGGTGTCGATCCTCGTGGTCCGGCCGTTCGCAGGCCGCCTCTCGGACCGGCACGGGCGGGTCGCCGTCGCGGTCCCCGGCCTCCTCCTCGGAGCCGCCGGCGTCGTCGGGACGGGCCTCGCGCGCGGGCCGCTCTCCCTCGCGGCCGCGGCCGTCCTCTACGGCGCCGGGATGGCGGGCCTCTCCTTCCCGGCCCTCGTCGCCTGGACCGTCGACCTCGCCGGGGAGGCGCGGGGAACGGCGATGGCGGCGTTCTACGGCGCGTACGACCTGGCCATCGCGCTCGGCGCGTTCGCCCTCGGCGCGCTCTACGAGAGGCACGGCTTCGCGGCGCTCAACCTGGCCGGCGCGGCGGGGGTGGTCGCCGCCTCGCTCCTCGCGCTCGCGTTCTCCGGAGCCGCGGGACGGCGCCGTCCGGATATCGGGAATCCGGAGCCCCCTCGCGCGCGTTAGCGCTTCTGATGAACGTCTCCCGTCTCGCCCTCGTCGTCGCCGCCCTCCTCGTCCTGACCGGCATCGGCGGCTACGCCGCGTTCCAGAGCCCGACGGCCCTCATCCCGGTCGGGTTCGGAGTCCTCCTCGGAGCCTGCGGGCTCGTCGCGCGCAAGGAGAGCCTCCGCAAGCACGCGATGCACGCGGCCGCCGCGGTGGCGCTCCTCGGCTTCGTCCCGTCGGCCCCCGGCCTGCTCGGGCTGCCGGCGCTCCTGGCCGGCGAGGCCCAGCGGCCCGCCGCCGTCGTCCTCCGGAGCGTGATGGCGCTCCTCCTCCTCGGGTTCCTCGTCGCCGCGGTCCGGTCGTTCGTGGCGGCGCGGAGGGCGCGCCCGGCCGGGGAGAGCTGAGACGGCCGTTCCCGCGCGCGGCGGAGAAATGGGGTAGCGTTCCGGGCGTGAGGCTCGCGAGCGCGACCCTCGACTCTCCGGTCGGGCGGCTCCTCGCCGTCGTCTGGGACGGGCGGCTCTGCACGCTGACGTTCGACGCCGACGCGGCCTCGACCCGGGAGCATCTCCTCGCCCGCTTCGGGACCGACCTCTTCCCGGCCCACCGCGACCCCGCCGGCGTCTGCATGCGGCTCAGGGCCTACTTCCGGGGAGAGCTCGAGGCGCTCGACGACGTGGAGGTCGATCTGGCCGGGACGCCGTTCCAGGAGAAGGTGTGGGCGGAGCTCCGCCGCATCCGGCCGGGGTCGACGCGCTCCTACGCCGACGTGGCGTCCGCCGTCGGCGAGCCGAAGGCGCTGCGGGCGGTCGGGATGGCCGCGGCGCGCAACCCGGCGGTCCTCGTCGTCCCGTGCCACCGGGTCGTCGCGAGCGACGGGAGCCTCCACGGCTTCTCGGGAGGGATCGAGCGGAAGCGCTGGCTCCTCGTCCACGAGGGGGCTCTCCTCGCCTGAGGCGGAGGCGTGCACGGCGACGGTAGAATCCGCCGCTCGAACGCCCGAGAGCAGGAGACACGACCGATGAAGACGACCCTCCGCACGACCCTCGCCGCCGCCCTCCTCGCGGCCCTAGCCGCCACGCCCGCCGCCGCCGCCACGAAGTACGGCAAGGGGGTCTCCGAGGCGACCCCCGTGAGGCTCTCCGAGCTGATGGCGAAGCCCGACGCGTACGTCGGGAAGGTCGTGAAGGTGGAAGGGCTCATCACCGAGGTCTGCGCGAAGCGCGGCTGCTGGATCGACGTCGCCGGCGACGTGGAGTTCCAGAAGATCCGGATCAAGGTCGAGGACGGCGTCATCGTCTTTCCGATGACCGACAAGGGGAAGAAGGTCGTCGCCGAGGGGACGTTCAAGAAGACGGAGCTGACGAAGGAGCAGGCGATCGCGAAGGCGAAGCACGAGTGCGAGGAGAAGGGGACGAAGTTCGACCCGGCCTCCGTGACCGGCCCGGCGACCGTCTACCAGATCCAGGGGACCGGCGCCGTCGTCGACTGAGCGCTCCGCCTTGAACTGGCGGAAGCTCAACAACGTCCTCCACCGCGACCTCGGCTACCTCGCGGCGGGGCTGACGCTCGTCTACGCGATCTCGGGCGTGGCGCTGAACCATCGGCACCAGTGGAACCCGAGCTGGAAGCTCGTCGTCGAGGAGCGGACGTTCGCCCCCGTGCCGGTCTCGGACCGCGAGACGATGGCGGCGGCGCTCGTCGAGCGCCTGGGGCTGCCCGGGCCGCCGAAGTCGTCGTTCCGCTCCGCGCCCCACCTCGTCGAGCTCTTCTACGAGGGGTGGAGCGTGAAGGCCGACGCGACGGCGGGGACGGCGACGATCGAGCGTCCGCGCGGCCGCTTCGCGCTCCGCGAGATGAACTTCCTCCACCTGAACGAGCCGAAGGGGCTCTGGACCTGGGCGGCCGACGCCTACGCGGTCGTGCTCGGCTTCCTCGCCGTCACGGGCCTCTTCGTCCTGAAGGGGAAGAACGGCCTCGCGGGGCGGGGCAAGTGGCTGGCCGGCCTCGGCGTCCTCCTGCCGATCCTCGCGCTCTTCCTCCTCCTCTGGCGCCCGGGCGACTCCGGGCCGCGCGGGGAGGGCGAGGGGAACGGAGGGGGGCGCCACCGCGGGGACGGGCGCGCGGAGGCCGGGCCGGAGCGCTGAGCTACGCAGCCGGCCCGGCGCCGGCCCGCGCGAGCGCCTCTTCCACGGCGTCGGCCGGCTCCACGACGCCCCAGCCCTGCTGGTCGACGGGGACGTGCGGCAGCCGCCGCGCCGTCGACACCAGGATCGACTTGACCTCGTGCGGGCGGAGGTCGGGGTTCGCCTCGAGCATCTGGGCCGCCAGCGAGGAGACGATCGGCGCCGCGAAGCTCGTCCCGTCGACGTGCTTGTAGGCCCCGCTGATGACGTTGCCGTCGCGCAGCTTCGCCTCCACGAGCTGCCGAAGGAGCGGCGGCGCGAGGTGTCGGGCCGCGTCGAGCGCCGGGTCGACGCCCGCGTGCGCTTCGAGGATGACGTCCAGCTCGTCGTCGCGCGACGTGGCGAGGTGGACGTGGAGCGACGCTTCGGCGGACGTCGGGGTGCCGGGGAGGATCGGCGCCGCCACCCAGATCGCGGGGGCGATCACCTCGGGCTTCTGGAGCCCGTCGACGGTCGGGCCCCAGCTGCCGTGGTAGATGTCGTGCCCGGCGCGATGGAGGTGGTTGCCGTCGTCGAGGCCGCCCACCGTCAGGACGGACGGCGCCGAGGCGGGCGGGAGGACGGGGTGGCCCGGCGTGAGCCCCAGGTTCCCGACGGCCGCGACGACGAGGATTCCCGAGCGGGTCGCCTTCTCGGCGGCCTGCGAGAGGTCGTCGTGGAGGTACGACGCTTCGTAGTCCCCCCCGCAGGAGACGTTCGCGATCCGGATGCCGTAGCGCGCGCGGTTCCGCACGACCCACTCGAGGCCGCGGCGGAGGTTCTCGTGCGTGATGCGCCGGGCCGTTCCCACCTTCACGAGGACGACGTTCGACTCCGAGGCGAGGCCGCGGTAGAGGCCGTCGGAGAGGGTGCCGTTCCCGCAGGCGACGACGGAGGTCATCATCCCGTGCCAGCTCGACTCGTCGGGGCGGAGGAGCCGCGGATAGGCGGCGCGCGGGTCGGTGACGTCGACGTAGCGGAGGATCCGTTGCCGGGGCTGGACGAGGTCGGGGTGCGCGTAGAACCCGGCGTCGAGGAAAGCGATCGTCACGCCCCGGCCGCGGAACCTCTCGTCCGCGCCGAGCCGCACGGGCGTCGGGAGGATCGGCCCCGGGTCTCGGGGCGCCGGGACGCCGAAGGGCGGGCGATCGGGAGGCGGCACGCTCCGGAGACGCTAGCAGGTTGCCGGAGAAATGGGAGGGGTCGCGTCGCGCGGGACGGGCCCGAGGTCCATCGCGGGTGATAGAGTTCCCGCCGAGAGCCCGTCGTCGTTCCGGCCCGATCACCCTCGCGGGAGGGAAGATGCCGCAGCACTTCCGCGCGCTCGCGCTCGACTACGACGGCACGCTGACGTCGACCGGGCGTCTCGACGAGACGGTCCTCGCCGCGCTCCGCACCCTTCGGCAGGAGCGGATGAAGCTGGTCCTCGTCACCGGGCGCATCCCGTGGGAGCTCCTCGAGCTCTGCCCGCACGCCGAGGAGCTCTTCGACCGGATCGTCTGGGAGAACGGGGCGGTCGCGTGGGGCGCGCGGGGCGCGCGCCCGCTGGCCCCGCCCGTTCCCGGAGAGCTGGAGGAGGCGCTCGCACGGCGCGGCGTCGCGCTCCGCCGGGGGCAGGCGATCCTCGCGGGGCACGCCCGCGATGCCGGGGCCGCGCTCGAGGAGATCGGGCGGCTCGGGCTCGAGGTGCAGGTCGTGAGGAACCGGCAGGAGCTGATGCTCGTCCCGTCGGGCGTCTCGAAGGGGACCGGGCTCTTCGACGCGCTCGGCGACCTCGGCATCTCGCGCCACTCGACGGTGGCGATCGGGGACGCGGAGAACGACCACTCCCTCCTCGGCGCATGCGAGCTCGGCGTCGCCGTCGCCGACGCCGTCCCGTCCCTCCGGGCGGCGGCCGACGTCGTCCTCCCCGAGGCCGGCAGCGCGGCGCTCGCCCGGTTCCTCCTCGGCCCGGCCGTCCTTTCCGACGAGACCCCGGAGCCGCGCCGGTTCCAGGCCGTCCTCGGGACGTACGAGGACGGCTCCCTCGCACGGCTCCCGGCCTCCGGGGTGAACGTCCTCGTCACGGGCGGCTCGATGTCGGGGAAGTCGCACCTGACGGGCCTCCTCGCCGAGCGGCTCCTGGCGCTCGGCTACTCGCTCTGCGTCCTCGACCCGGAGGGGGACCACGTCGCGCTCGGCCGGCTCCGCGGGGTCCTCGCCGTCGGAGGGAACGAGCCGCTCCCCGGCCCGGACCAGCTGCCGCGGCTGATCGAGCACCGGTTCGGGAGCCTCGTCGTCGACCTCTCGTTCCTCGATCCGTCCGAGAAGACCGCCTACGCGCGCGCCGCCCTCGTGGAGCTCTCGGCTCTCTGGAACGACACCGGCCTGCCGCACTGGCTCTTCCTCGACGAGGCGCAGGTCGCTCTGAACCTCTCCCAGCTCCCGGTGGAGGGCTTCGACCCCGGCCGTCCGGGGACCTGCCTGTCGACGTGGAGGCCCGAGGACCTCCCCGCGGACGTCGTCGGAAGCCTCGACGTCGTCCTCGACCTCGGCGCCGAGGAGACCGCGGGCCTGCCGGAATGGGCACGTTCGGCCGGGGCGCGGCCGCCGCCGGGGCAGGCCCTCCTGTCCCGCAGAACCAGTCCGGGGCCGCGCCGTTTCACGGTCTCGCGTCGGGCCAGCCCGCACGCGCGCCACCTCCACAAGTACATCGGCGGCTCGCTCCCTCCCGAGCAGCGGTTCTTCTTCCGCTCCGGCGCGGGCGCGACGGGGCGCGCCGCCGGGAACGTCGAGGAGTTCCACCGGGAGCTCCGGCGTGCCGAGGCCGACGTCGTCCGGCACCACGCGCTCCACGGGGACCTCTCGCGATGGGTCGCCGACGTCCTGCGCGACGAGGTCCTCGCCGCGACGGTGCGGACGGCGGAGCGTGCGCTTCGCCACCGTGCCTCCGCCTATGAGATCGAATCGCTCCGGACCGAGGTCCTCGCCGCGATCCTCGACCGCTACCAGGGCTAGGAAACGTCGCGCGCGAGGCTAAACTCGACTTCATGATCGACGCACGCGCACGCCGTGACCGGATCGCTCAGTGGGCCTTCGACGCCCGTCCCGTGCTCGGCCGCTTTCACCTCTGGCTCGAGGACGTCGAGGAGAGCCGCGTCGAAGGGGAGGCCGGCCTGGACCTCTCGTTCGCGGGGACGTCGCTCGAGAAGTGCCTCATCATGACGGCCGGCGTCACGGCGCTCGGCACGCGCCTTTTCGGCCGCTACGGCGAGGCGAAGGGGCTGGACGCCCACGGGGCGAACCACGTCAAGAAGGACGCCGACGCCGTGTCGGCCTACGCGATGAGCGAGGGGCTCTGGTACCTGACGCGGTCGCTCCCGGAGAACCACGCGATCATGGTGAGCCTCGGCGAGGGGCTGATGCCCAAGGGAGGCGAGACGCCCGACATGGGCTCGAACCCGCTCCTCGGGTTCGGCCGCGTCTACGCCCGCCCCTCGGTCGCGAAGTGGCTCGACGCGCGGGTCCACCGCTTCATCAACGACGCCTCCTACGGCTGGCGGGCGTTCTGGAGCGAGCTGATGGCGGCGCGCATCACCGTCTGGGGCGCGGCCATCGACACGCTCGAGAACACGTCCCGCTTCGCGAAGGGGGCCCCGACGGGGCCGACGACGGTCCTCCACCTCTTCGACCAGCCGGTCCGGATCGCGCGCCCCTACGAGGGGTACACCGGCGCGATGACCCTCCCGAAGGAGGTCTACGAGACGGCGGCCGACTCCTCGATCCTGCTCGACTTCCTGACCCCGCGGGCGCTCGTCCTCGACGCCATCCGGAAGACCTACCCCGGGATCGAGCCGGGCGACGTCCACGTCTGGACGCTCGCGGGGCCGACGCGCGTGAAGCGGATCGGCAGGCTCTGGGACGAGTGGAAATCGCTCGGCGCCCACCTCGTCGAGGACGGCTGGACGCTCCCGAGCGGCCTCGGCGCCTTCACCGACTCGGGGACCTATGCCCCGACCTACCGCGTCGGGCCGTTCACGGGACCCGACGGGCGGACGCACCTCTTCGTGACGGACGGCTACGCGGCCTCGGCCGAGGCGCTCCAGGCGGCGAGCCTCGACCCGATCCTCGGGAACCGGACCTCGATGTGCGTCCTGACGTCGAAGTTCGAGGTCTCCTACGAGAGGGAGCGGCAGATCCTCTTCCTCGACCCCGCCGCCCCGGATTTCCCGCAGCGCCTCGCCGGGATCCTCGAGCGCGAGGTGACGCCGAAGGACTGCCTCGCCTACGCGGGCATCCTGACGAACGCCCGCGACGCGGCGATGCCGCTCGGCAAGCGGACCGTCACCGCCGACGACTTCTTCCAGAAGAAGGAGTGGCACGTCCTCTCGCTCATGGGGAGCATGCTCCCCGAGCCCTACACCGGCCTCGCGGGCGTCGAGCAGGTGAAGCAGGGGGTCTACCGCGTCACGACGCGTGCGGCCTCGGAGCGCGGGGTCCTGGACGTGACGCTGACGCTCCGCCTGATGGAGTCGTTCGAGCAGACGCGCCTCGTCTTCTCGCCGCTCCTCGACCGCTTCTACCGCGGCCAGGACTGGAAGACGCGGCCGGTGAAGGTCTCCGACTCGGGCCGGATCCGCAACGAGCTCCAGACGCTCGCGTCGGAAGCGCTCGAGTACTTCGGCGAGAACGGCATCCGCGTCCACTTCGACCGGGTCGACGACGCCGTCCTCGCGCCCGACAAGAAGGTCCTCATCCGGGAGGTCCTCGCCTGGTACAAGGAGCACCACCCGATCTGGTTCGGCTGGCTCGAGCTCGCATGAGCGCGGGTTCCGGCCTCGCCCTGATCCCCGTCGAGCTCCCGTGGACGAAGACGG
>JAKLER010000165.1 GCA_022711615.1 Acidobacteriota bacterium
GCCGGCTCGTCGCAGGCGAGAGCGAGGTCGCGCGCCTCGCGCCCCGGCGCCTCGGGGCCGCGCGGGTCGAGGTGGGGGAGAGCCTTCAGGGCCGTCTCTGCGGCGCGGGAGAGAAGCATTGGCGTCAGCGACGGGCCGGCACGGCGAGCGAGTCCCGGGAGCCTCGCGCGAGCCTCACGCGGGCCTCACTCCCCGACGACGAACGCGTACTGCTCGGTCGTCAGCGGGACGACGGAGAGCCGTCCGATCGTCAGGAGAGGCGACCCGGCGAAGAGCTTCGCCGCCTTCATCTCCGCGAGCGTCACGGGCCGCTTCAGCGGCTTGCCGGCCTTCACGTCGACGACCGTTCCCTTCGGGTCGGCCGGGTCGGGGCGCGGCGCCGCGCCGACGGTGGCCCGGCCGACGGCGGCCTTCACGTCGCCCGTGTGGTAGACGACGAGCCGGTCCCCCTTCTTCATCGAGCGGAGGTGGAGGCGCGCCTGCGCGTTCGTGACGCCGTCCCAGGTGGTCGTCTTCTCACGGACGAGGTCCTCGAACGAGTAGGTCGACGGTTCGGTCTTCAGGAGCCAGTCCATCAGGCGGCGATGATATCCGCGGGCGTCCCGCCGCCTTCCCGCGCCGCGGCGAGCTTCCCCTGGCGCCGCCCGAGCCACGCCGAGAGGAGCGCCCAGAGGATCGCGACCGGGAGGAAGAGCCCCGCGAGCGTCGCGCCGACGGCGCCGAGCGCGCGGAGCCCCTTGTCGGCGAACGCGCCGACGACGTCGCCGAAGCGGTAGACGAACGTGTCGACGAAGCTCTTCGCGGCGTACTTCTCCTCGCGCGGGAGGACGGTGAAGAGGACCTCGCGCGCCGGGCGGAAGAGGGCGAAGTTGCCGGCCCGCCGCGTCACCATGACGAGGGCGAGGATCCCCGCCGTCGGGGAGACGGCGAGCGCCGCGAAGCCGGCGAGCGTGAGGACCGGCAGGGCGACGAGCGTCCCGCCGACGCCGAGCAGGCGGACGACGCGGCCGGCCAGGAAGAGCTGCGTGAAGGCCGAGAGGAGGTTCACCCAGAGGTCGATCCGGGCGAACCAGGCGGTCCGCGCCGCGGAGTCGGTGAACGTCGCTTTCACGATCCGCGCCTGCTCGAAGTAGAGGAACGTCGAGCTGACGGTGAAGAAGAGGAGGAAGAGGGAGATCGCGAGGAGGTACGTCGAGCGCGAGACGGTCGCGAGGCCCGAGAGGGCGCCGCTCCCCGGCGGGACCCCCTCCGGCTCGGCTCCCGGCGCGACGGCGCACGTGGAGTCGTCGACGTGGAAGTGGCGGACGAGGCCGCGGACGCAGAAGACCGCCCCTTCGAGGAGGGCGGCCGCGAGGAGGATCAGGTTCGTCGGGCCGAGCGGCCCGGCGAGCGAGGCCGTCAGCGCGGCTCCGGCGACGGCGCCGAGCGTTCCGCCGACGGCGATGAAGCCGAAGAGGCGCTTCCCCTGCTCGGGTCTGAAGAGGTCGGCGAGGAAGCCCCAGAAGACCGAGACGGCGAAGAGGTTGAAGACGCTCGCCCAGATGAAGAAGGCCTGGGCGACGGGGAGACGCCACCCATCGGGCGCGAACGAGAGGAGCGCCCAGAAGAGGACGAGCGTCCCGAGGAGGACCCGGTAGACGACGGGGACGAAGACCTTCCGCGTCAGTCGCGTGACGAGCTCCGCGAAGAGCGGGTTCAGGGCGGCCGTGCCGAGGAGCGTCCCGACGAAGAGCCAGGAGAGCGCGTTCTCGCTCCCGCGGACCCCGAACTCGTCGCGGAGCGGACGGATGACGTAGTAGCTCGCGAGGAGGAGGAAGAAGTAGGCGCTCGCCCAGCCGAGGGCCGGCCCCTCGCCCTCGCGCAGGTCGACGGCGCGCGCGAGGAGGGCGCGGAGGCGCGCCACGTCAGCCCTTCGCCTTCTTCTCGCGAACGGCGGCGAGGGCGGCGGCTTCGCGTTCCGGCGTCAGGCCGGCCTTCAGCCGCGCGCGCCGCTCCTCGGGGAGCGTCCTCCACCAGGCGAGGGTGTCGCGCGCGGTCTCCACGATCGGGCGGAACGTGAGCCCTTCTCCGACGGCCTTTCCGTTGTTCACGCGGCGCGACCCGGCGGTCTCGCCGACGGGAGGGACCCAGCAGGGCATGTCGCTCCAGGGGGCGATCTTCAGCTCCTCGAGCGTCTTCGCGTCGACCCAGGTGAACGTCGCTTCCGCGCCCGAGGCCTCACGGCAGGCGGCGAGCATCGGCCCGAACGTCAGGGGTTCCTTCGGTCCGGTGGCGTTGAAGACGCCGGTCCGCCGCCTGCCGATCATCGCGACCGTCCACGAGGCGAGGTCGCGGACGTCGACGAACTGGACCGGGTCGTCGGGCGTGCCCGGCGCGAGGACCTCGCCGCCGCGGGCGACGCGGACGGGCCAGTAGGTGAAGCGGTCGCTCGTGTCGCCGGGGCCGATGATGAGGCCGGGCCGGACGACCAGGACCTTGCCCGGCATCTCTCGCTCGGCGGCCTCCTCGCAGAGCGCCTTGAGAGCGCCGTAGTTCGCACCGGACACCTTGTCGGCGTCGGGCTGGTCGGTCTTCGCGACGGGGGCGCGCTCGTCGATCCCCGGCTTCGAGGTGTCGCCGTAGACCGAGATCGTCGAGACGAAGACGTAGAGGCCGACGCTCTTCGAGAGGAGCCTCGCCGAAGCCGCCACGTCCTTCGGAAAGTAGCCGGACGTGTCGACGACGGCGTCCCAGGAACGCCCCTCGAGCGCCTTCAGGTCGCTCCGGCGGTCGCCGCGGAGCTTCTCGACGTCGGGAAAGAGGTGCGGGTTCGTTTTCCCGCGGTTGAAGAGGGTGACGGTCCAGCCGGCGCGCTTCGCCTCCTCGACGAGCTCGGGGCCGAGGAAGGCCGTTCCGCCGAGGATCAGGAGCTTCCTCGGGGCCGGAGTCTTCGCCCCGAGAGAGTCGAGGGCCGTGCCGGCCAGGCCGAATGCAGCGCCCGCTGCGGCGCCGGCTCTGAGGAAGTCCCTCCGCGTCGTTCCCCGGGCGATTCGAGCCATCTCACTCCTCCTCGTCGGACGCGCCGCGTGCGGACCGTCGCGGGTGCGGCGCCGAGTCGGAGGTACGGCCCGCGGCGGGAGCGGGTTTCCGGCCGGTCGGGTCAGCCCGCCTCGCGGAGGAGCTCGACGGCGGAGCGGCGCGCGAGGTTCAGCGCCGGCACGAGGCCGGCGAGGAGCGCGAGGAGGAGCGAGGCGGCCGCGGCGAAGAGGAGCGCGGGGGCGTCGGGGACGAGGAGCTGCCCCATGCCGGCGTACTGCGTCTTGTCGAGCGCGGCGCCGATGCCGCGCGCGAAGGCCCACATGACGGCGCTTCCGAAGAGCGCTCCGGCGAGACCGTAGACGAGCGCCTCGCCGAGGAGGAAGCCCGCGATCGCTCCCCTCGGGAAACCGAGGACGCGGAGGACGGCGGACTCGTTCCGCCGCTCTCGGGCGCTCATCGCGAGGCTGTTGGCGGTGATGAGGAGGAGGGCGAAGCCGGTGGCGACCCCGACGCTTCCGAGCAGGGCGTTCACGTTCCCGAGCATCTCGAGGAACTGGAGCTGCCACTGCCGCTCCGTCATCGCGAGGACCGGCACGGGGACGTTCTCGAGCGCGCGGGAGAGGGCTGCGGTCACCCGGTCGACGTCACCGCGGCTCTTCGCGAGGACCCAGAACATGTTCGTCCGCCCCTCGTCGGCGGTGAGCTGCGAGAAGTACCGCCGGTGGAGGTAGAGCCCGGCGTCGAGGCGATAGCCCATGACGGCGCGGATCGTCGTCTCGACGACCCCGCCGGGGACCGGCGCTTTCAGGACGATCCGGTCGCCCACCTTCCAGCCGAGCTTCTCGGCGAGGAGCGGCCCGACGAGCGCGCCCGTCGGGTCCTCGATCCAGGCCTTCGCCTGCTCGGCCGGCACCGCGGCCTCCATGTAGACGCGGAGCATCGGCTCGGGCGGGGCCGACTGGATCGGGACCTGGTTCTCGGGGCGGGCGTCCCGGTGGAAGCCGACGACGAAGTCGAACGGGACGACGGTGTCGACCCCGGGAGTCGCCTCGATCTTCGCCATGTAGGACATCGGGAGCTTGTCGAAGAAGGAGCTCTTCGCCGTGACGATCATCCGCTGCGCCATGTGGGGCGACCACTCCTTCCGGAGAGCCGACGACAGGAGCATCAGGAAGCCGAGGAGGCCGATCGAGAACGCGAAGGCCCCGGCCGTCAGCGTGGCGCGCAGGGGCCTCGCGCGGAGGTGGCGAAGGACGTAGCCGGCGAAGGTCAATGGGAGAGTCTACGTCGGGCCGGCGGCCGGGTTTCCGCCCCGGGGACGGGCACGGGGCCTCCGTCCGCTATCATGACCGACCGCAGTCCGATGCGTCGCGTTCTTCTCCTCCCTCTTCTCGCCGCCCCGGCGCTCCTCGCGGCCCCGCCTGCGGCCGACGTCTCTCCGCTTCGCGTCACGGAGCTGAGCGTCTGCCGGGAGATCGTCGACCGGGGGTGCGAGAGCGAGGGGCGGACGTTCGGCCCCGACGTGGAGAGCGTCGCCGTCCTGACGAGGGTGGAAGGCGCGACCGGCGAGGCCTTCGTCTTCCACGTCTGGTCCTTCGAGGCGAAGGAGGTCCAGCGCGTCCGCCTCCCGGTGCGGGCAGCCGTCTACCGGACCTGGTCGAAGAAGGGCGTGAAGGGGCAGCCCGGACGCTGGCGGGTCGAGGTCCTCGACCCGATCGGGCGTTCCCTCGGGGTCGTCGACTTCACCGTCCTGCCGCCGAAGATCGACTGAAGGGGGGCCTTCCGGGGAGCCTCGCCCGGGTTCCTTGACGCCCGCGGCGCCCGCCGGCTACCGTGCCGGAGGACGGGAGGCTAGCTCAGCGGCAGAGCGCCTGCTTTACACGCAGGTGGTCGGGGGTTCGATCCCCTCGCCTCCCACCACGACGTCTCAGGCCGGTCCCGCCTCCGCGATCGCCTCCGCGAGCTGCGCTCCCGACATCCGGAGCGCGCGCGCGAAGCCGCCGACCCATCGGGCCTCGGAGGTCTCGAAGCGGAAGAGGACGAAATCGGCGAGGGCGAAACGCTCTTCGGCGCCGGGGAACCGGGCGACGTAGGCCGCCTTTCCCGTCTCGTACTCCGGCGTCCCGGGGACGAGCGCGAGGGCGACGCCCGAGAGCGAGAGCCTCGGGAGGGTCTGCGGGTCGCCGTCGCCCGCGTCGGGAGTCGAGACGACCAGCGCGGCGCGAGGCTCGGCCAGGAGGGCCCGGGTGTGGAGCGCCATCTGGGAGAGGTGGACGTAGAGCGCCGCGCCGTCCGGGGCGAGGGCGTAGGAAGTCATCGCGGCGGCGGGGGCTCCGTCGACGACGACGGCGAGGGCCGCCCAGCGGGAGGAGGCGAGGAGGCGGGCCGGCGGGAGGTACGTCTCGGAAACCATCGGGCGGTCCTCAGCCGCGCAGCGCGCGGAAGTAGTCGATCGTGGCGGCGAGGCCTTCCTCGAGCTCGACCTTCGGCTCCCACCCGAGCTTCGACTTCGCGAGCGAGATGTCGGGGCGGCGCTGCTTCGGGTCGTCGACCGGGAGCGGCTTGTGGACGATCGTGGAGCGGGTGCCCGTGAGCCGCCGGATCGTCTCGGCGAACTGCATGACCGTCATCTCGGCCGGGTTCCCGACGTTGCACGGGTCGGACTGGTCCGAGAGGAGGAGCCGGTAGATGCCGTCGACGAGGTCGGAGACGAAACAGAAGGAGCGGGTCTGGGAGCCGTCTCCGAAGACCGTGAGGGGCTCGCCCGCGAGCGCCTGGTTGATGAGCGACGGGACGATCCGTCCGTCGTTCGCCCGCATCCTCGGTCCGTACGTGTTGAAGATCCGCACGATGCGCGTCTCGACGCCGTGGAAGTTCCGGTAGGCGACGGTCATCGCCTCCGCGAATCGCTTCGCCTCGTCGTAGCAGCCGCGCGGCCCGACGGGGTTCACGTTGCCCCAGTAGCTCTCGGGCTGCGGGTGTACGAGCGGGTCGCCGTAGACCTCGGATGTGGAGGCGAGGAGGAACCGGGCCTTCTTCGCGTGGGAGAGGCCGAGCGCCTTGTGGGTGCCGAGGGCGCCCACCTTCAGAGTCTGGATCGGGATCTGGAGGTAGTCGATCGGCGAGGCGGGCGAGGCGAAGTGGAGGACGGCGTCGACCGTCCCGTCGAGGTAGATGTACTCCGTGACGTCGTGGTGGAGGAATCGAAACGCCCGGTTCCCCATCAGGTGGGCGATGTTCCTCACGTGGCCGGTGATCAGGTTGTCGATCCCGACGACCTCGTGCCCTTCGGAGAGGAGGCGGTCGGAGAGGTGGCTCCCGAGGAATCCGGCGGCGCCGGTCACGACGATGCGCATGCAACCCGACATTCTACGGGATCGACCGAAAGGGAGACGGAAACCCGCGAGGAGCACAATAGAGCGTTCGGAGGAGCCCCGATGCCGGGGCTCGGGGAGGACGGCATGAGAGTGGCTTCGCTCCGCTCGCTCGTCGGTTTCCTGGTCCTGGTCTTCGCCGCGGCCGGCCCGCTCGCGGCGGAGCCGCCAACCCTCGAGGGGATCTGGCTCTTCGACGCCAAGGCGTCGAAGAACGTCCCCGAGGCGTTGAAAGGCGTCGACCTGAAGATCGACGTGAAGGACCCCCAGGTCACGATCACGAAGCTCGTCGGGGAGCGTCCCGTCGGCGAGCCGATGGTCGTGATGCTGGACGGGAAGTCCCGCCCGCAGGACGTCGGCGGCCAGCGCGCCACGGTCACCGCGAAGTGGCTCGAGCAGGGGCGCCGGTTCGAGCACGTCGTCAGCATGCTGCAGGCGGGAAGCGTCTTCGCGACGACGCAGACGATCGTGACCGAGGTCTCGGAGACCGGCGGCACGATGATGCGGAAGTACTCGATCCGCCAGGCGCGCGAGACGCAGGAGCGCGCGCTGGTCTACCGCCGCAAGCCCTGACCCCGTCGGGGTCGGGATTCCCGGACCCGGGGCCGGCGCGCCGCGGCGGCCCCGGGTGTCGGCGTGGCCTCGTTCGGGGGGGGGCTCCGGCCGGGCCGCTCAGGCCCGCCCGATGGCCACGTACTCCCAGCCGAGGCGCTTCATCTCCCGCGGCTCGTAGAGGTTCCGGAGGTCGACGAAGCGCTTCGCCTTCATCGTCGCCTCGAGGCGCGCGAGGTCGAGCTTGCGGAACTGGTTCCAGTCGGTGGCCAGGACGAGGGCGTCGGCTCCCGCCGCGCACGCGTAGACGTCGTCGGCGTAGTCGATGCCCGGCAGGACGGCCTTCGTGTTCTCCATCGCTGCCGGGTCATAGGCCGCGACGGAGGCGCCGCGGGCGACGAGGTCCTCGATCAGCTTGAGGGACGAGCTGTCGCGGATGTCGTCGGTCTCCGGCTTGAACGCGAGGCCGAGGATGGCGATCCGCTTCCCGGCGAGCTCCCCGCAGACCTTCTCGACCTTCTCGACCATCCGGGCCTTCACCGTCGCGTTCACGCGGAGGACGGTCTCCATGATCTCGAACGTGTAGCCGTGCTTGCGGGCGACGTCGACGACGCCGGAGGCGTCCTTCGGGAAGCAGGAGCCGCCGAAGCCCGGCCCGGGGAGGAGGAAGTGGGGGGAGATCCGCTTGTCGAGGCCCATCCCCCGGGCGACGTCCTTCACGTCGGCCCCCATCCGCTCGCACATCGCGGCGATCTCGTTGATGAAGGAGATCTTCAGCGCGAGGAAGCCGTTCGAGGCGTACTTGATCAGCTCGGCCGACTCGACGTCGGAGACGACGAACGGGACGCCCGCGACGATGAGCGGCGAGTAGACGTCCTTGACGATCGCGATCGCCTCGGCGTCGCGCGAGCCGACGACGACGCGGTCGGGGCGCATGAAGTCCTCGATCGCGGACCCCTCCCGGAGGAACTCGGGGTTCGAGACGACCGAGAACTTGTGCCCGCCGGGGTTCTTCCGGAGGATCTCCTCGATCTGCGCCCCCGTGCCGGTCGGGACGGTCGACTTCGTGACGACGACCTTGTACCCGTTCATGTGCTCCGAGATCGTCTCGGCGACCTGGAAGATGAACGAGAGGTCGGGCGAGCCGTCCTCGCGGGGCGGGGTGCCGACCGCGATGAAGATGACGAGCGCCCGCTCGACCGCTTCGCGGATCTCCGTCGCGAAGTGGAGCCGCTTGGCCTGGGCGTTCTTGTGGATCAGCTCCTCGAGGCCCGGCTCGTAGATCGGCGAGACGCCCTTCCGGAGGAGGGCGATCTTCGTCTCGTCCTTGTCGACGCAGGTGACGTCCATCCCGAAGTCGGCGAGGCAGGCGCCCGT
The DNA here is from genome assembly GCA_022711615.1 of Acidobacteriota bacterium. GTDB lineage: Bacteria > Acidobacteriota > Thermoanaerobaculia > UBA5066 > UBA5066 > UBA5066. Next base: position 8,322 of record JAKLER010000165.1, read on the forward strand.
CACGAGGCCCACGTATCCCGTTCCGACCATGCAGATGTTCATTCGTTCCTCCAGAAACGGACTCCCGCGGGGCGGTGTCCAGCCGGAGGAGTCTAGCGTCGGCGGGGCGGGTCTGTCTTCAGCGGGAGCGCCCGCCGCCGAGCGGGCCCCGGAAGAAGCCGAAGAGCTCCCGCCGGGAGACCTCCCGGGGCGCGTCCGGCGAGGGCGGGGCCGCGGCGGCGGGGCGGAGCGGCCGGGCCGCGGGGCGCGGCCGGCTCGTCGTCGTCTCGGCGGACGCCAGCCGGGCGGAGACGATCTCGTCGAGCGACGTCTCGAGCGTCGTCCGGGGCCGGAAGCGGAGGAGCTCGCCGGCGAGCGCCAGGTCGGCGACCCGGACGGGGCGCGGGGCCTCTCCTGCGAGACGGAAGCGGACCGGGCGGTGCGCGCGGTCGCCCAGGAGGCGGAGGACGAGCGAGGGGGCGGCCCCACGCCCGCTCCCGAGGTTGATCGTGCGCCCCGCCGGGCGGAGGGCGAGCGCGGCCAGGATGCCGTGCACCGCATCGGAGATGTGGAGGAGATCGCGCGGCTCGTCGGAGGGGAGGACGACCTCCTCTTCCTCGAGGAGGGACTCGAGGGCGTTCTGCGGGAAACGGCTCGGCGGCGCGCCGGGGGCGAGCAGGCCGAAGAGACGCAGAATGACCCAGGGGAGGTCGGAGCCTCGCAGGCGCGACTCCTCGACCATGCGCTGCAGGAGGACGGGATCGCGCCCGGGGTCTATCGGCTCGGCCTCGAGCGCGGGCTGGCCCGGTGCGCCCGGGGGGCCGTAGAGAGCGGCGTCGGAGAGGTGGACGAGGAACGGGCTCTCGTGCGCGCGCGCCGCCTCGAGAATCGCCGTCAGGCCCGGCCCGCCGGGCGGGAAGAGCGCCGCGTTCACGACGGCCCCGGGCCGGACGTCGCGGAAGACCTCGGCCGCGGCGCCGGGGAGCGAGAGGTCGGCCGTGACGACCTTCGCGTTCGGGTAGGGGCGGAGCGCCTCGAGCCGGGCCTCCCGGACGGCCCGGCCGTCCCCCTCCGCGACGAGGGCGTCGACGACGGCGACCTCGGCCCCCTCCTCGAGGAGCTGCCGAGCGACGGCCGAGCCGACGAGGCCGGCGCCGCCGGCGACGAGGACGCGGAAGGCCATCGCTACTCCCTCGGTTCGGGCGTCGGCGCCGGGCCGAGCGTCTCGGGCGCGGGGGGCGTACCCTTCGCCGTCGCTTCGTGGTAGCGGGCCTGGATCCCCGAGCGCTGCCGGTTCCGCACGAGCCACCGGAGGA
>JAKLER010000166.1 GCA_022711615.1 Acidobacteriota bacterium
GGGCGTCTTCGACCTGAACCTGAACGGCGCCGATCCGCTCTCCGCGAAGCTCCAGCAGGACGACCCGGAGAGGATGGCCGGGCGCGCGGACGCGAACCCGACCGTGGAGTACGGCCGGATCGCCCAGTCGATCATCGCGCAGCGCTCCGAGACGGGGCTCTTCGCGAGCCTCGACGCGGCCGCGGCGACGCCCGGCCTCTCGCCCGCCGTCGCCTCCTGGCTGAAGGAGAGGACTGTCGCCGGCCCCGTGACGCTCATCAGCGCCGAGTCGGTCGGCCCGGCCGTCGGGAAGGACCTCCGCCGGAAGGGGACGTGGGCCGTCGTCCTCTCGTGGGCGGCGATCCTCGTCTACGTCTGGTTCCGGTTCCGCTCGGTCTCGTACGGCACCGGCGTCGTCATCGCGCTCGTCCACGACGCCTTCATCGCGCTCGGCCTCTGCGCCATCTTCGGCGTCGAGATCTCGCTGACGGTCGTCGCCGCCTTCCTGACCCTGATCGGCTACTCCGCGAACGACACGGTCGTCATCTACGACCGGATCCGCGAGAACCTCGAGAAGCCGAAGAAGGAGCCGTTCGCGCTCCTCGTGAACCGCTCGATCAACGAGACGCTCTCGCGGACGTTCCTGACCCAGTTCCTGACGTTCCTCACCGTCGCCGCCCTCTTCTTCTTCGGCGGCGAGGTGATCCGCGGGTTCTCGTTCGTCCTCTTCGTGGGCGCGTTCATCGGCGCCTACTCCACGATCTTCATCGCGGCCCCCTGGGTCGTGAACTGGGAGACCTGGAAGGCGAAGCGCGCCGCCGCCCACCCCGCCTCCGTCCCGGACGCGGGCAAGGCGGGCAAGGCGGCCGCGAAGGGCCGCTGAGGCCGCACCCTCTCTCCCATCGTGGCCGCGCCGGGCGGCGCGGCCACGATGAGGGCGCCCCGGCGCCCGGTCTCCCCGGCCGCCCGAGAGGACTCCGATGACGAGCGTCTCCCTCTTCCCCTTCGCCGAGACCTGGTGGGTCTACGGCCTCTTCGTCGTCTTCGTCGTCGGGATGCTCGCCCTCGACCTCGGCGTCTTCCACAGGAAGGCGCACGTCGTCGGGTTCCGCGAGGCCGCCGCCTGGAGCGCCGTCTGGGTCGTCGTGGCGATGGGCGTCGGAACGGTCCTCTATTTCTGGGCCTCCGCCCGCTTCGGGGCCGACGCGCGCCTCCTGGCCGTCCCGGGCTTCGTCCCTGACGAGGCGGCCCGGCAGGTCTTCCTCGAGTTCCTGACGGGCTACGTCATCGAGAAGGCGCTCTCGGTCGACAACATCTTCGTCTTCGTCGTCCTCTTCCAGTTCTTCGGCGTCCCGGCCGCCTACCAGCACCGGGTCCTCTACTGGGGGATCCTCGGCGCGCTCGTCTTCCGGGCGATCTTCATCGCGCTCGGCGCGCTCCTCCTCCAGTTCCACTGGGTCATGTACGTCTTCGGGGCATTCCTCGTGATCACCGGGGTCAAGCTCGTCTTCGGGCCGGACAAGCCGGTCGACCCGGCGGACAACGCGGTCCTGAAGGCGCTGAAGCGCTGGATGCCGCTCACGCACGAGCTCCACGGGCCGCACCTCTTCGCCCGCGAGGGGGGGCGGCTGATGGGGACGCCGCTCCTCCTCGCCCTCGTCTTCATCGAGATCTCCGACGTCGTCTTCGCGATCGACTCCGTCCCGGCGATCTTCGCGATCACGCGCGAGCCGCTCCTCGTCTTCACGTCGAACATCTGCGCGATCCTCGGCCTGCGCGCCCTCTTCTTCCTCCTCGCGGGCGCGGTCGGCAAGTTCCACCTGCTGAAGTACGGCCTCGGCCTGGTCCTCGTCTTCGTCGGTCTGAAGATGGCGTGGCTGAACGACGCCTTCGGCGGGCACTTCCCGATCGGCCTTTCGCTCGGGATCATCGGCGCGCTCCTCGCCGCCTCGATCGTCCTCTCGCTCGTCTTCCCGCCCCGCGCCGAGCGCGAGGGATAGGAGGACGGGCTGCGCAGCCGGGCCCGCGGGCCCGAGCGCATCGAGAGGCCGGTCCGGATCAGAAGTACTTCAGCGCGAGGAAGCCCCCGACGAGGAGGACGAGGAACGCGAGCGCCGCGAGATCGAAGTTCTTCTCGAGGGTCCGGCGGATCGCGGGGCCGAAGAGCCGGAGCAGCCCGGCCACGAGGAAGAAGCGCGCTCCGCGGCCGAGGATGCTCACGAGCAGGAACGGTACGAAGGCCATCCCGGTCGCCCCGGCCGCGATCGTGGCGACCTTGTAGGGGATCGGCGTGAACGCGGCGGCCGCGAGGAACCAGATCCCCCATTCACCGTTGTAGAGCTCGACGACCTTCGCCCAGTGGTGCTGGGCGTTGTAGAACTCGACGATCCGCTGGCCGAGCGTCGCCATGAACGCGGTCCCGATGAGGTACCCGCCGCCGGCGCCGATGACCGATCCGATCGTGCAGAGCGCCGCGGAGCGGACCCAGAGGCGGGGCGAGGCCGCGACGATCGCGATGAGGAGGACGTCGGGCGGGATCGGGAAGACCGACGACTCGACGACGGCGATCAGGAAGAGGGCCGCCAGCGCGTGGGGCTTGTCGGCCCAGCGCATCGTCCAGTCGTAGAGCCCCCGGATCCACCGGCGCGGCGCGGCGAGGGCCCGCAGCAGGGGATGGGCGGGAGCGGCGGGCGTCGTCGGCTCGGGGGCCGGGGCGGTCTCGGGCGCGGGGGCCGGCATCGACATCCGGCGGAGGTTACCCGAACCCCGCCTGGCGCGCAGCGCGGAGGCGGGGACGCCATAATCAGTCCGTGCTGAGGTTCGAGGACATCCTCGACGCGGTCGAGAGCTACCTTCCGGGGGCCGACGAGGACCTCCTCCGGAGGGCGTACATCTTCTCGGCCCAGGCGCACCGGCACCAGCTCCGCTCCTCGGGAGAGCCGTACCTCGTCCACCCGATCGGGGTCGCGATGCTCCTCGCGGAGCTGAAGCTCGACGAGGTCTCCGTGGCCACCGGCCTCCTCCACGACGTCCTCGAGGACACGAAGACGACGAAGGAGGAGCTGGCCTCGCTCTTCGGGAGCGAGGTAGCCGAGGTCGTGGACGGGGTCACGAAGATCGGCCGCTACGCCTACACCTCGAAGGAGGCGCAGCAGGCCGAGACGTTCCGGAAGATGCTCCTCGCGATGACGGGGGACCTCCGCGTCATCCTCGTCAAGCTCGCCGACCGGCTCCACAACATGCGGACGCTCCACCACCTCCGCGAGGAGAAGCGGCGCGTGATCGCGGCCGAGACGATGGAGATCTACGCCCCGCTCGCGAACCGGCTCGGGATGGGCCGGATCAAGGGGGAGCTCGAGGACCTCTCGTTCCGATACCTCCACCCGGACGAGTTCGCGGCGCTCTCGGCGGCGGTCGACGAGCGGATGAAGGCGTCGGGCGCCGCGATCGAGAGCCTCCGCGTCGACATCGGCGCCCGCCTGGACGAGGCGGGAGTCCCCGCGGACGTGACCGGCCGCGTGAAGCGCCTCTGGTCCATCCGCCAGAAGCTGATCCGTCAGTCGATCCCGCTCGACCAGCTCTACGACGTCCTCGCGTTCCGCGTCCTGGTCGACTCGGTCCGCGACTGCTACAGCGCCCTCGGCATCGTCCACCAGGCCTGGCGGCCCGTCCCGGGCCGGATCAAGGACTACATCGCGATGCCGAAGCAGAACTTCTACCAGTCGCTCCACACGACGGTGATCCCGGAAGGGGAGCCGCCGTTCGAGATCCAGATCCGGACGCGCGAGATGGACCTCGTCGCGGAGCAGGGGATCGCGGCGCACTGGAAGTACAAGGAGGGGCGCGGGAGCCGGAAGGTCGACGAGGAGGGGATCGCGGCGATCCGCCAGATCCTCGAGACGACGCGCGACATCGCGAACCCGAGGGAGTTCCTTTCCTCGCTGAAGATGGACCTCTACGCCGACGAGGTCTACACGTTCACGCCGAAGGGGGCCGTCTACTCATTCCCGCGCGGCGCGACGCCGGTCGACTTCGCCTACCGGATCCACACCGACGTCGGGCACCGCTGCGTCGGCGCCCGGGTGAACGGCCGGCTCGTCCCGCTCCGGACCCCGCTCGTGAACGGCGACATCGTCGAGATCCTCACGGCGCCGTCGGGCGCCCCGTCGCGCGACTGGCTCGCGTTCGTCGTGACGTCGCGCGCCCGGAACAAGATCCGGGCGTTCCTCCAGACGAAGGAGAAGCAGAAGTCGGTCGAGATCGGGCGGCGCTTCCTCGAGAAGGAGCTCAAGAAGGTCAAGCGTTCGCTGGGGAAGCTCGTCGACGCCAAGGCGCTCGACGGAATCCTGGCCGACTTCGGCGTCCCGCGCGTCGACGACCTCCTCGCGGAGATCGGCTACGGGAAGGTCCCCCCCCGCGCGGTCGTCCAGAAGCTCTTCCCGCAGGACGAGCCCGCGGCCGACAGGACGCCGTCGCGGACGGACGCCCTCAGGAAGGTCGTCCGGAAGATCCTCCCGCTCGGCGGGACGGGCATCCTCGTCCGCGGCGAGAACGACCTCCTCGCGAGCCTCGCGAAGTGCTGCCGTCCCGTGCCCGGGGAGGAGATCGTCGGCTACGTGACGCGGGGGCGCGGGGTGTCGGTCCACGCCGCGGCCTGCCCGAACGTGCGCAACCTCCTCTTCGACCCGAGCCGGGAGATCGAGGTCGAGTGGCACGTCGGGAAGGACGCATCGTTCACGGTCGACTTCGTGGTCGAGGTCGAGGACCGACCGGGGATCCTGGCGAGGATCACGCAGGTCATCTCGGACGCGGAGTCGAACATCGAGTCGATCGAGGCGCGGACGAGCCCCGGGGGGACGGCGCTCATCGAGGGGAGCGTCACGACGCCGGGGCGCCGCCACCTCGACAAGCTCTTCCTCGCGATCCGGTCCGTCCCGGGAGTCACCGGAGTGAGACGGAAGTTCAACGTCTCCCGGATCGGGTCGCGCTGAGAGACCGGGCCTCGCCGGCGGGGAGCGCCCTCCCCGCGGCGGGCGGCGGGGTCAGCGGACGACCTTCGTGATCTTGTCGGACCGGAGGCAGCGGGTGCAGACCGTGACCCTCTTCGAGCCGCCGGGGACCGCCGCGCGCACCCTCCTGAGGTTCGGCTTGAACTGCCGGTTCGTGACGTTGTGGGCGTGGCTGACCCGGCGACCGGCGACCGGGGCCTTTCCGCAGACTTCACACATCTGGGGCATGGGGGGACTCCCTCTGATTCCTGAACGCGATGCCCGGCGGCGCCCCGGGACCGTCCTCGTCGGAGCGGGCCGGAGTCGCCGCCGGAACTGCGACTTATAACGCCCCTCGGCCTCGGTGTCCAGAGGCATTTCGGGCCTTACTCGTCCTTGACAGTCTCGGACGACCCGCGCAACATAGCCACCACAAAGGCTTTACCCAGCTCGTGTCAGGGTGTCGCGTCGGTTCCGGAACGTAGAGGGAGGGAGACCGCACCGTGTTGTTCCGCAAGGCCAAGAACCTCGTCGGTCTCGACATAGGCTCGTCCGCCATCAAGCTGGTCGAGCTCCGGGCAGGGAAGGAAGGGCAGTTCCAGCTCGTGAAGGCCGGGCTGGAGAGTCTCTCGCCGGAAGCGATCGTGGACGGCGCCATCATGGATTCCTCGCTCGTCGTCGAGACGATCTCCCGCCTGCTCGCATCGACCGGTATCAAGAACCCGAACGTCGCCGTCTCCGTCTCGGGCCACTCCGTCATCGTCAAGAAGATCCAGCTCCCGACGATGCCGGAGGAGGAGCTCTCCGAGTCGATCCGGTGGGAGGCGGAGCAGTACGTTCCGTTCGACATCAACGACGTCTACCTCGACTACGTCGTTCTCGATCCCGGCGTCCCGGGCGAGACGATGGGAGTCCTCCTCGTCGCGGCGAAGAAGGAGAAGGTGGACGACTACAAGAACGTCGTCACGCAGGCGGGGCGGACTCCCGGCCTCGTCGACGTCGACGTCTTCGCCCTCCAGAACTGCTACGAGGTCAACTACGGCCTCGACCCGACGCGCGTCGTCGCGCTCGTGAACATCGGCGCGTCGGTGATGAACGTGAACATCCTCGCGAGCGGCCAGACGGTCTTCTGGCGCGACATCACGTTCGGAGGGAACCAGTTCACGGACGCGCTCCAGAAGGCCTTCTCCCTCAACTTCGAGCAGGCCGAGGCGCTCAAGAAGGGAGAGCCGGTCGGAGGGCAGTCCGCGCAGAGCATCCAGCCCGTCCTCGCGGGCGTCTGCGAGGACGTCGCCGGCGAGCTCCAGAAGACGATCGACTTCTTCCACGCGACCTCCGGCTCGGAGAAGGTCGACACGATCGTCCTCTCCGGCGGAGGCTCGCGGGTCGGGCAGCTCGACGAAGTCCTCAAGGACCGCTTCGGCCTGCCCGTCGAGATCATGAATCCGTTCCGCTCCGTCGTCGCCGAGGACCGCTCCGTCGACCCGGCCTGGCTCTCGGAGAACGGCCCGTCGCTGGCGATCGGCGTCGGGCTCGCCGTGCGGAAGCTCGGCGAGTGACGGAGGAGGCCAGATGATCAAGATCAACCTCCTCTCCGAAGCGAAGCCCCAGAAGAAGAAGAAGGGCGTCTCGGCGCTCGGTGGCGCCGGCCGCCTGAACCTCTTCCTGATCCTCGGAGGGCTCCTCATCGGGCTCCTCGTCGTCGGCGTCCAGTGGTGGGTCGAGGCGTCGCGCCTGAAGGAGCAGCAGGAGAAGAACCGGATCGCTCAGCAGGAGGTCACCCGGCTGGAGGCCGTCCTGAAGGAGGTCGCCGACTTCGAGGACAAGAAGGCGAAGCTCCAGAAGAAGGTCGACCTGATCAACGCCCTCAAGGCGAATCAGCGCGGGCCGGTCCGGCTGATGGACGAGGTCTCCAACGCCCTCCCGGACCTCCTCTGGATCGAGAGGATGCAGGTGACGGGCAACAGCATCACGATCGACGGAAAGGCGCTCAACCCGCCGGCCGTCGCGAACTACCTCGAGAACCTCAAGCGGGTCTCGGCGTTCCAGGAGCCGAAGGTCACGGCGATCACCGCCGCGAGCGCCGGCGCCTCGAACCTCTACAACTTCGGGCTGACCTTCGTATTCGCGGATCTCGACAGGACCCAGTTCGTATCCGGCGCGCCGGCCGGGGGCGAGCCCGCTCCCGCGCCTGCCGCTCCAGCCGCGCCGGCCGCGGGGAACTGAGGGGGCCGACGTGGCGATCGAACTGAAGCAGCTCGAAGACAAGCCCTGGTATTACGGCCTCGGCATCGGCCTCGCGCTCGCGGTCGGGCTCTGGGCCGTCGCGAACTGGCAGTACCCGAATTTCAAGGAGATGCAGCAGCGGCTCGCCGGCCTGAAGGCCGAGTACGGGCAGCTGCAGGAGAAGATCGAGAGGGGCCGGGTGGCCGAGCGGAGGCTCCCGCAGCTGCGCGAGGAGGTCCGGCGGATCGAGCTCGACCTGAACCGCCTCCTCGAGATCCTGCCGACGAAGCGGAACACCGAGGAGCTCATCAAGAAGATCGAGGCCCTCACGCGGCAGGGCGACTTCTTCCTGAAGGACTTCCGGCCCAAGGAATACGTCAACAAGGACTTCTACGCCGAGTGGCCGATCGACGTGGTCCTCGACGGGACGTACCACAACCTGGCGCTCTTCTTCGACAAGATGGCCCGCTTCTCCCGGATCATCAACGTCGAGTCGCTGACGATGACGGGGTATCCGGACGCGAGGCTCGGCCGCACGCTCGGGGCGACCTTCACTCTGAAGACGTTCATCTACCTCGGCGACCAGGCGTCCGGGCCCGGGGCCACCGCACCTCCGGGCGGGGCGGCACCGGCCGCTCCCGCTGCGATCCCGTCCGGCGCGAGCCGCGAGGGAGGCGTCTGATGAAGCTGCCGTGCTCCTCGGCGGGGACGATCCTCGCCGCCGCCTCGCTCCTCGTCCTCGCCTCGCCCGCGCTCGGGCAGGAGCCCGCGCCCCCGCCGACGACGCCGCCGGCGGAGACGGGGATCGCCGTCCCGGTTCCGGGTGAGCAGGACACCTCCGCCCCGGCCTATACCTACGAGGTCCGCGGGCGCCGCGACCCGTTCCGATCCCTCCTGCTTCGGACTCAGGACGACAAGGACCGGCAGAGGCCCCCCGGAATCGCCGGGATGCTCGTCGAGGAGCTGGAGCTCCAGGGGACGATCCGGACCCGTCAGGGGTGGATCGCGATGATGAGGGGCGGCGACAACCGCTCGTACCTGCTCCGGAAGGGAACCACGGTCTTCGACGGCGAGGTCATGGAGATCGGCCCGACCGAGATCGTGTTCCGCCAGAACGTCAACGACCCGACGAGCCCGAAGCCCTTCCGGGACGTCGTCAAGGCGCTGGCCCTCCAGGCGAAGCCGTGAGCGAAGGAAGTTCGATGACGATCAAGACGACTTGCCTCGAACCCGGTCGGCCCCTCGGCACCTCGAACCTCTCGTGGGGAGGAACCATGTTTCGAACTGGAAGGTTCTCGGCACCCGGGCTCGCGGTCATCCTCGTCGCGGCCCTCGCGGCCGCGGGCTGCTCTTCGCAGGCCGGACCCGCACCGACGACGGAGAACCTCGCCTCCGCGTCGGCGGTCCCGTCGGTCCTGACGAGCGCCGCGCTCCTGATCGACGGGGACGCCCCCAGGCTCCTGCTGGCGGCGGACGGCCCGCTGCGGCCGATGGTCTACGCTCGCGAAGGGTCGAAGACCCTCGTGGTCGACCTCCCCGGCACGGTCGTCACGCCCGGCCTCGAGCCGCCGCGCGCCGACGGCACGCTCCTGACCGCGCTCGAGATGCGGTCGTTCTCGGAGCTCGGCCAGCCCCAGGTCCGCTTCGAGCTGACCGGGCGCGGCGCGCTCGACGCTCAGCTCGCCGGGGACCCGGCGGCCCGCGCGATGTCGATCGCGCTCCTCCCGCGGATCGAGGAGCCGGTCGTCGCGCAGTCCACGCCGCCGGCGCCTTCCGAGGCCGCTCCGCAGGCCGCCGCCCCGGTCGCCGCCGCACCCGCGGCGACGTCGACGGAAGCGGTCGTCGTCGCCCGCCACGAGGCGGCTGGCGCCGCCGCGACCCGCCTCGCGCGCGTCGCGACGCAGGCCCGGGACGGCGCGCTCTCCGTCCGGCTCGAGGCCGACGGAGAGATCTCCTACGAGGCGTTCACGCTTCCGAGCCCGCCGCGCTTCGTCGTCGACCTCTCGGGCGTGCGGAACGCGTCGCGCTTCCGTGCCGAGGACGTCGATGCCGCCGGCGTCGCCCGGGTCCGCGTCTCGCAGTTCCGGACCGAGCCGACGGCGGTCACGCGCGTCGTCTTCGACCTCGAGAAGGAATCCCTCCCGGTCCTCCGTCAGAGCGGTTCGACCGTCTCGATCTCGTTCGGCGGAGCGACGGAGCCCCCGGTGCAGGTCGCGTCCGCGGTTCCCGTCGCTCCGGCCGCGGGCTCGTACGAGGCGCACGAGGCCGACGACGCCTCCGAGCCGGTCGTCCCGCCCGCCGCGGTCCCCGAGCCGGTCGCGGCAACACCGACGGCTCCCGAGCCCGTCG
>JAKLER010000167.1 GCA_022711615.1 Acidobacteriota bacterium
CTCGTGGCCGTCATCGGGACGATCGACATCGTCCTCGGCGAAGTCGACCGGTAGGAACGCGATGTCCGAGAGCCTCGTCCACAACGTCCTCGTCCCCTTCGTGAAGGGGCTCCTGACCGTCATCCTGGTCGCGACCGCGGCCGGGATCCTGACCTGGATCGAGCGCCGCGGCCTCGGCCGGCTCCAGATCCGGAAGGGTCCGAACCGCGTCGGGCCCGCCGGCTTCTTCCAGTGGATCGCCGACGTCGTGAAGCTCGTCTTCAAGGAGGACGTCGTCCCGTCCCGGGCCGAGAAGGTGATCCACCTCCTCGGGCCGCTCCTCCTCTTCATGCCCGCGGTCGTCGTCCTCGGCCTCGTCCCCTGGGGCCCGGAGCTGACCCTCTTCGGCGTGACGACCCCGCTCCACGCCGCGGCGGACGTGAACGTCGCGCTCCTCCTGATCCTCGCGGTCTCCTCGATCGGCGTCTACGGAATCATCCTCGCCGGCTGGTCGTCGAACTCGAAGTACCCGCTCCTCGGCGGCCTCCGCTCGGCGGCGCAGCTCATCAGCTACGAGGTCCCGATGGGCTTCGCGGTCGTCGCCGCGGTCCTGATGGCGGGGTCGCTCTCGATGGTGGAGATCATCGAGGCGCAGAAGGAGGCCGGGGTCTGGTTCGTCTTCCCGGGCCTCGTCGCCTTCTTCCTCTACTTCGTCTCCGGCGTCGCCGAGACGAACCGGACGCCGTTCGACCTCCCCGAGGCCGAGAGCGAGCTCGTCGGCGGGTTCCACACCGAGTACTCGGGCTTCCGCTGGGCGATCTTCTTCATGTCCGAGTACGGGAACATGATCTCGATCGGCGCGGTCGCCACGACGCTCTTCTTCGGCGGCTGGCTCCGCCCCTTCCCGAACGTCGCCTGGCTCTCGTTCCTCGACGTCGTCCCCGCGTTCTTCTGGTTCGCGGGGAAGGTCTTCCTCTTCCTCCTCGTCTACATCTGGTTCCGGGCGACGTTCCCGCGCTACCGCTTCGACCAGCTCATGGCGCTCGGCTGGAAGGCGCTCATCCCGATCTCGCTCGGGAACCTCTTCCTCGTCGCGCTCGCGGCCCTCTGGGGAGCCGCCGGGCTGAAGGTCCTCGGGGCGGTCCTCGTCCTCCTCGTCGCCGCGGGCCTCGTCGCGGCCTGGAGGCGCCCGGCCCGGGCGTCCGTCACGACGCGGATGGCCGCGGAGAAGGTGGAGGTGCGCGCGTGAGCTTCCTCGACCGCGTCCTCCTCCTCGACATCTTCGCGGGGCTGCGCGTCACGGCCCGGCACGCGGGCCGCAAGGCCGACACCATCGAGTACCCGGAGCAGAGCAAGGAGCCCTCGGAGCGCTTCCGGGGGATGTTCCGCCTCGACGAGGAGCGCTGCATCAAGTGCACGCTCTGCGCGATCGAGTGCCCGATCAACATCATCTACATCGACTGGCACACCGAGAAGACGCCCGAGGGGAAGGCCGAGAAGAAGCTCGACCGTTTCGACCTCGACATGAAGCGGTGCATGTTCTGCGGCCTCTGCGAGGAGGCCTGCCCGACGAACCCGCGCTCCATCTGGCTCGCCACGAAGACCTACGAGCTCGGGGTCTACGAGCGCGACGAGGCCCTCTACCTCGACAAGGCGAAGCTGACGAAGTGGGACGGGAACGTGAAGCCGTACCCCGGCGTCGACCCCGACAAGGCGCCGGCGAACCCGGCCAAGGAGAAGTGACGTGGAACCGGGCCTCTTCTTCTTCTGGCTCTTCTCCGCGGTCGTCGTCGTCGGCGCCGTCGGCGTCGTCGTCATGCGCCAGCCGATCCACTCGGCGCTCTTCCTGCTCTTGTCGTTCCTCGGGGTCGCCTGCCTCTACGTCCAGGCGCGGGCCGAGCTCGTCGCCGCCGTCCAGGTCCTCGTCTACGCGGGCGGCGTCATGGTCCTCTTCCTCTACACGATCATGCTCGTGAACGTGAAGCGGCAGCGGACGGAGCGCTACCTCCACCGGCAGGCCGTCCCGGCCCTCGGGTTCGGCTTCCTCTTCCTCCTCGTCGTCGGCGGGGTCGTCGTGAACGAGGCGCGGGCGCTCGCGGGGAAGGCCCCGGCGGCCGACCCGGCCGCCCTCGCCACGACGGTCATCGGAAGCGAGACGGTCCTCGGGAACACGCAGGCGGTCGGCTGGGTCCTCTACCGCGACTACCTCCTGCCGTTCGAGATCGCCTCCCTCTTCCTCCTCGTCGCGATGATCGGCGCCGTCGTCCTCGGCAAGCGGACGATGGAGAGGTTCGACTAGATGATCACCCTGGCCCACTTCGTCGGACTCTCGTTCGTCGTCTTCACGATCGGCGTCGTCGGCGTCCTCGTGAGGAGGAACCTCCTGACCGTCCTGATGTCGATCGAGCTGATCCTGAACGCCGTGAACATCAACCTCGTCGCCTTCTCGCGCCAGCTCGGCGACCTGACGGGGCAGGTCTTCTCGGTCTTCGTCATCATCGTGGCGGCGGGGGAGGCGGCGATCGGCCTCGCGATCGTCCTCTCGCTCTACCGGCTGAAGTCGTCGGTGAACCTCGAGGACGCCGCGGAGATGAGGGGCTGAGCCGATGAGCGCCGAAACGCTCCTCCCCTGGATCCCGGTCTTCCCGCTCCTCGGATTCCTCGTCAACGGGCTCCTCTACCTCGTCGCCCACTCGAAGCTCGGGGGAAAAGACGCCCCGCTCGGCGCCCACGGGCACGGCGGCGGCCACGGGGACTCCCACGCCGCGCACGCGGCCGATCCCGACGACCACGGTCACGGCGGGCACGGCGACATTCCCTTCAAGGCGGTCCACACGTGGATCGGCCCCGTCGCCTCGGGCCTCTCGTTCGTCTTCGCCCTCCTCGCGATCCTCTCCTGGTGGAAGGAGACGGGCGGCCACCGCGAGGTCGTCGCGACCCTCTGGACCTGGATTCCGATGGGGACGAACGCGGGCTGGTTCGGCGCCCCCGACTTCACGGTCGACGTCGCCTTCCGCCTCGACCCGCTCTCCGCCCTGATGCTCGGGTTCGTGACGTTCATCGGGACGCTCATCCACGTCTACTCCGTCGGCTACATGGGGCACGACGAGGGGTACGGACGGTTCTTCTCGTACCTGAACCTCTTCATGTTCTCGATGCTGACGCTCGTCCTCGGGGCGAACCTGGCGATCCTCTTCGTCGGCTGGGAGGGCGTCGGCCTCTGCTCGTACCTCCTCATCGGCTACTACTACACGAAGGACTTCGCGGCGGACGCCGGCAAGAAGGCCTTCATCATGAACCGCGTCGGCGACTGGGGCTTCCTGATGGGGCTCTTCGCCTGCGTCGCGATGTTCGGGACGGTCGACTTCGGGAAGATGTTCGCGGCGGCCGCCGCGACCCCGGCCACGTACGCGGCGGGCGGCCTCGTGACGTTCGCCTGCCTCGCCCTCTTCGTCGGGGCGACGGGCAAGAGCGCCCAGATTCCCCTCTACGTCTGGCTCCCCGACGCGATGGCCGGCCCGACGCCCGTCTCGGCCCTCATCCACGCCGCCACGATGGTCACCGCCGGCGTCTACATGGTCGTTCGCTGCAACGTCCTCTTCCGGATCTCCCACGAGTGGGCGCTGAAGACGCTCGGGGAGGGGGCCTCGGTCTGGGGGCTCCTGACGCACGACGCCTCGTTCGTCGTGGCCGTCGTCGGCGGAGTGACGGCGTTCGTGGCCGCGACGATCGGCCTCGCGCAGACCGACATCAAGAAGGTCCTCGCCTACTCGACCGTCTCGCAGCTCGGCTACATGTTCCTCGGCTGCGGCGTCCTCGCGTTCGGGGCGGGGATGTTCCACGTCTTCACCCACGCCTTCTTCAAGGCCTGCCTCTTCCTCGGCTCGGGCTCCGTGATCCACGCCCTCTCGGGGGAGCAGGAGATGACGGCGATGGGCGGGCTCCGCTCGAAGATCCCGCACACGTATAGGACGATGCTCATCGCGACGCTCGCGATCTCGGGGGTGCCGCTCCTCTCCGGCTTCTTCTCGAAGGACCTGATCCTCGGCGAGACCTTCCTCCAGGGGCACCCGTGGCTCTGGGCGCTCGCGGCGCTCACCGCCGGCCTGACCGCCTTCTACATGTTCCGCCTGATCAAGATGACGTTCTTCGGCGAGTACCGGGGGCCGAAGGAGACCTGGGAGCACGTCCACGAGTCCCCGGCGACGATGACGGTCGTCCTCTGGATCCTCGCGGTCGGCGCGGTCGTCGTCGGGTACGTCGGCATCCCGAACTTCATCGTCCCGGGCGGGAACCGCTTCGAGGCGTTCCTCCACCCGGCCTTCCCGGCTCTGCCGCCCGACTGGACGCCGCACCCGCACCAGGCCTCGCACGCGCTCGAGTACGGCCTCATGCTCGGCTCGGTCGCGATCGCCGGCCTCGGCATCCTCCTGGCGACGACGTTCTTCTACAAGGGGTCGGCGCCCTGGGCGCTCCCGGCGAAGGTCGTCGCCGCGTTCCCGAACGCCTATCGCTGGGTGCGGAACAAGTACTTCGTCGACGAGGCGTACGAGGCGGTCTTCGTGAACGGGCTCGTCAAGAAGGGCGGGCGTCTCCTCTGGGAGATCGACGCCCGCGTCGTCGACGGCGTCGTGAACGGCACGCGCCACCTCACCGTGGGGCTCTCCCACGTTTCGAACTGGTTCGACAGGACGTTCGTCGACGGTGCGGTGAACGGCGTCGGCGACTCCTTCCAGGCGGCCTGGAAGGGCTACGGGAAGCTCCAGTCGGGCCAGACGCAGAACTACGCATTCGGGATGGCCGCGGGCGTCTTCGCCCTCGTCTGCATCTACATCATCTTCGCGTGACGTGTAAGGACGCCGAATGAACGGACTCCTCTCCCTCCTCATCCTCCTCCCGACGGCCGGGGCGCTGGCGATCCTCTTCCTCCCGCGGGAGAAGACGGGGCCGATCAAGGCCCTCGCGACGGCCGTCGCGGGGCTGACCTTCTTCGCCTCGCTCCCGCTCTGGTTCGCGCGCGGCTTCCGGGAATCGGCGGGCTTCCTCTTCCGCGAGGATCTCTCCTGGATCCCCTCGCTCGGCGTGAGGTACTCCCTCGGCGTCGACGGGATCGCGGCCCTCCTGATCCTCCTGACGACGCTCCTCAGCGTCATCTCGATCTACGCCTCGTACACGGCGGTGAAGACCCGGGAGAAGGAGTACTACATCTTCCTGCTCCTCCTGGAGACGGGGATGATCGGGGTCTTCTGCGCCCTCGACTTCTTCCTCTTCTACGTCTTCTGGGAGGTCATGCTCGTCCCGATGTACTTCCTCATCGGGGTCTGGGGCGGCCCGAGGAAGCTCTACGCGGCGATCAAGTTCTTCCTCTACACGCTCTTCGGGTCGGTGATCATGCTCGTCGGAATCATCGCCCTCTACTTCTTCAACACGACCGGGTTCCTCTGGTGGAAGGGGCTCGGGAACGCTCCGACGTTCGACATCCTCCACTTCCACGCGATCGCGCCGCAGATCCCGGCGGACCTCCAGCTCTGGCTCTTCTGGGCGTTCTTCCTCGGGTTCGCGATCAAGGTGCCGATGTTCCCGTTCCACACGTGGCTCCCCGACGCGCACGTCGAGGCCCCCACGGCGGGCTCGGTGATCCTCGCCGGCGTCCTCCTCAAGATGGGGACCTACGGGTTCCTCCGGTTCTCGCTCCCGATCTTCCCGTCGGCCGCATCCACGCGCTGGGTGCAGCTGACGGTCGTCGTCCTCGCGATCGTCGGAATCCTCTACGGCTCCCTCGTGGCGATGGTCCAGAAGGACATCAAGAAGCTGGTCGCCTACTCCTCGGTCGCCCACCTCGGATTCGTGATGCTCGGCTTCTTCGCGCTGAACAACGCGGGGATGCAGGGGGGCGTCCTCCAGTCGATCAACCACGGCCTTTCGACGGGCGGGCTCTTCCTCCTCGTCGGGATCATCTACGAGCGCCGCCACACGCGTCAGATCGCCGACTTCGGCGGCCTCTCGCAGGTGATGCCGATCTACGCGACGCTCTTCATGATCATCGCCCTCGCCTCGCTCGGGCTCCCCCTCCTGAACGGCTTCGTCGGCGAGTTCACGATCCTCGTCGGCGCGTTCCTCGCCGACTGGAAGTGGGCCCTGTTCGCCGGCGTCGGCGTCATCCTCGGCGCGGCGTATCTCCTCTGGCTCTACCAGCGGGTCTTCTTCGGGGAGCTGAAGCACGAGGAGAACAAGGGGCTCCAGGACGTGAACCTCCGCGAGGTCCTGACGCTGGCGCCGCTGATCGTCTGCTGCGTCTGGATCGGCGTCTATCCGAAGCCGTTCTTCGCGATGACCGCCCCCGCCTCGGCGAAGATCGTCGCGGCTCTCGACGCGGCGAAGGGGGCGCCGCCGGCCCTCTCTGCCGCGCTCTCCGCGGCGCCGGCGGCGCCGGTCCCGTCCGCCACCGCCGTCCTCCCGGCCGCCGCCGCCCTTCCCGAGGCCGCTCCCAGGGGGAACTGACCCGTGGCCCTCCCGTTCCCGCTCTCCGACCTCCTGGTCATCCTGCCCGAGCTGATCCTCTCCGAGCTGGCGCTCGGGATCCTGCTCTGGGCGGCCGTCGTCAAGAGGGAGCGGGAGAGGGCGCTCGCCTGGGCGTCGCTCGCGTCGCTCGCGATCGCAGCGGCCCTCCTGCCCGTCGCGGCGTCGTTCGCGGGGGAGCTGCCGCGGTCGGCGTTCGGCGGGATGATCGCGCTCGACGGCTTCTCGCTCTTCTTCAAGGCGCTGACGCTTCTGGCCGCCGCGGTCACGATCCTCTTCTCGCTCCGCTTCGTCGGGACCTCGCCCTATCCCGGGGGCGAGTACTACGCGCTCCTCCTCCTGACGACCGTCGGCATGATGTTCATGGCGTCGGGGACGCACCTCGTCTCGATCTACGTCGCTCTCGAGCTCATGGCGCTCTCGCAGTACGTCCTCGCCGGCTACTTCAAGCAGGAGACGAAGTCGGTCGAGGCCGCGGCGAAGTACTTCGTCCTCGGGGCGTTCTCCTCCGGCGTCCTCCTCTACGGCCTCTCCCTCGTCTACGGCGCGACCGGGACGCTCTCCCTCGGCGGCGTCTCCGCGGCCCTCGAGGCCGCGCCCCGCTCGACGCTCCTGATGGTCGGCGTCGTCCTCGTCGCGTGCGGGATGCTCTTCAAGGTCGCCTCGGCTCCGTTCCACGTCTGGGCGCCCGACGTGTACGAAGGCGCGCCGACGCCGGTCTCGGCCTTCTTCGCCGTCGGCCCGAAGCTCGCCGCCTACGCCATCTTCGCCCGCATCTTCTTCGACGGGTTCGGACCGCGTTCCGACGACTGGGCGCCGGTCCTCGCGGCCTCCGCGGCGCTGACGATGGTCGTCGGGAACGTCGGCGCGCTGATGCAGACGAACGTCAAGAGGCTCCTCGGCTACTCCTCGATCGGGCACGCGGGCTACGCGCTTCTCGGCCTCCTCGCCTACCGGGCGGGGGGCGCGGCGGGGCAGCCCGAGGCTTTCGGTCTCTGGGCGATCCTGTTCTACCTGACCGCCTACCTCCTGATGACGTTCGGGGCGTTCGGACTCGTCGTCCTCCTCGAGGCGAAGGGCTACGCGACGGAGAGCGTCGACGACTTCAACGGCCTCTGGAAGCGGAACCCGCTCGCCGCGGGCGCGATGGTCGTCTTCCTCCTCTCGCTCGCCGGCATCCCGCCGACGGCCGGCTTCGTCGGGAAGTACCTCCTCTTCTCCGCGGCGCTGAAGGCGGGCTGGCCCGCCCTCGTCGTCCTCGGCGTCCTGATGTCCGCCGTCTCGCTCTTCTACTATTTCCGGATCGTCCGGGCGATGTACCTCGTCGACGGCGAGGGAGAGGTCCGCTGGCGCGAGGAGCCCGCGGTGGCCGTCGCGGTCGGCCTCTGCTTCGCGGGGACGCTCGCGTTCGGAGTCCTCCCCCAGCCGCTCATCGCGCTGGCGAAGTCCTGCCTCCTGCCGTAGCGCCCCGATGCCCGAGCCGCGGAGGGAGCCCGACCCGAACCTCCGCCTCCTCGGCGACGTCCTGAGCTTCGGCTGGGTCCTCCCCGCCTGCCTCGCGGCGGGCGGGGGGCTCGGCTGGCTCCTCGACCGGTGGCTCGGGAGCTTCCCGGCGGCCACGGCCGTCCTCGGCCTCCTCGGCTTCGCGGGCGGCCTCCGGCAGCTCCTCCGCGAGGCGGAGCGGCTCGAGGGGCGCCGGAAGGGCCCTCCGGGGTCCGGGCCCGGCCCGGCCGGGGACGGGGCGTGAGCCTCGCGCTTCTCCCCCAGGAGCGGCGAGTCTTCCGGGTCGCGTCCCTGGCGGCTCTCCTCGCCGCGCTCGCCCTGGGAGCCCTCGGGAAGTTCCCGGAGGCCGCCGCCTTGACGGCCGGAGCGGCCGTGGCTATCGTCTCCGGCCTCTGGTTGTCGGACGTGGCCGGGAGACTGCTCGTTCCCCGTCCACGGGCGTCGACCCGGCTCGACTGGAAGTTCGCGCTCCGCGCCCTTCTCCGCTACGCCTTCCTGGGGCTCGCGGCGTACGGCTCGGTTCGCCTCTTCCCGGACGAGGTCCCGTGGCTCCTCGGAGGGCTCTCCGCGGTCGTCCTCGGGGTCCTCGCCGACGGGTTCCGGGGAGGCGCGGCCGGCCGGTCCGGGCCGGAGGAAGAGGAAGAAGGAACGAACCCGCGGGAGTGAGATGCAGCACCATCACTCGATCCTGTTCGGCCCCGTCAACGCGCTCCTGACGGCGATCTTCGGATCGCCCGAGAACGCGCCGTCGTGGTGGCTCCACGGTGTGACGATCGGTGGCGTCCACGTCGCGGGCGTCGCCCCGGTCGATCACGCGACCGGAGCCGTCCTCGGCTGGGTCCCCGACCACGTGATCATGGCGCTCGTCGTCCTCCTCGTCTTCGCGGTCGTCCTGCCGATCCTCGCC
The DNA here is from genome assembly GCA_022711615.1 of Acidobacteriota bacterium. Classification (GTDB taxonomy): domain Bacteria; phylum Acidobacteriota; class Thermoanaerobaculia; order UBA5066; family UBA5066; genus UBA5066. Next base: position 8,909 of record JAKLER010000167.1, read on the forward strand.
CGCCGCTTCCGGGACGGCGTACCGGGCGGGGCGCAGAACGTCCTCGAGGTCTTCGTCGACTTCCTGCGCGGCCTCATCAAGGAGAACATCCCTCACACCGGAGAAAAGTACCTTCCCGTGGTGGGAGCGTTCTTCTTCTTCATCACGGTCTCGAACCTGGTCGGTCAGCTCTTCTTCCTCCAGCCGCCGACCTCCAGCCTGAACACGACGTTCGCCCTGTCGCTCTCGTGCCTCGTCTTCTTCAACGCGGCCGGGATCAAGGCGCACGGTTTCTTCGGCTACCTGAAGACGTTCGCAGGGCCGAGCGCGGCGCTCGCGATTCTCGTCTTCCCGATCGAGATGATCGGCAACTTCGCCCGGGCGCTCTCCTTGGCGATGCGTCTCTTCGGGAACATCTACGGGGAGCACACCGCGACGAACCAGTTCGTCGAGCTCGTGCCGCTCCTCGTTCCGATGCCGATGAACGCCCTCGGAATCTTCGGGTCGTTCCTCCAGGC
>JAKLER010000168.1 GCA_022711615.1 Acidobacteriota bacterium
CCGTCCACCGAGGCTCGGACCGACACGGCGCCGCCCGGCGGCGTCGCGGCGACGGCGTTGTCGACGAGGTTCACGAGGGCGCGCTTCACCTGCTCGGCGTCCCCGCGGACCGCCGGGAGGTCCGGAGCCGGCTCGGCGGCGACGCGGACGCCGGCCTTCGTCCCCTCGTACAGCTTCACGACCTGCGCGACGACCGCGCCGAGGTCCAGCTCGCCGAGCCGCGTCTCCGGAAGCCGCGCGAAGCGGTGGAACGCGTCGACGAGCGCCGCGAGCGAGCGCACCTCCTGCACGATCGTGTCGGCGCCCTCCTCGACGACCTTCGCGAGCTCCGGGTCGCAGCCGGCCGAGCCGCGGGCCTTCCTCCGGATCCTCTCCGCGGCGAGCCTCACCGGCGTGAGCGGGTTCTTGATCTCGTGGGCCATCCGCCGGGCGGCCTCCTCCCAGGCGGCGGCCCGCTCGGCCCGGACGAGCGCGGTCGTGTCCTCGAGCGTCACGACCCACGCCGTCCGCTCCGGACCCTCGCCTGCGACGCCGGTCACGTGCACCTCGAGGACCATCGGCTCGCGCGCGCCGGGCGGCGAGAGCGACAGAGTCCCCTCGCGCGAGCCGGTCCCGCGGAAGGCCCCCGCGAGGAGCTCCTGAAGCGGAGCGGCCCAGTCCCCGGGGAGGAGCTCCGCGAGCGTCGTCCCGGCCGGCGCGTCCGGCGTTCGGAGCATCCGCATCGCGGCGTCGTTCATCCCGCCGAGCCGGGAGGCGCCTCCGTCCTCGCCCGGGGCCGGCCCGAAGGCGAGGACCCCGACGTCGAGGTGCGCGAGGATCGTCCGGATGCGCAGCCGCTCCTCGTCCATCCGCGCGTAGGCCGACCGGAGGGCGGCGTTCGCCGAGACGAGCTGCTCGCGGCTCCCGCGGAGCTCTTCGGTCATCGCGTTGAACGCGCTCCCGAGCGTCGCGATCTCGTCGGCTCCCTCCACCTCCACGCGGGCGGTGAAGTCGCCGGCGCCGACCCTCCGGACCGAGCGCGCGAGCGCGGCGACGGGCCGCGTGACGCGGCGCGCCAGGACGAGGCCGACCCAGACCGCCGCCAGGAGGACGAGGAGCGCGAGGAGGAGGAAGAGGAGCACCTGCACCGCCTGGATCGAGCCCCGCTCGGCCTCCAGCTGCGCGAACGCCGACGTCGAACGCGAGAGCGCCCGGAGCGGCGCCGCCTCCGCCGGGGGCTCGTAGGTGCCGAGGACGAGGAGCCCGGCGCGGTCCGCGATGACCGTCCGGCCGACGAGGCCGCCGCCGTCCACCGAGTCGACGCGGCGGACCGAGCCGCGCGCGCGGGCGGCGGAGACCCACTCCGACGACGGCTCCGGCACGTCGCGCAGCGGCCAGCGCGGCGCGCTCACCGCGAGGACGGAGGGGCGCGCCCCGTTCCCCGCGGGGCGCAGCTCGACGTAGTCGAGGCCCGACTCCTCGCGCGCGGCCGCGAGGAGGGCGAGGCGCGCCGTGTCGCCCCGCGCCTCGGGGAGCGTGGCCGCGAGCCGCGCGGCCACCCGGAGCTCGCGCTCGGCCGCGCGCCGCCGCACGATCTCCACCACTTCCCGCCCCGACTCGATCGTCTGCGTCACCGGCGGCGCGAACCAGACGTCGACGCTCCGCTGCAGCAGCCCCGTCGTCGGCAGGATCAGGAGCGCGATCGGGAGGAGCGCGAGCCCCACGTTCGTCAGGACGATCCGGACCTGGAACCGCGAGCCGAAGACGCCGCGGCGCGTGTCGAGCAGGAGCCGAAAGACGCTCCGCCCGATGACGAGGAGGAGCGCGAGGATCAGGACGACGACGATGTAGGTGAGGACGAAGAGGAGGACACGGTTCGTCGCGGCCGGCGCGGCGAGCGCCCGCGAGCGGAGGACGAGGGCGTAGATCCCGGCGAACGTGGCTCCGAGGAGGAGGCCGAGCCCGATCAGGACGCGGTTGTCGCGCGCCCACGCCGCCTTCACGGCGTGCCTCCCGGCTCCCGCCAGCGGAAGACGGGCGACTTCCGCCAGCTCGTGCCGACCGCCGTCGGGAGGAAGCCGAGCGCGAGGCGCGACCCGTAGACGCACCGGACGCGCACCGCGAGCGTCGGCCCCGCGAGGGCGGGCCCCATGCGGAAGCAGGGGAGGCCGGCCAGGGCCGACAGCGCGGCTTCCGCCTCCGCGAGCGACGGGAGGACGACCGTCTCGAGGAGCCGCCCGTCCAGCCTCCGCTCCACGGCGAAGTCGCCGCCGACCGGGCGGTAGGTCGCCGTCACCGCGTAGCGCCGCTCGTCGAGCGGGTCGTCCCACCACTTCCGCCGCGAGACGAAGAGGCGCACCTGCCACGTCACCGTCGTCGGGAGGCCCGAGGCGAGCCTCTTCCGCACGTCCTCCGGGAGCGGCCGCGACAGCCCGGCCGCCACGGCCACGTCGCGGCCCTGGAAAGTCGTCTCGACCTGGGGGATCCGAAGCCGATCCGGATCGGCTCCCGGGGCCGGGAAGGCGGCGGCGAGCGCGATCAGCGCGGCTGCGACGACGAGGGGCCTCGGGAGCACCCGCGCATTTTGCGCGGAAACTCCCGAATCCTCAGCGGCCCGCGAGGGCGACCGACTCGGGGGCCGGCTCGACGCGGCGGAGGTGCTCGCCGGCGAGCGCCTGGCGGATCTCCTTCGCAAGCGCCGTGTGGAGCGCGTGCCCGGCGCGGTGCGCCACCACGTGCCCGACGACCGGGCGGCCGACGAGGGCGAGGTCGCCGACGAGGTCGAGCACCTTGTGCCTCACGAACTCGTCGGGGAAGCGGAGGCCGCCGTTCAGGACGGCGCTCTCTCCGACGACGATGCAGTTGTCCTCGCTCGCGCCGCGGGCCAGCCCCTTCGACTTCATGTACTCGTACTCGGCCAGGAACCCGAACGTCCGCGCCGGCGCGAGGTGCGCGGCGTACGTCTCGGGCGTCAGGACGAGCGAGATCGACTGCCGGCCGACGGCCGGGTGCGGGAAGTCGATCGAGTAGGAGATGCGCAGCTCCTTCGCCGGACGGATCTCGATCCACTTCCCGTCGGAGCCGTGGACCGAGAGAGTCTTCGGGACGGCGAACGGCCGCGCCGCGGAGGCGAGCGTCGTGAGGCCGGCCGAGTGGATCTCGGCGACCCAAGGGGCGGAGCTGCCGTCCAGGATCGGAAGCTCGGGGCCGTCGATCTCGACCGTCAGGTTGTCGAGGCCGAGCCCGGCGGCGGCGGAGAGGAGGTGCTCGACCGTCCCCACCTCGCGGCCGCGCTCGCCGAGCGAGGTCGCGTAGTCGAGGCGGCCCGCCTCCTCGGCGAGCGCCGGGAGGACGGCGCCGACGTCCGTCCGGACGAAGACGATTCCTCGGCCCGCGGGGGCCGGACGGAGCGTTGCGCGAACCAGATGTCCGGAGTGGAGCCCCACGCCCGAAACGGTCACCGTGCGGGCGAGCGTCGTCTGAAGCCTCATGTCGCGGCCTTCCTTTGCATGCCGGATGCCAGCCCGGCGCCGCGGAAACCGCTGATTTCAGGCCGGTTGTCTTCGCATGAGGACGCCCGTGTGTGGATGCGACGCCGCAGAGTGTGGCGTGAGTGCGACACGGGGCGGGGCTCACGACGGGATTCGCAGACCTCCCCCGGCCGAAGGACGCCGGATGCTAGCCTCTTCGTGTGAGCCAGGCGATTCGTCCGGGTACCCCCGGAGCAGACGAAGTCCTCCCCTCGTCCGAGGTGCGTCGGAGGCTGGAGCTGGCCTTCGCGGCCTCCACCCCGCCCGGAGTCGTCGCGGCTTACCTCTTCGGCAGCCACGCCGAAGGTCGATCGCACCGCGAGTCCGACGTCGACGTCGCCGTCCTCCTCGACGACCGGACCTACCCGACGGCGGCCGACAGGGCGGAAGCCCGGGTCCGAATCTGTGCGTGGCTCATCGGAGCCCTTTCCGATAACGACGTCGACCTCCTGGTCCTGAACGGAGCTCCTCCGCTCCTCGGCCGGAAAGTCGTGACCGACGGCCTCGCCGTTCACCTCGCCGACGCGGAGAGGGCGAGAGAGTTCGTCCGCGACGTCCAGCTCCGTGCCGCCGACTTCGCCCCATTTCTCGCCCGACACAGGGTCACCCTCCTGGAGGCGCTCGCCCGATGAGCCCGCTCGCCGACCGCCTTGCCGAGCTGCGCCTTCACCTCGACCACCTGCGGGAGCTCGCCCCGCGCGTCGCCTCGGCAGCCGAGCTGCGCGGGGATATGTCGCTTCGAAACGACGTCCTCTTCTCCCTCTTCATGGCCGCGCAGCTCGTGATCGACGTCGCGGCCGAGCTCTCCTCCCGGTCCGGCCGGCGTTTCGGCGATTACACGGAAGCGATCCGGAACCTGGAGCTCGACCGCCGCTTCCCGCCGGAGCTCGTCGCCAGGCTTTCCGGGCTGCCCGGCTTCCGAAACGTCCTCGTCCACGAGTACGCCGCCCTCGACCTGGATCGGGCCCTCGCGGCCATGCGCGAGCTCGCTCCTCTCGAGGAGTTCGTCCGCGTCGTCGCGCGACTCGAGCTCGAAACGAGCGGCCCTGGGAGCGCGCCGTGACCGCCCGCCCCGCCTCGCCCCCTCCCAAGAGGGAAAAGGATCTCGCCGTCCGCATCGTCGCGAAGAACCGGAAGGCGTTCCACGAGTACTTCGTCGAGGACAAGATGGAGGCGGGCCTCGAGCTGACCGGCACCGAGGTCAAGTCGCTCCGCGAGGGGAGCACGAACCTCACCGACGGCTGGGTCGAGCTCGCCGGCGGGCAGGCGTTCCTGCACGGTGTCCACGTGTCGCCCTACCTCGCCGGCTCCTGGAACAACCCCGACCCCGTCCGCAAGCGGCGGCTCCTCCTGCACAAGCGGGAGATCCTGAAGTGGGCCGTAAAGCTCCAGCGGACCGGCGCCACCTGCATTCCCCTCTCCCTCTACTTCAAGGGCCCGCGCGCCAAGGTCGAGATCGCGCTCGTCACCGGCAAGAAGCTCCACGACAAGCGCGAGACGATCAAGCGGCGCGAAGCCGACCGCGAGAGCCGCGCGGCAATCAAGGCGGGGCGGACGCGGTAGGGGGGCGCTGAGGTCGGGATCCGTGCGATCGCATCGGGAGGTCGTCGCGGCGCTCGTTGGAGGGCTCTGAATCGTCGTCCCGCTTCGTGACGAAATGAAATTCCGTCTCGTCGCGTCGCGCCGGGACGGTTCCGTCGTAATCTGATCGCTGCCGCTGGGGTGGCCACGCGAGCGTCTTCGGAACAGTCGCGGCGGAGGTGACTCATGACGCAGTTCGCAGTTCCGGCTCATACCGTGCGCTTTCGAGTCTTCGTGTCGGCCCTGTCGTCCGTCTTCCTGCTTCTCGCGACGGAAGCACGATCGACCGTGCAGGCGACGGGGTCGATGGCTGCGCCGCGCTCGGAGCACACGGCGACGTTCCTCGGGACGGGGAAGGTCCTCGTCGCGGGGGGAACGAACGCCACGGGGCGCCTCGCGACGGCGGAGCTGTTCGACCCGGCGACGGGCGCTTTCGTCGCCGCCGCCCCGATGCCGGAGGCACGGCACGGGCACACGGCGACGCTCCTGCCGAACGGCAAGGTGCTCGTCGTCGGCGGAAACGGCGACGCGGGAGCTCTCGCGACGTGTCGGCTCTTCGACCCGCGGACGGGGGCGTGGACCTCGACGGGGTCGATGGCGACGGCGCGGCGGGAGCACACGGCGACGCTGCTGGCCAGCGGCAAGGTCCTCGTGGCAGGCGGGCAGAACGGCACGGCGCCCGGCTACACCGCGCTCTCGAGCGCGGAGCTGTACGACCCGGCGACGGGGACATGGGCGGCAACGGCGGCGTTGCCGAGCGCGCGAGCCGGGCACGCGGCGGCGCTGCTCGAGAACGGGAAGGTTCTCGTGGCGGGAGGACAGACGAAGTGGTTCCCGCTGCCGGCTCTCTTCACGTCGACGGCGTACCTCTTCGACCCGGCAACGGAGACGTGGAGCGCGACAGGGTCGATGGCCGCGACGAGAAGGTCGTTCACCATGACGCGGATCCCCGGGGGCCTCGTCGTGGCGGCGGGAGGCCGGAACGCGAGCTACCTCTCGAGCGCGGAGCGCTACAACGTCTCCACCGGGGCGTGGGGGAGCACCGGAGGCCTCGGTGGGGCGCGGGGCGGCCACGCGGCCGCGCTGCTGCCCGACGCCCGAATCCTGCTCGTGGGAGGAATGGACGGGACCGGACCCATAGGCGACATGGCGGAGTACGACCCGGCCGCGAACACCTGGGCGGAGGTGGAGACGGGCGGAGCGAGATACGACCACACCGTCACGCTCCTGCCGGGAGGACGCGTGCTCGCCGTCGGCGGCGAGCGGACGGGCTGGCTCTCGGACGCCGAGCTCGTCGACCGGGCCAACCCGGCCTGGACGTCGGCAGGGACGACGTGGGGGCGGAAGGACGGAACGGCGACGGCGCTGCCGAACGGCAAGGTCCTCGTCCTCGGAGCGGCCTCGGCCGGCGACGTCACCCGCGGGGCGCTCTTCAATCCCGGCACGAACACCTGGGCCTACACCGTTGGCGCGATGGTGGTTCCGAGGTCGAAGCACGTGGCGGTCCCGCTCGCCGACGGGCGCGTCCTGATCATGGGAGGCGTGAAGCCGGACGGGGACGGAACGAAAAGCTGCGAGGTCTACGACCCGGCAACCGACTCCTTCGCGACGGCGCCGTTCCTTCCCGGTGGCTTCCGAGCCGGCCTCCACGCCGTTCTGCTGCCGGACGGAAGAGTGCTCGCGGCGGGCGGCGAGAGCCCCCTGCCCCCCGGACCCTTCACCCCCTCCAACGTGCCCTACGTGCGAGACCCGACGACCGGGACCTGGTCGGTCGCCGGGAGCCCTCCCGCGCAGACCGAGGGCCAGACGAACGGCCTGACCCTGCTTCAGAACGGTAAGGTCCTCTCCCTCCGCACCCACTCCTTCACGGGAGCTTCGCTCGCGACCATCTTCGATCCGGGCGCCGGGGACTCCTGGAGGCCGGTCCGCACGCTCTCGGGACCGGGCTACCTTCCCGCCGGGATTCTCCTGCCGGGTGGAGACGTCCTGTTCATCACGCCCGATCTCGAGCTCGTCGTCTTCGACGCCGAGACGGAGGACTTCGGCCGACCCTTCCCGGCGGTCGGCCTTCCCGGATCGGGTCTGTACTCCACGGCAACCGTGATCCCGGACGGCCGCGTTCTCCTCGTCGGCGGAGTCGACTCCACGCGGACCTCGACCGTCCCGTTCGCCGCCGTCGTCGACCCGGCAACGGGCGTCGCCTCAGCGCTCCCCGACCTCGCGGACGAGCGGCTGGGCCCTGCGACGGCCGTCCTGCCCGACGGCCGGGTCCTCGTTTCAGGCGGAAAGCTGAGCGAAGCCGACGACGCGGCCGAGGTCGCGTCGAGTGAGATCCTGGACCTCTGGCCCTCTCTCGCGGATTCCCGGAGGCCGCTGATCTCCTCCTGGCCCTCGTCCCTCACGATGCCGGGGGCGTTCACGCTCACGGGAACCCGATTCCGGGGAGACGGTGAGGCGTCCGGAGGAAACGGCGCGCTCGCCTCATCGGCCGACGCGCCTTCGGTTCTCCTCCGGAGAGCCGGGGGAGGTCCCATCCGCTGGATCCCGTCCTCGGCCGCCTCTTCGTGGTCGACGACGAGCTTCCCGTCGGCGTCCGTCTCCGGGCTGCCGTCCGGAAGCTACGCGGCGACTCTCTGGGCGAGCGGCCTTCCTTCCATCTCGAGGGCCTTCTCCGTCACCGCGTGCGAGCTGACGACCGGCGTCCTCGATGCGACGGCGGTGGCGTCGGTCTGCCAGGGCCAGGCGCTCTCCCTCTCGGCCCGGTCGATCAGCGGGGCGACCTACCTCTGGACCCTTCCGGACGGAAGCACCTCCACGAGCCGGACGCTCTCGATCCCCGACGCGCAGGCCGACGACGCCGGCTTCTACACCGTCGTCGCGACGAAGAACGGGTGCACCTCCCCGCCCGACACCGTCCTGATCCGCGTCGCTTCGGGCCTGTCGGCCCCGGTCATCGACGCACCGGACGCGATGGACCGCGGCGAGGACGGTTTCGCATCGGTCGAGTTCCACCCGGGGAGCACCTACGCCTGGACCCTTTCGAGCGGGACGATCCGGTGGGGCCAGGGGTCGAACGAGATCGCCTTCACGGCACCGGCGACGGGAACCTCCCTGACGATCGGCGTCGTCGAGACCGTAGGCCCCTCGTGCGTCGGGCCCCTGGCCCAGAAGTCGATCCCGCTCGGAACGTGCGGCGCACCGACGCCGACGCCGACGAACACCGGACCCTACTGCGAGGGAGCGACCGTCCAGCTCTCGACACCCACGGTCCCCGCCGCCGAGGCCTATTCCTGGGAGGGCCCGAACGGCTTCACTTCCGCTCAGCAGAACCCGACGATCGCGGCGGCGACGGCGGGCAATGCAGGGACCTACTCCGTGCGCGTCCAGGTCGCCGGCTGCTGGTCTCCTGCCGGCTCGACGACCGTCGTCGTGAGCCCCGTGCCGCCGTCGCCGACGGCCGGCTCGAACAGCCCGGTGGCCGCGGGCGGGACGATCGTGCTGACGGCCACGGAGGTCGCCGGGGCCACCTACACCTGGAGCGGCCCGAACGGATTCACCTCCACGCAGCAGAACCCCGTCATCACGAATGCCACGGCGGCGAAGGCGGGAACCTACTCCGTGAGGGCCACGGTGAACGGCTGCCCCTCTCCGGCCGCGACGACGACCGTCGTCGTCACACCGGCCCCGGCCGTCCCCGTCATCACCTCCTTCATCGCCACGCCCTCCGTGCGCACCTCGGCCGGCGCCTCCACCCTCGCCTGGACGACGACGGGCGCCACCAGTGTTGCCATCTCCGGCCTCGGCGGCACCTTCGCCCTCTCCGGCACGCGCGACGTCTCCGTCGCCGCCACGACCACCTACACCCTCACCGCCACCAACGCCGCCGGCAGCGTCACCGCCACCGCCACCGTCAACGTCCTCCCCGGCGCCGGCACGAGCCTCGGCACCCCGGTCATCACCGCCCCCTCGGCGGGCCAGGTCGTCACGGTCGCCGGAGTCGGCTTCACCTGGAACGCCGTCTCCTCGGCCGCCGGCTACGACGTCAAGCTCTACTCCGCGACGAGCGGCGCCACCGTCTTCGCCGGCTCCCTCGTCGGCAACGCCTCCACCAGCACCCTCGTCACCCTCCCCGACGGCGCCTACCTCTTCGCCGTGAGGGCCTGCAACGCCTCCGGCTTCGCCAACTCCAACTGCGGCGCCTTCGCCACCCGCAGCTTCAGCGTCGCCAAGACCT
>JAKLER010000169.1 GCA_022711615.1 Acidobacteriota bacterium
CTCCGACCCGCTCCCCGCTCACCCCGTCGCCCGCGAGCGACACGGCCCGGAGCAGCGCGGCGAGCCGGTCGGGAGCCGTGAAGGCGAGCGCCGCGGCGGGAAGGAGAAGGGCGGCGAGGAGGGCCGACGCCCTCGCGAAGCGGCGCGGAGCCCGCGGATCGTCGCGGAGCCGGTCGACGCCGACCGCCGCCGCTCCGGCCAGGCCGAGCGTGGCGAGAAGCCACCACTTCTCCGGGTAGCGGAAGACCGGCAGCGCGCCCAGGAGCATCCCGACCGGCGGGAAGAACCTCCCGAAGGAGAGGAGCGCGGCGAGGCCTGAGAGACCGAGCGCCGACCGGCCGCGCGGGTCGCCCGCCGCGGCGGCCGCGAGCGCGAGCGGCAGGAGGCCGAGCGCGAGGTCGTGGAAGTAGGGGTTCCCGGCGTCGAACGTCGCCGCGCCCCAGTAGTCCGCGTCGTCCTCGGCGCGCGAATCGCCCGTCAGCCGCGGCTCGAGCAGGGTCAGGAGGCGCGTCGGTCGAACCGACCAGAAGAGCGACCCCTCTTCCGCCCTCATCTGAGTCCCCCGCGCCGACCGGGCGAGCTCGCCCGCCGTCGGAAGGAGCTGGACGGCGGCGATGCCGGCGGAGAGGAGCCCCGCCGCGGCGAGCGCGCCGAGGCGCCGTCCGGCGCGCCCGGGAGCTCCCCTCCGGGCGTCGACGAGCGCGCCCGCGAGCGCGACCGCCGCGGTGCCGGCCGCGCCGGTCGCCGCCACGACCGGCTCCCCGCCGAGCAGCGAGAGCCCGAGCGCGAGCCCGACGGCCGCGACCCTCCGCCGTGCGCCGGGCCCGTCGTCCGGGTCGAGCGTCCCGATGGCCGCGAGAGCCAGAGGGATCGGGGCGAGCGAGGCCACCGTCGTGAAGAGGAGCGGGACCGTCTGGAAGACGCCCGAGAAGAGGAGGACGAGGCCGCCGGCAGAGGAGGCGACCCGGGAAAGACCGAGCGCGCGGAGCGCGGCGTACGCGAGGAGCACGACGAGGAGGACGTGGAAGAGGAAGAGGCCCGTCGTGCCGAGGAGCGGGACGAGCCAGGTGCCGGGCCAGAACGCCGCGGCGTTCGGATTCGCGGCCAGGGCCCGTCCCGCGCCGGAGGCGTCGTTCCAGAGCGGCAGCTCCCCCGCGGACAGGAGGCGCGACGTGACCTCCCGGAGCGGGACGAAGAAGAAGACCGCGTCGCGCCCGACGACGCTTCCGCCGAGGAGGTACTCGTGGAACCGGAGGGCCACCGCCCCGGCGAGCACCGCGGGCGCGGCGAAGGGCTCGAGCCGGGCGAGGCGCCCCGGCGTCACGCCCTTCGCGCCAGGACGAGGAGCGACATCCCGAACGACGGCAAGCGCCTCTCCTCGAGCTTGAGGAGCGGCAGGAGCCACCGGAAGGCGCGGAGCTGCCCCTTCGGGAGGACCTTCCGCTTCAGGACCCGCGAGTTGAGCCACCAGCCGAGGACGCCCGGACGGTTGAGGAACCTCGCCGTCTCTACCTCGAACCCCGCCCCCGAGACGAGCTTCACGAGCTCGTCCCTCTCGTAGCGGCGGAAGTGGTGGAGGTGGACGTCGAGCGTCCCGTACAGCGCCTTCAGCGACGGCACGAGGAGGACGAGGCGGCCGCCTTTCGGCAGCACCGAGGCGAAGTCGCGGAGCGTCGCGGAGTCGTCCTCGATGTGCTCGAGGACGTTCAGGCAGACGATCGAGTCGAGCCTCTCGGCGACGAGCTCGGCCCTGTCGGCGTCGGCGAGCGGGAAGCGGTACGACGCGACGCGGACGTTCGAGCGGTTCCCGAACCTCGCGGTCAGCTCGCGGACGTAGTGGACCTCGACGTCCGAGGCGACGACCCGTTCCCTTTCGACGAAGAAGCGCGTCTGGTTCCCGACGCCGGAGCCGACCTCGAGGATCCGCTGTCCGAGCGCGGCGTCGAAGCGGTCGTGGAGCCAGGCGTTGTACGGGGCGAGCCGCTCCATCCGGCGGAGCGTCATCGTCCCGACGTCGCCGCGCGGCGCCTCCCAACGCGCGTACTTCAGGATCACCCAGACGGCCTGGAGGGCGTCCTTGAAGCCGATCTTCTTCCCTTCCTCGTACGTCCGGCCGTGGTACGAGATCGGCACCTCGTAGACCCGGGCCCGCATCCGCGCCACCTTGCAGGTGATCTCCGGCTCGATTCCGAAGCGCTTCGACTGCAGGTCGAGCCGGTCGACGACGGAGCGCGTCATCGCCTTGTAGCAGGTCTCCATGTCCGTCAGGTTCATGTTCGTGAACATGTTGGACATCAGGGTGAGCATCCGGTTGCCCACGGTGTGCCAGAAGTAGAGGACCCGGTGGCCGCCCGGGTGGCCGAGGAAACGCGAGCCGTAGACGACGTCCGCCTCGCCGTCGAGGATGGGGCGGAGGAGGACGGAGTACTCGCGAGGGTCGTACTCCAGGTCGGCGTCCTGGATGACGACGAGGTCGCCCGTGGACGTCCGCATGCCGGTCCAGACGGCCGCCCCCTTGCCGAGGTTGCGGGGCTGAAAAACGGCCCGGACGCCGTCCTTCCCGTCCAGCTCGCGGAGGATGTCGCGCGTGCCGTCGGTCGACCCGTCGTCGACGATCACGAGCTCTTTCTCGATCCCGCCGAGGTCGACCGCGAGGACGCGGCCGACGATCTCCCGGAGCGTCTTCCGCTCGTTGTAGGCGGGCATGATGATCGAGAGCTTCATGGCGGCGCGGCTTCTCCCCCCGGAATGCGGTACAGGAGGATCGAGTATCCCACGCGCCCCGCGGGCTCGCCCCGCTCGGCCAGAGTCCGCCGGAGCCGGTCGTAGCCCGCGGCCCGGGCCGCGTCCCCGCGCAGCGCCATCAGCTCGGGCCCCGCGGCGAGGAGGTACGCGGAGACCGCGTAGAGGCCGGGCGTGAGCGGCGTCGACGCGGCGTCGAAGAGGCGGGCCCGCGGGAGGTGGTGGAGCGGCGAGGCGCCCCCGAAGTAGGCGACGGTCGCTCCGTCGCTCGCGCCGCGCCGCTCGAGCTCGCGCGCGAGACGGACCAGGTCCTGCCCCCAGTCGAGGTTCGAGTCGTTCAGCCAGAGGGAGCCCTTCGCCGACCCTCCGGCCAGCCGGTTGAAGAAGGAGAGCTCGTGGGGATGGACGGCGAGGGTCTCCGCCGCCTGGAGGAGCCCGAGGGCCGCGAGCGCCGCCGTCGCGGCGCCGCGCGGAAGACCCCTCACGATCGCCACGACCGCACCGACCGCGAGGAACGGGACCGCCGGGAGGACGTGCCGGACCCCGATGTTGTAGCTGCTCGACACGCTCGAGAGGAAGACGTACGCGGGGGGAAGCAGGACGACGAGCGCCCCCCACCCGGCCCGCACGCGGCGCACGACGAGGAGGGCCGCCGCCAGCGCGAGCGCGCCGAGGAAGCCGAGCGACGACTTCACCGCGAAGGCGACCGGGAAGTACGACGGGAAGCCGTCGACCGACAGCTCGCCGCGGAGGACGTTGATCCCGCCTCCGCGCCGGTTCTGCTCGGCGATCCCGACGAGGCCCGCGACGTAGTGCCCCGCCGGCGGACAGAGGCGCGAGAGGCCGGCGACCCGCTCCACCGTCGCCGGGGCCGCGAGGCGTCCCGACAGGAACAGTCGAACCGACCGTTCGGCCTCGGTGGCGGGCATGTTCCGCATCGACACGGCGTAGACGCCGAGGAGGACCGGGAGGGCGACCGCGCCCGCGAGGGCGACGCCGGCGAGCGGGGCGACGGAGAGACGCCCCGCGCTCCTCCGGTCCGCGAGCATCCGGGCGAGGGCCAGGACGAGGAGGATGGGGACCAGGAAGACTGCCGTGAACTTCGCGGCGAGCGAGAGGCCGAGGAGGAGGCCCGTCACGGCCCACATCGAGAAGGACGGCCGGCGCAGGGCGGCGTCCGCCGCGAGGACGGTGGCGAGGAAGCCGAGCGCGGCGCCGACGTCGGTGTGGAGGAGCCCCGCGTGCGCGACGAGCGTCGGCTCGAACGCGAGGAGGAGCGCGGCGCCGAGGGCCGCGAGCGGACCGGCGGACCGTCCCGCGGCTGTCGCCGCCAGGAGCACGAGCGCGGCGAAGAGGAGCGGGAACGGAAGGCGGACGGCGGCGAGGAGCCGCTCCGGCGGGATCGCGTTCTCGTAGAGGAAGCGCTGCGGCGTCTCCGCCGTCCGATACTGGAAAGGCTTCGGCAGACGCGGAGGCCGGGCCCCGGCGAAGCCCGCGGACGCTCCTGCGAGGAGCTTCAGGAGCGGAGGGTGCTCGAGGTTCGCCCAGTAGGTCCCCGACAGGGCGTACTCGGCGCCGGCGAGCGCGTGGAACGGCTCGTCCATCGTGGCGCTGTCGAGTCGCTGGTGGTCGACGACGAGGAGCGCCCCGAGGAGGGCGAGGAGGACGGCCCCCGCCGCGGCGGCCCGACGTCCCGGACGCAACATGGCGCGCGAAGTGTAAGACTCGGCAGGTGAGCCCCGCCCGGACCGGCCGGAACGAGCGCGTCCTCCTCGCGACGGCGTTCATCGTCGCTCTCGGCGTGCGGCTCCTCTCCGCCGCCGCCGCGACGGAGGGCGGCCTCCGCCTCGGCTCGCCCGACGCCTACGCCCACCTGCGCCGCGCGACCGCGATCGCGCGCCAGTTCCCGTCCGTCACCGTGAGGGACCCGTGGTTGAACCACCCCGACGGGGGCGTCTTCATCTGGCCGCCCGCTTTCGACCTCCTCGGCGGGGGGATCTCCCGGCTCGCCTTCGGCGCCGACGCGACGCGGGACGAGGTGGCTCGCGTCCTGGCCGTCCTCCCGCCCCTCCTCGGCGCGCTCCACGTCGTCCCGCTCTTCCTCCTCGCTCGTCGGGTCCTCTCGCGGCGCCGCGCGGCCCTCGCCGCGGGCGCCTACTCCGTCCTGCCGGTCGCGGCGGTCTGGAGCCAGTTCGGGCACGCCGACCAGCACGTCGCCGAGGCCCTCCTCCTCCTCCTCCTCCTCCTCGCCCTCGCGAGGACCCGGGCCGCCGGAGAGCGTCGAGCTTCGTTCGGTCGCGCGTTCGCCGCCGGGACGGCGCTCGCCGCGATGGTCCTGACGTGGCAGGGGGCGGTGTTCGCCGGGGTCCTCTCGTTCGCGTGGGCCGCCTTCGCGCTGCGTCCGTCGGCCGCGGTCACGTTCGCCGTCTCCTCCGCCGGCCTCACCGCCCTCGGAACGCTGCCGTACGCGCGGGGCCTCGAGCTGCCGTTCACGTTCGTCTCCTTCGGGTGGTTCCAGCCCGCCCTCCTCCTCGCCGGAGCGTCGGCCGTCGCCGTGATCGCCGCCGTCCGTACCCGAGGAAGGCCGGGACGGAGCGTCCTCGCCGGCCTCGGCCTCCTCCTCCTCGCGGCCGCCGCGCCGGTCGCGCCCGACCTCGCGCGGGGGCTCTTCGGCGGGGTCCGATACGTCGTCAGCCACCAGGCCGGCGTCGCCCGCGACGAGATGGCGCGCGGCGGCTACCTCTCCTACCCGAAGGACTGGATCGGCCTCATCGCCGAGTCGCGTCCGCTCCTTCGCCCGCCCTTCCTCGCGACGCTCCGGAACGCGGTGGAGGAGTCCTCCCCCGGAATCGTCCTCCTCCCCGTCGCCCTGGCTCTCTGGGTCCGGCGACGCCCGGATCGCAGGCTCCTGGGCCTCTTCGGCGCGGCGCTCCTGCTGATGACGCTCTCGCAGCAGCGAAACGAGTACTACCTCGCCCCGTTCGCGGCGCTCGCGCTCGCCGAGGGGCTGGCCCGCCTCGCTCCCCGCGGGGTGATGCGGCCGCGGCCGGCCGCGATCGCGGCGGCGTCGCTCCTCGTCGTCCTTCCCGGGCTGCCCCACTATGGCCGGATCGTGAGCTACGCCGGCGCACCCGGGACCGACCTCGTCGAGACCCTCGAGCGCCTCGGGACCCGCTACCCTCCCCCGTTCGATCCGGCCGGCCGCCCGCTCCCCGAGCCGGGTTCCGCGGAAGGGGTCTTCTGCCCCTGGTCGGCGGGGCACTTCGTGACCGCCCTCTCCGGCTACCCGGCGGCTGCCGACCCGTTCGGCTACGGCTTTCGCCGGCAGGCCCGTCTCTACACGACTCTCGACGACGCCGAAGCCGAGGGGATCCTCCGCGAGGCGCGTTGCGCATGGCTCTTCACGACCGACCTGCGACCCGTCCTCCCGGCCTACGCCGCCGCCGCCGGCCGCCCCCCGACACCTCTCGCCGCGACGTTCGCCGTCCGCGTCCACGAGTCGGCCTCGCCCCGGCCGCTCCCGTTCCTCGAGCTCGCCCTCGACTCGAGGACCGCCTATCGGGCTCCGGACGGGCGCCTCGTCCCGCGCTTCCGCGTTTTCCGGGTCAGAACGGCCACGGAGGCGGCGGAAGCGTCTTCTCGAGCGCCCGACGCTCCCTGAGACGCGGCGGCACGGGGACGCCCGGGGGCATGGCCCGTGCGGTCGCACCGTCCCTCCCGAAGTAGACCTCTTCGACGTAGCCGCGCTGGACCACGAGCGGCGGCGGGAGCGGGACGAGGAGAGGGAGAGCGAGGCCCACGCCGGTCCAGACGAACGCCCCGAGGAGGAACGGCGCCATCCGCCGCGCGCCGACCGCCGCGTACGCCGCGGCCAGGACGAGCGCGAACGGAGCGACGACCGCGAGCGGCCGAGAGACGAGGTGGAGGAGGTTCGGGGCGACGAGCCCCTTCGCGAGGAGCGGCGCCGCGAAGCTCCCCCATGGGAGCGGGAATCCGGGCGGCACGAACGGGAAGACGAGCGTCGTGAGCGCGACGGCCGCCGTGGACGCGCCGGCGAGAGCCGTGGCGAGAGGGCCCCAGCGGACGAACGCGAGAGGCAGGAGGAGGAACGGCAGCGCCGGGACGAGGTAGCGAGCGCCGACGGTGAAGCCGCCGTGCCAGTCGGGGAAGCCGGAGTAAACGAGGAACAGGGTGACCGGGACGGCGACGAGAGTGGCGCCGGCCCGCAGGCCGAGGCGGCGGAGCGCCGCGGGCGTCGACGCGGCCGCAGCCAAGAGGACGGGCGATAGGACGAAGAGTCCCTTCGAGGAATCGAAGAGGAGCCGGAGGAGGTTCGCGACCGAGGGCCAGCCGACCCCCCAGGCGCCGTGCTCCCGAAGCGAGCGGAACGCCGCGAATCGCTCGTGGCTCACCGGGAGCTCGAAGGGTCCGCCGAACGCGATGGTGTTGAAGCCGAAGAAGAGCGCCGCGGCAGGGAGGGCGCCGAGACAAATTCGTACCGTCCGCGCGACAGGGCGCCGCCAGGCCGCCGCGAGCATCAGAAGTGCGACCGGGACGAGTGCCGGGTAGTCCGAGAGGACGGCCAGCCCGAGGAGCGCACCGGCCGCCACCTCGCGCCTGGGGCTCTCCCGCTGGTCGGGCGGGTAGAGGAGGGCCCATGCGCCGAACAGGGCGAGCGAGACGAGGGCGTGGGCGAAGAGGAGGAGGCCGTAGGCAAAGAGAGGCGTCCCGAAGAGGAGTGCGAGAAGGGAGAGGGCGCAAGCGCCGGGCTCGGCTCCCCGTGCGAGAGCTGCGCGCGCAAAGAGAAGCGAGAGGAGGAGGACCGGAAGCGTCGCGGCGCTCCAGCGCATCGCCGTGACGGCGATACGCATCGAGGCCGGCCCGGGCGGCCCGGCGAAGGGCCGCGCCGCGGCGTAGCCCGGAAGTGCCGCCAGAGTCGCCCCGGGCGCCTTGTTCGGATAGAGGCGGCCGTCCCTCTCCGCGACGTCCTCGAAGCGCGGCCCGAGGTGGGCCGCGACGTCGGGCGCGATCGCGAGGCTCCGCCGGTCGACGAGGGACGCGCCCGCCGCCCACCGCGAAAGCTCGTTCGGCGAGACGAAGTGGGGGAAGACCGGCACGACGAGGAAGGCGAGGAGGGCGAAAAGGCCCGTCACCTTCCACACCCCGGGCCCCGGCGCCGCAGTCGTCATAATCTCCGGATCATGCGCCATGGGAAGCGGGTCGCGGTCGTCATGCCGGCCTACAACGCGGAGAAGACCCTCGAACGGACCTTCGAGGAGGTCCCGAAGGAACGGGTCGACGACATCTTCCTCGTCGACGACGCCTCGCGGGACGGCACGGTCGCCCTCGCGCGGACGATTCCCGGCCTCACGGTCGTCGTCCACCCCGAGAACCGTGGTTACGGCGGGAATCAGAAGACGTGCTACGCGACGGCCCTCGCGAGCGGAGCCGACGTCGTCGTCATGGTCCACCCGGACCACCAGTACGACGCCTCGGTCCTCCACGAGCTGATCGAGCCGATCGCCGAGGGGAAGGTCGACGCGATGTTCGGGAGCCGGATGCTCGGCGGCCGCCCGCTCGAGGGGGGGATGCCGAAGTGGAAGTACCTCGCGAACGTCTTCCTCACGGCGGTCGAGAACGCCACGTTCTACCTCTACCTGACGGAGTACCACTCGGGCCTCCGCGCCTACTCGCGCCGCTACCTCGAGGCGGTGAACCTCGCGGCCTTCTCCGACGACTTCGTCTTCGACACCGAGATCATCGCGGCGGGGATCTGGAAGGGGATGCGGATCCGTGAGATCCCGATCGTGACCCGCTACTTCGACGAGGCCTCGCAGATCGACTTCGTGAGGTCGTGCGTCTACGGCTTCTCGATCCTCGGCGTGATGGTCCGCTACAAGCTCCACAAGTGGGGCTGGCGGAACGACCCGATCTTCAAGTGAGGCGACTCCTGCCGGCGGCCGTCGCCGCGATCGTCCTCCTCGCCGTCGGCCTCGCGAACCTCGACCTCCTCTCCGGCCGTGCGACGCCCTCGTTCCGGGACCTCGCGACGACCCAGCGCCCCGCCCGCGCGCTCGCCGCCTCGCTCGGCGACGCCGCGCTGAACCCGCACGCCTCGTTCGGCCAGACCTTTCGCGGCAACCCGAACCTCGTCCTCGCCTACCCGTTCCCCGCCGCCCCCCGGTGGCTCGGCGTCCACCTCCTGCTCCACGCGGCGCTCGGCGGGTTCGGCTTCCTCCTCTTCCTCCGCCTCCTCGGTCGCTCACCCGAGGCGGCGCTCGCGGGAGCGCTCGCCTTCTCCTTCTCCGGCTTCGCCCTCTCCTGCACCGCCTTCCTGAACTCGGCGACGACGCTCGCCTGGGTCCCGTGGCTCCTCGCCTCGGTCGCCGCGGCCCGGCTCCCGGGGCGTCACGCGCTCCGCCTCGCCCTCCTCGGCTCGGCCGCCTCAGGGGCCCTCCTCGCGCACGCGGGCGAGCCCGCCCTCGGCCTGATCGGGATCCTCCTCGCGCTCGCTTTCGCGCTCTCCGGACCCCGAGGGACACGTCTCCGCGCGTCCGGCGCGCTCGTCGGCGGAG
>JAKLER010000017.1 GCA_022711615.1 Acidobacteriota bacterium
CCGGACGATCCGGTTCGGGCCGTCGGCGTCCGTCATGGCGATCGCGAACGCCACTCCCGACTCGTTCTCGGACGGCGGGCGCTTCCCCGCCGCCGGGGACGCGGTCCGGGCGGGGCTCGGGTACGCCCGCGCCGGGGCCGTCGTCGTCGACGTCGGAGGCGAGTCGACGCGTCCGAGAGGTGCGGCCTACGGGACAGGCGCCGGAGAAGTCTCCCCCGCCGAGGAGACCGCCCGGGTCGTCCCGGTCGTCGCCGGGATCCGGGCCGGCGACCCGGAGGTCCCGATCTCCATCGACACCCGGCGAACGGCCGTCGCCCGGGAGGCGCTCGCGGCGGGTGCGGACGTCGTCAACCTCGTGGCGGGGCTCGATCCCCCCGGGGACCTCCTCGAGCTCGTCGCCGAGCGGGACGCGGCAATCGTCCTCGGCCACATGAGGGGGACCCCCGCGACGACGTTCGAGGTCTCTCGCTTCGGTCCCGACGTCGTGTCCGACGTCGCGCACGACCTGGCCCGGGCCCGGCGCCGCTGCCTCGTCGCCGGCATCCGCCCCGACCAGATCCTCCTCGATCCCGGCCTCGGCTTCGGGAAGTCGGCCGAGCAGAACTTCCAGCTCCTCGCGCGGCTGGAGGAGATCGGCCCGGACGGCGTCCCGATCGTCCTCGGGGCCTCCCGGAAGGCGTTCCTCGGCTCCGTCTCGGGGCGCCCGGCCGCCGAGAGGCTCCCGGAGTCGCTCGCCGCCTGCGCGGTCGCGATCGAGAGGCTCCGGGACCGGAACCCCGTCCTCCTTCGCGTCCACGACGTCGACGAGACGCTCCGTTTCGTCCACGTCCTCGACGCCGCCGCGGCCGCGAGCCGCCGCTGACCCCCGAAGGCCGCCGCTCCCGTAAACTCCACGGGTCATGCGTGCGCTTTTCGGAACGGACGGAATCCGCGGTAGGGCCGGGGAGTTTCCGCTCGACCCGGCCACCGTCTCTCGCGTCGGAGGGGCCCTCGCGTCCGTCCTGCGCGAAGCCGGCCGCCCCTCTCCCCTGACCGTCGTCCTCGGGTGCGACACCCGCGTCTCCTCTCCGGGAATCGTCGCCGCCCTGTCGGGGGGGCTGATCGCCGCCGGCGCCGGCGTGAGGTTCGCGGGCGTCGTCCCGACCCCCGCGGTCGCCCACCTCGTTCGAGCCCTCGGCGCCGACGCGGGGATCTCCATCTCCGCCTCCCACAACCCGTGGCCGGACAACGGAATCAAGGTCTTCTCCTCGGAGGGCCGGAAGCTCCCCGACGCCCTCGAGGCCGAGATCGAGCGGCGGATCGCCACCGCCGCGCCGGCCGAGCCGATCCCGCCAGCCGAGGACTCCGCGCTTGCGGAGCTCTACGAGACCCATCTCGTCGAGACGCTTCCGGCCCGACTGGACGGGCTCAAGGTCGTCGTCGACTGCGCGAACGGAGCCGCTTTCCGCGTCGCCCCCGAGGCGTTCCGGCGCGCCGGGGCCGAGGTCGTGCCGCTCGCGGCCGCACCGGACGGCCGGAACATCAACGAAGGGTGCGGCGCTCTCCACCCGGAGGCGATGGCGAACGCCGTGGTCCGCACCGGCGCGCACCTCGGTGTCGCGCTCGACGGCGACGCCGACCGGGCGATCCTCGCCGACGGCGAGGGACGCCTCCTCGACGGGGACGACGTCCTCCTCCTCTGGGCGCTCGAGCTCGAGCGGGAGGGGAAGAGGCCGGGCTCGGTCGTCGGGACCGTCATGTCGAACTGGGGCCTCGAGGAGGCCCTCTCCTCGCGCGGCATCCGGCTCGTCCGGGCGGCCGTGGGGGACCGCTACGTCGTCGAGGAGATGGAGCGGCACTCCGCTCTCCTCGGGGGCGAGCAGTCGGGGCACCTGATCCGCGCCGACCTGACGACGACGGGGGACGGGACGCTGACGGGCCTCCACGTCGCCGCCGTCGTCGCGACCACCGGGGTCCCCCTCGCGTCCGGCGCCCGATTCACGCGCGCTCCCCAGGTGCTGCGCAACGTGAAGGTGAGGGAGAAGGTCCCGTTCGAGCGGGTCCCGGGCTTCCCGCACCTCGTCGCCGGGGCCGAGAACCGGATCGCCGGATCGGGACGGATCCTCGTCCGCTACTCCGGGACGGAGCTCCTCGCGCGCGTCATGGTCGAAGGCACGGAGAGGGCGACCGTCGAGTCGATCGCCGACGAGCTCGCCGGAGCGCTGCAGGGCGCGCTCGGAGCCTCGGACTGAGCGCCGGGGAGAGAACCGTGATCCGCCACGAGCAGCGCCCGCGGCGAAAGCGGAGCCGGGAGGCGATCGAGGAGCCCCTCCCGGCGCCGTTCGAGCCGCCGGACGAGCCCGCGCCCGCGGAGCTCCCGGCCGGGCCGCCCGGGGACGTCGAGGAGCGGGCCGAGGGCGGGCCGTCCGTGCCTCTCCTCAACAGGGAGCTCTCCTGGCTCGACTTCAACCAGCGGGTGCTCGAGGAGGCGCGCGACGAGAGGTGGCCGCTCCTCGAGCGGCTCAAGTTCCTCTGCATCTCCGAGAGCAACCTCGACGAGTTCTTCATGATTCGGGTCTCGGGCCTCCGGGACCAGCTCTCCGCAGACCTCGCCGAGCTCTCCGACGACGGCCTGACGGCCCGGGAGCAGCTCGCGCTCGTCCGGAAGGGCGTCCTCGCGATGGAGGCCGAGCAGACGGCCTGCCTTCACGAGGACCTCCTCCCGCGCCTCGCGGCGGCCGGGATCACGCTCCTGACGTGGGGGGACCTCGACGAGGAGCGGCGCGAGGCGGCGCGGAGCTACTTCCGCAGGAACGTCCTCCCCGTCCTGACGCCGCTCGCCGTCGACCCCGGGCATCCGTTCCCGTTCCTCTCGAACCTCTCGGTGAACCTCGCCATCGAGACCCGGAACCCCGAGAACGGCGAGGTGAAGTTCGCGCGCGTCAAGATGCCCCCGGCGATCCCGCGCCTCCTCCCGCTCCGGACCGTCGTGGAGGGAAAGAAGAAGGTCAAGGCGACGCACGCGGAGTTCCTCCTGCTCGAGGAGCTCGTCCAGGCGAACCTCGACGAGCTCTTCCCGGGCCTCGAGATCCTCGCCTCGTACCTCTTCCGGATCACGCGCGACGCCGACATCGAGATCCAGGAGGACGAGGCCTCCGACCTCCTCGCCACGATCGAGCAGGAGGTCCGCAGGCGCCGGTTCGGCGCCGTCGTCCGCGTCGAGGTGACGCCCCAGACGCCGAAGAAGATGCGGAAGCTCCTGATGCGCCAGCTCGAGGTGAGCGAGAGCGACATCTACGAGGTCGTCGGGATCCTCGGCGCGGCCGACCTCATGGCGCTCGTGAAGCTCGACCGGCGCGACCTGAAGGACGCCCCGTTCGCCCCGGCGCTGCCCCCCGCGCTCGCCGCGCCGGAGGGTTCCATCTTCCAGGCGATCCGACAGGGGGACCTCCTCCTCCACCACCCCTACGACTCGTTCGGGCCGGTCGTGGAGCTGATCGAGGAGGCCGCCGACGACCCGAAGACGCTCGCGATCAAGATGACGCTCTACCGCACGAGCTCCGACTCCCCCGTCATCCCGGCCCTCGTGCGGGCGGCGGAGGCCGGCAAGCAGGTCGCCGTCCTGGTCGAGCTGAAGGCGCGCTTCGACGAGGAGAACAACATCGTGTGGGCCAAGGCGCTCGAGCGCGCCGGCATCCACGTCGTCTACGGCGTCGTCGGCCTGAAGACCCACGCCAAGATCGCCCTCGTCGTGCGGCGGGAGAAGGACGAGATCCGCCGCTACGTCCACCTCGGGACCGGGAACTACAACCCGGCGACGGCGAAGGTCTACACCGACCTCGGCCTGCTCACCTGCCGCCCCGAGTTCGGAGAGGACGCGACGCGCCTCTTCAATACCCTCACCGGCCTCGCGACGCGGACCTCCTACAACAGGATCGTCACCGCCCCGCGCGACCTCCATCGGACCGTGCTGGACTGGATCTCGCGCGAAACGGAGCACGCGCGCGCGGGGCGGCCCGCCCGGATAAGGGCGAAGCTCAACGCGCTCGTCGACACCGCCGTCATCAAGGCCCTCTACGACGCCTCCCGGGCCGGAGTCCCGGTCGACCTGATCGTCCGCGGCACCTGCTGCCTCGTGCCGGGGCTCCCCGGCGTCTCGGGCACGGTCCGCGTCCGCTCGATCGTCGGGAGGTTCCTCGAGCACAGCCGCTTCTTCCTCTTCGAGAACGGCGGCGACCCCGAGGTCTGGGCCTCGTCGGCCGACTGGATGCCCCGGAACTTCTTCCGGCGCGTCGAAACCGCGTTCCCGATCGTCGATCCCGAGCTCGGCCGGCAGCTCTCCGACGCGTTCGACGCGATGATGGCCGACAACGCCCGGGCGCGTGCGCTTCGTTCCGACGGGACCTACGAGCGGCTTCGCCCCGGCCGCGGCGAGCCCGCGATCGACTCGCAGGCCTTCTTCCTCGACCAGGCGCGCCGCCGCGTACTGAAGGCCGCCGAGCACTTCGTCAAGGGCGCCGCGGCGGACGGCTTCGACCGCGTCCCCGACCCGCGAGAACGCGGCCCCGAGGACGACGGCCGCTGACCCGGACGACGGGGACGGGTCCCCCGGCTTACCGGTCCCTCGCTCCCTTCCTCTCCGCGGCGGGGGGGTCCGGGGGACCCGGGCGGGGACGGGTCCCCCGGCTTACCGGTCCCTTGCTCCCTTCCTCTCCGCGGCGGGGGGGTCCGGGGGACCCGGGCGGGGACGGGTCCCCCGGCTTACCTTTCGAGCTCGAAGCCCGCCGGCGGCGTGAGCACCGGCTCGGCGTTCAGGAGCGCCGTCTCGGTGATCGGGAGGAGCATCGCGTGCATGTTCGAGCCGAACTGCACGTGAACCTCGTAGTAGCCGTTCGCCGAAACGGCGATGAGCGTCCCGGGCTGCTTCTTCAGCTCCGCGCTGGGGCAGGTGATGTAGACCTTCGCCGGGATGTCCATTCGGCTCCTCCTCGCTCGTCGGGTTCGACCGGATTCTAAGCGGAGGGCTCGCTGCCGTCGTCGTCGGCCTCGTCCTCCCCCTCGTCGCCCCCCGTCTCGCCGCGATACTCCTTCAGCTTCCGCTGGAGCGTCCGAAGGCCGATCTCGAGACGCTCGGCCGCCTTTCGCCTGTTGCCGCCCGAGGCCTGGAGAGCGGTCAGGATCGCCTCCTTCTCGATCTCGGCCATCGTCTTGCCGACGAGGATCGCCGAGTGCGCGACGGGAACGGTCCCCTCGGGGTGGGGGCCTTCTCCATCCGCGTCGCCCTTCACGTCGGGCGGAAGGTCGGAGACGTCGATCCGCGGGCCCGCGGCGCTGAAGACGGCCCACTCGATGGCGCTCTTCATCTCGCGGACGTTCCCGGGCCAGTCGTACGACATGAGCGCCGAGAGCGCCGCCGGCGTGAATCCCGTCACGGCCCTCTCGTGCTCCTTCGCGAAGACCTCGCGGAACCGCTCGGCGAGGAGCGGGACGTCCTCGCGCCGCTCGCGGAGGGCCGGCAGGTCGACGACGACCCCCTTCAGCCGGTAGTAGAGGTCCTGCCGGAACCGCCCCGCCTCGATCTCCTTCTTCAGGTCACGGTTCGTCGCGGAGACGAGGCGGAAGTCGACCTCCTTCGAGTCGTTCCCGCCGACGGGCGTCACCCGCCGCTCCTCGAGGACCCGCAGGAACTTCACCTGCAGGTCGGGAGGCATCTCCGAGACCTCGTCGAGGAAGAGCGTCCCGCCGTGCGCCTGCTCGATCCGACCCATCCGCTTCACGAGCGCGCCGGTGAAGGCCCCCTTCTCGTGCCCGAAGAGCTCCGACTCGATGATCTCCTTCGGGATCGCGCCGCAGTTGAGCGCCACGAACGCCCGCGGCCGGCGCGGCGAGTTGTGGTGGAGCGCGTTCGCGACGAGCTCCTTGCCCGTCCCCGACTCGCCCGTGATCAGCACGTTCATCCGCGTCGGCGCGACCTTCCGGAGGACGTCGAAGACCCGCTCCATCGCCGCCGAGACGCCGATGATCGCCTCGAAGCCGTAGCGCTTGTCGAGCCGCTCGCGGAGCTGCTTGATCTCGCCCGCCTGGCGCGCGCGGCCGAGGGCGGCCGACGCGCGGAGGCGCAGGTCGTCGCGCGCGACCGGCTTGGCGACGTAGTCGACCGTGCCGAGGTCCTTCGCCCGGAGCAGCGTCTCGATGTCGCCGAAGGCGGTCACGAGGAGGACGGAGACGTCGGGGCGCGCCGCGGCGAGCTCCGTCGCCAGCTCGATGCCCGTCTTCCCCGGCATCTTCAGATCCGTCACGACGAGGCCGACCGAGGGGTCGTCCATCGCGCGCGAGAGGGCCGAGTCGGCGTCGGCGAACTCCTCCACGCGGCGGCCGTCCGTCGTCAGCGTCAGGGCCATCGCCCTCCGGCTCCCCGCGTCGTCGTCGACGACGAGGACGAGCGGCTCGCGCGGAGGGGCCGCGCTCATCGCCCGCCCCCTATCGCTCGCTCCAGGTCGTCCTCGGACCAGACCGGCACACCGAGCGCGCGAGCCTTCTCGAGCTTCGACCCGGCCTCCTCGCCGGCCACGACCGCGGCCGTCTTCCTCGAAACGCTTCCGCTCACTTTGCCTCCGGCTCTCTCGATCGCCGCCGTCGCCTCTTCCCGCGTCCGCCGCGGAAGCGTCCCCGTCAGGACGAAGGTCATGCCGGACAGCGGCCCTCCGGGGGCGATCGCCCCCTCCGGCTCGTTCATACGGACGCCGGCCTCCGAGAGTTTAGAGAGGAGGCGGACGTTCGCCGGAAGCCCGAACCAGTCCCGAACGGAGCGCGACGTCTCCGGTCCGATCTCCGGAACGGCCGTCAGCTCTTCCTCGGTCGCCGCCGCGAGCGCCTCCATCGCCCCGAACCGCCGCGCCAGGAGCCTGCCGGTCTTCTCTCCGACGTGGCGGATCCCGAGGCCGAAGAGGAGCCGCGCGAGCCCCGCTTCCTTCGATCGCTCGATCTCCGCAAGGACGTTCGCGGCCGACTTCTCGCCCCAGCGCTCGAGCGCCGCGAGGTGCTCCGCGCGGAGGGCGTAGAGCCCGGCGACGTCGGCGATGAGTCCGGCCGCGAGAAGCTGGTCCACCCTCTCTTCACCGAGCCCTTCGACGTCCATCGCCCGGCGGGCGACGTAGTGGCGGATCGCCTCCTTCACCTGCGCGGGGCAAGACCCGCTGACGCACCGGACCGCGACCTCCCCCTCCTCCCGGACGACCGCCTCGCCGCACTCGGGGCAGGCCGCGGGCATCTCGAACGGAACGGCTTCGGGAGGGCGCTTCTCGAGGAGGACGCGCGTCACCTTCGGGATGACGTCCCCCGCCTTCTCGACGGCGACCGTGTCGCCGACCCGAACGTCCTTCCGGGAGAGGTCCTCGTAGTTGTGGAGCGTCGCGCGGCGGACCGTCGACCCCGCGAGGAGGACCGGCTCGAACTCGGCGACGGGGGTCAGGACACCGGTCCGCCCGACCTGGACGACGATGGCGGTCACGCGCGTCGTCGCCTCCTCGGCCGGGAACTTGTAGGCGAGCGCCCAGCGTGGAAACTTCGCGGTCGCTCCGAGGCGCTGCTGGTCGGAGACGGGGCTCACCTTCAGGACCGCGCCGTCGGTCTCGAGGTCGAGCGTGTGCCGCTTCTCGCGCCACTCGGCGAGGAAGGCCTTCACCTCGGCCCCGCTTCGCGCGACGGCGTGGTGCGGGTTCACGGGGAGACCGAGGCGGGCGAGCGCCCCGAGCGCCTCCTCCTGCGTCGCCGGCGCCCGGTCCCCTTCCCACCGCGCTACGGAGTAGAGGAAGACCGAGAGCCGCCGCCGCGCCGTCTCGCGCGAGTCGAGGAGCCGGAGCGAGCCGGCCGCCGCGTTCCGCGGGTTCGCGAAGAGGGGCTCGCCCGCCTCCTCGCGGGCGGCGTTCAGCGCCTGGAAGGAGGACTTGCCGAGGTAGACCTCGCCCCGGACCTCGAGGAGGCGCGGGGCGCCCTCGGGAAGGCGGAGCGGGAGGACGCGGATCGTCCGGACGTTCGGCGTCACGTCCTCGCCGGTCGTCCCGTCGCCGCGCGTGGCTCCGCGGACGAGGACCCCCTCCTCGTAGACGAGGGAGATCGAGAGACCGTCGATCTTCAGCTCGCAGACGACCTCCGGGAGCCGTCCGTCGAGCCGGTCGGTCACGCGCGTCAGCCACGCGTCGAGCTCCGCCTCGGAGTAGGCGTTCTCGAGCGAGAGGAGCGGCACCTCGTGGCGGACGTTCGGGAGGCCGTCGACCGGGGCCCCGCCCACGCGGCGCGTCGGCGAGTCGGGCGTGACGAGCTCGGGCCAGCGCTCCTCGATGGCGAGGAGCTCGCGCGAGAGCGCGTCGTACTCGGCGTCGCTGACCTCGGGGCGGGCGAGGGCATAGTAGAGGTGCTCGTGCCGGCGGAGCTCGGCGCGCAGGGACGCCGCACGCTCCGCGGCCGCCGCGGCCGTCTCGGGGAGCTTCAACACGCTCGGAATTGTAGGGGTCGTCCCGCCGGCCGGCGGGCGATACTCCCGCGTCCGCCGGGCGGGCCGGCGGCGACGGACGGATGAAGCGGAAGCTCCTCCTCGCAGGCGGGATGGTCGCGCTCGGCCTCGGGCTCGCGGGTCTCGTGCTCCCCCTCCTCCCGACGACCCCGTTCCTGCTCCTCGCGGCCTGGCTCTTCGCCCGCAGCTCGCCCGAGCGGTACGAGCGCCTCCTCGGGCACGAGCGGCTCGGCCCCCACGTGCGCGACTGGGTCGAACGGCACGGCCTGCGCCTCCGCGTGAAGGTCCGGGCGATCCTCCTGCTCTGGGCGGCCCTTCTGCCGAGCTCCCTCTGGCTCGGGCACCGGCACCTCTCGGGATTCCTCCTCCTCGCGGTCGGCGCGGCCGTGACCGCGTACCTCCTCCGCCTTCCGACGCTCGAGGAGCCGCCGGGAACCGCGGCCCTTCCCAAGAGGGGCGACGCCACCTAGCATCGCGGCCGTGTCCTCGCTGAAGGCGCTCCCGGGGCTCGTTCTCCTCGTTGCCGGCCTGCCCGCTCTCGCCGGAGCGCGCGTGCCTCCCGTCGCCTCCTATCGCATCGAGGCGACCTGGGACGAGGAGCGGAAGGCGCTCGCGGGCCGCGAGACGATCACGTTCGTGAATCGAACCGGACGGCCCTTCGACGACGTCGTCCTCCACCTCTACCTGAACGGCTTCCGCAACACCCGATCGACGCTCTTCCGCGCGCTCCCGCCACCATCGGGCTCCGACGGATTCGGCTACTGCGAGCTGAAGCGGATCGCCCCTTCCGGCGGCGAGGACCTGACGCGCCGGGCCACGTTCGCGTCGGGCGCCGCCGGCAACCCCGACGACCGGACGCTCGTTCGCGTCCCCCTCCCGCGTCCCGTCGCGCCCGGAGAGACGCTCGTCCTCGAGGTCGACTTCGAGTCCCGCCTCCCGCGGGGCCTCCTTCGGACGGGGTGGAAGGACGACTTCGTCCTCGCCGGCCAGTGGTTCCCGAAGCTCGCGAAGGCGACGGAGGCGGGCTGGCGCGGGAGGCCGTTCCACCCGTTCACGGAATTCTTCGCCGACTTCGGAGACTACGACGTGACGCTCCTCCTGCCCGCCGAGGTGAAGGGGCGCGTCGCCGTCACCGGGCGCGTCGTCGAAGAGTCCGGCGGGGACGCGGGGCGCGTCCGCGTGAGGGCCCGCGCGGAGGACGTCCACGACTTCGCCTTCGCGTTTTCGCCCCGATTCGAGGTGAAGTCGGAGAAGGTCGCGCCGAAGGGGCTCCCCGCGGTGGAGGTCCGGCTCTACCTTCAGCCCGACCACCGCCGCTCGCGCGAGCGCTACCTGCGCGCCGCCCGGGAAGGGCTCGCGCTCTACGGCAGCTGGCTCGGGCCGTATCCGTATCCCATCCTGACGATCGTCGACCCACCGACCGGCTCGGGGGCCGAGGCGATGGAGTACCCGACGCTCCTGACCGGCGGAGCGACGTGGCTCTCCCCGGCCGCCGGCGGCGAGCCGGGAGCCGTCGTCCTTCACGAGCTCGCGCACCAGTGGTTCCAGGGCGTCGTCGCGACCGACGAGGTGAGCGAGGCGCACCTGGACGAGGGGCTCGCGACCTGGATCGCCGCCCGCGCCGTCACGCGGCTCCAGGGACCGCCGAGCCCGGTCCTCGAGGCGTTCGGGGTGCCGTTCGCGCTCCGGCTCTCGCGGCCGCTCCCCGAGGGGGAGGCGCAGGACGCCCTCGATCAGGCCGTCTTCTCCCGCTCCGACCCGACGCTGCGCGAGTCGTGGCGCGCCCTCGACGACGCCGCGGTCCGGACGAACGCCTACTCGCGGACGGCGCTCCTCCTCGAGTCGGTCGCCCGGACGACGGGCGAGCAGCCCCTGACGGCCGCCGTGGCCGAGTACGCCCGGCGCTTCGCGTTCCGCCACCCGACGACGCGGGACTTCCTCGACGTCGTCGGCGAGGTGGCGAGCGTCGAGGCGCGGAGCCTCCTCGAACGGGGCTGGGCCTCGGCCGGCACCGCCGACTTCGCCGTCACGAAGGCCGACACCGCCCGGATGCGCCCTCCCGCCGGCTTCCTCGGCGAAGGGCCCCGCCGGGCGTGGGCGGCGCCGGCCCCGGGCGGGGGCGCGTGGGAGTCGACGGTCGTCGTCCAGCGCCTCGGCGAGCTGCCGTGGCCCGTGGAGGTGGAGCTCCGATTCGAGGGGGGCCACGTCGTGAAGCGGACGTGGGACGGGCATGGCGAGTGGATCCGCTATCGCGCCACGGGGCCGAGGCTCCTCTCGGCCGTCGTCGACCCGGGCCGTGCCTGCCTCCTCGACGTGAACCGCCTGAACGACGGCCTCGCGACGGAGCCCGACCCGACGGCCGCGCGCGCCTGGGGGCACCGGCTCCGCTTCCTGGCACAGAACGTCCTCGAGCTCTTCGCTCTCGTCGCGGCGCTTCCGGGAGCCGTACGGTGAAGGGCGAGGCGCTCCCCGTACTCTGGGCGAGAGGACTCCTCTCGGCCGCGCGGACCTGGAAGGCGCTCCTCGTGGCCCTCGCGCTGAACGCCGGGCTCGCCCTCGTCGTGACCGCGCCGCTCGCCTCGCGCCTCCACGACCTCCTCGACGACCGGCCGACGGCCGCGCCCCTCGCGAAAGGCCGGGACCTCGTCCTCGAAGCGCATCTCTTCCGCGCCGAGCCGGGCCTCCTCGGAGACCCGGCTCGCCTCGACGCGCTCGGGCGGGGCTCGCTGCCCCTCGCGGAGCTGCCGAGCCTCTCGGGACCCCTCGCGGGCCTCCTCGCCGCGGGCCTGCTGCACTCCGCGCTCTCGGGCCTCCTCGCGGGCGGCTTCGTCGGCCGCTTCGCTTCGGAGAGGGACCGCGGGAGCCTCTCCGCGTTCTTCTCGGACGTCGTGAGGCTCGGCCTCCCGTCGCTTCTCCTCGGCCTCCTGGGCCTCGGCGGGATCCTCGGCGCGTTCTACGTCTTCGTCGAGCTCCCGCGCGCCGCGACGCTCTCGCCCGACCTCCGGTGGGACTGGGAAAGGACCGGGCTCTCGCTCCTCCGCCTCGGCGCCTTCCTCCTCGCGGCCGGCGCGATCCGGGCGGTCGTCGCCCAGTCGCGCGCCGCACTCGGCCTCTCGCGCTCCGTGAACCCGCTCGCCGCGCTCGGCGCGGGGCTCGGGTTCGTCCTGGGCCGCCCCGTCAAGGCGCTCCTCCTCGAGGTCGCCTTCGGCGCGACGGCTCTCCTTCCGCTCGCGCTCTGGCTCCTCCTCGCCCCGTCCTTCCGCGGCGGCGACCTCCGCCTCCTCGCGGCGCTCGTCGCCGGGCAGCAGGTCGTCGTCCTCCTCCGGATCGCGTCGCGCGCCGCTCACCTCGGGGCCGCCTCGGCCTGGATGCGCGGCGCGCGCGAGGCCTCGCGCCCCGCGCCTGCGAAGATCGAGTCGTGATCACGCTCCGGACGAAGACCCCCGACGCCTGGGCCGAGCGGGCCGCGGCGAGCCTCCCCGACCTCGTCGCCGATCACGCGGCGTGCGAGCTGCAGGCCGCCGTCTTCGCCCTCGCCCTCGTCGGGCGCTACCCCGGCGATCCGCTCCTCGTCGACCGCCTCTCGGCCCTCGCCGCGGAGGAGCTGCGCCACTTCCGGAAGGCGATGCGGGAGGCGCGGCGGCTCGGCGCGAAGGTCGGGACGCGCCGTACGAACGCCTACGTCTCGACGCTGCGGGCCGCCTGCCGCGCCGGGCGCGAGCCCGAGCAGGGGCTCGACCTCCTCCTCTGCGGCGCCCTCGTCGAGGCGCGGAGCCACGAGAGGTTCCTCGCGCTCGTCCCGCGGCTCGCCGCGGAGCCGCGCCTCGCGAAGCTCTACGTCGAGCTCGCGGCGGCCGAGGAGCGGCACGGGCCGGCGTACGTCGAGCTCGCCGAGCGGCACGCGGGGAAGGAGACGACGGCGGCCCGGCTCGAGGCGCTCCTCGACGTCGAGGCGCGCGCGATCGCGGGCGCCCCGGCCTCGCCAGTCGCCGTCCATTCCGGAGAGGCGCCGACCCCGGCCGTCACTCCTCGCCGCCGTCCGTGAGCGCGTGCCGGGCGATGACGAACTCCTCGACGGGACGCCCGCCGACGAGGTGCTCGTCCATGATTCGGTCGAGGACCGGCGGATCACAGGCCCGGTACCAGATCCCCTCGGGGTAGACGACGGCGATCGGCCCCCCTTCGCAGATCCGGAGGCAGCCGACCCGGGTCCGGAGGACGCCCCCCTTTTCCGAAAGGCCCCGCCGCTTCAGGCCATCCTTCAGGTGCGCCCACGCGGCCATCGCGCGCTCCGCGTCGGCGCACTTCGGGTTCTCGCGGTCCGCGCAGAGGAAGACGTGGCGGCGGGCGACGTCGACGCCGGCCTTCTCGAGCTTCCGGGCGATGATCTCGGCCTCTCCGAGCGGCTTGCCGTCCATGGCGCCCTCCGTCGGGCGGCAAGTGTAGGCGAGCGCCGGAGCGCCGCGCAGCGGAGGCGCACCCGGCGAAGTCTCCCGGCGCCCCGGTATAGACTTCCCCGGCTCCCCGGGACTTCCGACTCAAGGAGATGGCGATGGGCCTCCTGAAGGACTTCCTCCGGATCGACGCCGACCGGCGTTCCGCCCTCGCGACGGTGCGCCAGGAAGCGCAGTCCCACCGGCTCCGGATCGACGAGCTCGGCGCGGAGGCGCGACGCAAGCGGGACGAGATCGGAATGCTGGAAGAGGAGCTGCGCCGGCTCGCCGAGGACGTGGCCCGGACGGAAGAGCTCCTCCTCGACCTGGAGGCGCGACGCGAGGCCCACGACCGGGACACCCACGAACGGAAGGTCGACGCGGTCCGCTCGGGCCTCGCGCACGACCGCGCCGACGGGTATCGGATCGCGGAGGAGTTCCGGCAGCTGCGCAGCGGCTTCGAGGGCGAGCGCGCACGCCTCCTGGCCGAGGCCGACACCGGCCGGATGATGGACAACTTCTTCCAGATCGAGGCGTTCCTCAAGGACACCGGGACGCCGATCCCCGACGCGGCCCGCAAGGCGCTGATGAAGGAGCGGCAGGACCTGATGGCGCGGATCGGCCCGCTCGTCGCCCCGCCTCCGGCGCCCGACGGCGTCTTCAAGGCGACCGTCGTCTACTCGACTCTCGAGGAGGGCGAGCCGACCGCCGTCGTGGCGGTCGGCCTTCCCGACGAGGCCGAGCCGTCCGGGCCGCACGACCTCGCGGCCCTTCTCCTGTACGGGTCTTACGCGTCGGTCGTCGAGAAGATCGGCCCCGGAGTGCCGCGGCCTCGCCGCGCGGACGGCGTCGTCGTCTACGAGCAGCCGGCCGGCTCCCGCCCCGCCGACGAGGTCGCGCTCGACCTCTTCCTCGCCGTCGAGGACGGCCTGCGGAAGGCCGCCGCGGCGGCCGGCGTCCCGTGCGAGCTGACCGGAGTCTTCCTCGAGCCCGAGATCGCTTCGGCGGTCTTTCCCCGCGGCGACGCCCGCGGCATCTGACCGGAGGCTGCCATGACCGTCAAGTGGATCGGCGATGCCGCCCAGGAGCTCGGCCTCTCCCCTCTCGACGCCGTCGAGATCCTCGCGTCGCGCCAGGAGTACCCCATGAACGGGCTCCTCGACGAGGACCGGTTCAAGACCCTCCGGCTGATGCGCGGGAGCAAGCGGCTCGAGGCGTCCGGGTCTCAGCCGATGCCGGTTCCCGACCGCCTCGCCTCCCCCTCGACGGTCCCGATCCCGACGCCTCCGCCGCAGGCGCACGCCGCTCCTCCCCCCGCGCGTCCCAACACGACCCCGCCGCCGGTTCCCGAGCCGTTCGCTCCGGCCCCTCCGCCCGTCCGGCCGCCGGTCGGTGAGAGGACCTCCGTGACGGCGCCGCTCCAGACCATTCCGGGGCGCGAGGGGGAGAAGACGGTCATCCTCTCGCCGATCGAGCCGAAGGAGTGAGCCCGGCGCCGCCCGGCGGGCGGCGGGCCGCCGTCACGCCCTGACGGCTGTCGGCCCGGCCGCGACCGTCCGGCCTTCCGAAGCCGGGGCCAGGAGCGCCCGCACCTCGCGCGCGAGCTCGAGGCAGCAGGTGAGCCCGGGCGACTCGATGCCGACGAGGTTCACCCAGCCGGCCAGCCCGCGCTCCGACTCCTCGGCGACGACGAAGTCGCGGAACGGCGCGCCGATCGCCTGGAGGCGCGCGCGGATGCCGGACTGGTCGGGCGCGAGGTCGTCCTCGACGAGCGCGGGAAGGTAACGGCGGGCCGCGGCGAGGAAGGCCCCGAGCCGCGACTCGTCGACCGCGTAGTCCGCGCGGCGTTCCTCGAGCGGCTCGACGTCGGGTCCGAGCCTCAGCTCCCCGTCGAGGTCGACGGTGAGGTGGATGCCCAGGACGCTCCCGAATCCGTGCGGCATCACCGGGTAGAGGAGGCGGCGGGCGAGGTGGCGGCGGGAGGATCGGACGCGGAAGTAGCTCCCTTTCGTCCAGGTCTGGCGGTAGCCCGCGGCGTCGACGTCGAGCCCCGGCAGCGCGGCGACGACGTCCGCGTCGAGTCCGGCGGCGTTCACGACGCGCGGCGTCGAGAGGCGGACCTCGTCGCCCGACGGGTCGTCGAAGACGAGCTCGTACCCGCCCGGAGCGGGCGCCGCGGCCCGGAGCTCGTGGCGGAAGGCGAACGCCGCGCCGTTCTCCTCCGCGATCGCCCGGAACACCCGGAAGAGGCCGTGGACGTCCAGGATCCCGGTCGAGGGCGAGAGGACGGCCGCCGCCGCGCGGACGTGCGGCTCCTCCTCTCGGAAACGCGCGAGCGGCACCTCCTCGAGGGGAGCGCCGTTCGCCCGGCCCGTGGCGACGATCTCCGCGAGGCGCTCCTCCTCACCCGGCTCGAGCGCGAGGAGCCACTTCCCCGTCCGCTGAAACGGCACGCCGTGCGCCTCGCAGAAGGCCGCGAGGCTCCGGTTCCCGGCGACGCAGAGCCGCGCCTTCCGCGACCCGGGCGGGTAGTAGAGCCCCGCGTGGAGGACCTGGCTGTTGCGGGAGCTCGTTTCGCGCCCGGGTCCCGTGTGGCGCTCGGCCACGACGACCGAGAGCCCCGCGCGCGAAAGCTCCGCTGCAGAGGCGAGGCCGACCACCCCGGCGCCGACGACGACGACGTCCGCGTCCACCTCCCCGATCGTCTCACCCCTTCCGCGCCCCGTCCCGCACGGAAGAGCAGTCCGCGCCGGGATCGTGTAAAACGTCGCCGCCCCGCATGAGCCCGACCTCTCCGGACGCCCCCGGCGCCGTGACCGCCCGCCTCGCGGCGCGGGGCCTCGCCATCCTCACGCTCGTCAACCTCTTCAACTACCTCGACCGGTTCGTCGTGGCCTCGCTCGTCGAGAGCCTGCGGAATTCCGAGCTGCGGCTGACCGACACGCAGGCCGGCGCGCTGATGACCGGCTTCATCGTCGTCTACATGGTGGCCTCGCCGTTCTTCGGCGTCCTCGGCGACCGCGGCTCCCGCCCGCGCCTCCTCGCGCTCGGCGTCTTCGTCTGGAGCCTCGCCACCGCGGCCGCGGGCCTCGCGCGGAGCTTCGCCTCGCTCTTCGCGGCGCGGGCGGCCGTCGGCATCGGCGAGGCGGCCTACGGCACGATCGCCCCGAGCCTCCTCGCCGACTACTTCCCGAGGGAGAAGCGGGGGCGCGTCTACGCGATCTTCTTCTGCGCGATCCCGATCGGCTCCGCGCTCGGCTACGTCGTCGGCGGCCTCGCCGACACGCACCTCGGCTGGCGCGCCGCGTTCTACGTCGCCGGCCTCCCCGGCCTCCTCCTCGCGCTCCTCGCGCTGACGCTCCCCGACCCGCCGCGCGGCGTGACGGACGCCGGAGAGGCGCCGCCCCCGGGGACCCCGAAGGAATCCGGCTGGGCCTCGTACCTCGCCCTCGCGAGGAACCGCCCCTTCCGGATCGCCGTCCTCGGCTACGCCGCCTACACGTTCGGCCTCGGCGCGATGGCGTTCTGGATGCCCGCGTTCCTCGAGCGGGTCCGCGGCGTTCCGAAGGAGACGGCCACCATCCGCTTCGGCCTCGTCGTCGTCGTCACCGGCTTCGTCGGCACGTTCGCCGGAGGCTTCCTCGGCGACGCCCTCCTGAAACGGACGAAGGAGGCGTACCTCTGGGTCTCCGGCGTCGCCACGCTCCTCGCCGTCCCGTTCGCCGTCGTCGCGCTGACGGCCGCGGCGCCGGGCGTCTACTTCCCGGCGCTCGTCGTCGCCCAGCTCCTCGTCTTCGCCTCCACGGGGCCGATCAACTCCGCGATCGTCAACGACGTCCTCCCGTGGCAGCGGGCGGCGGCGGTCGCGGCGTGCAACTTCACGATCCACGTCCTCGGCGACGTCCCGTCCCCCCCGCTCCTGGGCGCCGTCTCCGACGCCTCCACCCTCGCGAACGCCGTCCTCCTCGTCCCGGCCGCGTTCCTCGTCGGGGGCGCGATCTGGACCTGGGGCGCCCTCTCGGGGCGGCGCGCGTGATCCGCACGCTCGCGACCGCCGTCTCGCGCCTCGTCCTGCGCGTCTTCTACCGAAACGTCGAGGCGGCCGGCCTCGACCGGGTCCCCGCCGCGGGGCCGACGATCCTCGTCCTGAACCACCCGAACGGCCTCATGGACCCGCTCCTCCTCCTCTGCCTCTCGCCGCGTCCCGTCTCGTTCCTCGCGAAGTCGCCGCTCTTCACGATGCCGTTCGTCTCCCTTTTCGTGAAGGCGTTCGACTCGATCCCCGTCTACAGGCCGCAGGACGCCGACGCCGACGTGCGGCGCAACCGCGAGACCTTCGCGAAGGCGCGCGAGATGCTGAAGCGGGGCGGAATCCTCGCCCTCTTCCCCGAAGGCGTCTCGCACGACGAGCCGCGCCTCATGCCGCTCAAGTCGGGCGCCGCGCGGATCGCCCTCGGCGCCGCGGCCGAGGGGGGCGTGACCATCGTCCCCGCCGGCCTCACCTACGAGGCGCGCGACCTCTTCCGGAGCTCGGCCCTCCTGCGGGTCGCCGAGCCCTTCACCGTCGAGCCGATCCCGCTCGACGAGAAGGGGGAGCCGCCGCGAACCGCCGTGAAGGCGCTGACGGAGCGCCTCCGCGTCGCGCTGGAGGGGGCCACGCTCCAGGCCGACGACGCGGCGACGCTCGAGCTGGCGGCCTTCGCCGAGTCGCTCCTTCCGGCCGGGGACGGCAGCCTCGAGGCGCGCGTCGCCGTCCGCCGTCTCCTCCTCGAGCGGGCCGCGCTCCTTCGCGACCGCGCGCCGGAGCGGCTCGCGTCCCTCGTCGCCCGCCTCGAGAGGTTCCGCGCCGTCCTCTCCTCCGCGCGCCTCGCGCCCGGAGCGCTTGATTCCGGCACCTCGCGCGCCGAGCTCGCCGCCTCCACGCTCGCCGCGCTCCTCGTCGCTCTCTTCCTCGCCCCGCCGGCCCTTCTCGGGCTCCTCGCCCACGCTCCGGCCTACAACCTCGTCGGTCCGCTCGCGAAGCGCCTCTCCCGCGGGAACACCGACATCGTCGCGACGATCAAGGTCTTCGGCGCGTTCCTCTTCTTCCCCCTCACGTGGATCGCGCTCGGAACGGCGGCCGGGCTCGCCTGGGGCCTCCCGCTCGGCCTCCTCACCGGCCTCGCGCTCCCCGTGCTCGGCTACCTCGCGCTCCTCCTCCTGGAGCGATGGGAGGCGACGGTGGCCGCCCTGCGCGCGCTCGGCCTCTCCCTTCTCCGCCGCCCGGCCCTCGCGCGCCTCCGCGCCGAGCGCGACGCGCTCGTCGCCGAGATGGCCGCCCTCGACGCAGACTGTAGAGTGTAGACCAGACCCCACCTACGAAGGGGTCAGATCTACCATCTACAGTCTACGGGGATCAGGCGAGGGCGAGGAGGGCCTCCTCCACGGCGCCCTTCACGAGCGGGACCTTGTAGTCGTTGCCCGACATCGGCTCGGCCCCCTTCACGGCGAGCTCGGCCGCCTCGGCGGCGAGCTTCGCGTCGAGGGCCTTCCCGACGAGGAGCTTCTCGACCTCCGGGACGCGCCACGGCGTCGGGGCGACTCCCGAGAGGACGACGCCGGCCGAGGCGACCTTCCCGTCCTTCACGGAGAGGGCGAGGGCGACGCCGCCGAGGGCGAAGTCCCATGCCCCGCGCGACCGGACCTTGCGGTAGAGGCCCTTCGCTCCTTCGAGCGGCGGCGGGAGGAGGACCTCGGTGAGGACCTCGCCCGGCGCGAGGATCGTCTCGCGGGTGTGGTCGACCGCCGGAAGGACGAAGAGCTTCTCGACGGGGAGGCTGCGAGCCCCCTTCGGTCCGACGACCTTCACCGTGGCCCGGAGCGCGACGAGCGGAGAGGCGGTGTCGGAAGGATGGACGATGAAGCAGCCGGAGCCGCCGAAGATGGCGTGGTAGGTGTTCTCCCCCTCCACGGCGTAGCAGATCTCGCCCCCCTTGCGGGCGCAGTCGAAGTCGCCGCGGAAGTACCAGCAGCGCGGGCGCTGGCAGAGGTTCCCGCCGAGCGTCCCCTGGTTGCGAAGCTGCGGGCTCGCGGCGGCGGCGGCGCCCTGTGCGAGGGCGGGCCACCCCTTCGCGATCCCGGGATGCCGGGCGACCTCGGCGAGCGTCGTCAGCGCGCCGATCTTCAGGCCCCCGTCCTTCGTCGGCGAGATCCCTTTCAGGTCGTCGAGGCCCGAGAGGCTGACGACGGACTTCGCGTCGAAGACGCCGTCCCGAAGGCAGCCGAGGAGATCCGTGCCGCCGGCGTGAGCGCGGGCCCCCTCGGCCGCGAGCGCCTTCACGGCCTCGGAGACGGTGCGGGGACGGACGTAGCGGAAGCTCGGAAGCATCGCGTCACCCCTTCTTCCCGGCCGCGGCGAGGAGCGCGGCGAGCTTCGGCGGCGTGATCGGAGAGTCGTGGACCCGGAGGCCGACGGCGTCGCGGACCGCGTTCGCGATCGCCGCGGCGGTCGGGATCGTCGCCGGCTCGCCGACCCCCTTGGCGCCCGCGGTGTTGCACTCGGTGTCGACGAGCTCGGCGGAGAGGACCTCCTGCGCCACCGGGACGTCGAGCGCCGTCGGGATCTTGTAGTCGTGCCAGTTCGCGTTGACCATCTTCCCGGTCTGCCGGTCGAGGACCCGCTCCTCGGTCCGGCCGAGGCCGAGGCCCATCACGAGCCCGCCCTGGACCTGGCACTCGAACGTGAGGCGGTTCATGACGCGCGCGCTGTCCTGGGCGGCGACGAGCTTCGTGACGGACACCTCGCCCGTCCGCACGTTCACCTCGACCTCGGCGAAGTGCGCTGCGAACATCGAGATGACCTTCCCCTCGACGTTCGGCCCGCGCGTCCCGACGCCGACGATCACCTGGTTTCGCTGGAGAGCCGGCACCTCGGTGACGGCGAGCTTCTTCGCGGGGTCCTTCGTCGAGACGACGTCGGCTCCCTCCAGCTTCAGCTCCGCGGCGGGGACCTTCAGCTCCTCCGCCGCCCCGGCGAGGAGCTTCGTCCTCACCTCGACCGCCGCGGCGCGCGCGGCCGGCATGTCGGACGGCACGGTCTTCGATCCGCCGCTCGGGCCGCTGTACTGCGTCGTCCCGGTGTCGGCGTGCTCGATCCGGATCTTCTCGAGCGGGACGCCCAGCTCCTCGGCGACGGTCTGGGCCATCACGGTCTTCGTGCCGGTGCCGATGTCGGCGGCCCCGGCGTTCACGTTGACGCTCCCGTCGGCGAAAAGCTTCACGACGACCCTCGCCGGAGGGCCGCCCCCGTAGCCCCACATCCCGGCCGCGACGCCGTACCCCTTGCGGATCGGCCCGTCGTCCTTCTTCGCCGCCCGGGTCGTCTCCCACCCGAACGCCTTCGCGCCGTCACGGAGGCACTCCGCGAGGCCGGTGGAGGTGTACGGGAGGTTGCCGCGCCGCTGGCTCACCTTCGGGACGTTCGCGAGGCGGAGCGCGACCGGGTCCATCCCGAGCTTCAACGCCAGCTCGTCCATCGCCTGCTCGAGCGCCCAGGCCCCCTGCGGAAAGCCGGGGGCGCGCATCGCGCGGGCCCGCCCCGCGTTGATCGCGACGTTCTCGTCCACGGCCGCGACGTTGGGGCAGGTGTAGAGGTCCGTCGCGAGGAACGACGTGTCGGCGCCGTTCGGATAGGCGCCGCCCGACCCGATCGAGGAGAACTCGATCGCCGTCAGGGCGCCGTCCTTCTTCGCGCCGATCTTCACCTTCATCGTGTTCGCGGGGCGGTTCCCCGCGTTCAGGAAGACCTCCTCTCGCGTCAGGAAGAGCTTCACGGGGCGGGCGGTCGTCTTCGCGAGGAGCGCCGCGATGACCGTGTACTTCCCCGCCTCGAGCTTGCTGCCGAAGCCGCCCCCCATGTAGTGCCCGATCACGCGGACGTTCGCGAGCGGGAGCTTCAGCGCGCCCGCGACCATCTGCTGGACGACGAAGACGCCCTGGGTCGAGTCCCAGATCGTCAGGCGGTTCCCGTCCCACTTCGCGACGGAGCCGTGGACCTCCATCGGCGCGTGGATCTCGCAGGCCGTCGAGTACGTCGCCTCGACGACGGCATCGGCCGCCGCGAACCCCGCCGCGAGGTCGCCCCGCTCGTACCGGGCCGGCTCGCCGTAGCGGTTCCCGCCGTCGTGGACGAGCGGGGCGTCCGGGGCGAGCGACTCGCGCGGGTCGAGGACGAACGCGAACTCCTCGTACTCGACGCGGATCGCCTTCAGCGCGTCGAACGCCTGGGCGCGCGTCTCCGCGGCGACCGCGGCGACCTCGTCCCCCTCGTGGCGCACCCGCTCGTCGAAGAGCTTCGAGTAGAACCGCCCGCGGCTCCGGTACCACGGCACGTCGGCGCCGGGAGAGAACGCGGTGAGAATCGCGCGGACCCCCGGCATCTTCTCGGCCGCGCTCGTGTCGATCGCCTTCACCCGGGCGTGCGCGTGGGGGGAGCGGAGGATCGCGGCGTGGAGCATGTCGGGGAGGGCGAAATCGAGCGGGTAGACGGCCGAGCCGCTGACGCGCTCGTACGCGTCGACCCGCGGGACGGGCTTCCCCACGACCTTCGTCTCGCCCCACGGTGGCATCTCGGCCGTCGGCGGCTCGGTCTCGGGGACGGGGCCCTGGAGCCAGTAGAGGAGGTCCGTCACGGCGTCACCTCTCCTTCCGGAACCGGGCGGCCTTGTCGACCGCCTTGAAGATGTGGGCGTAGGCGCCGCACCGGCAGAGGTTGCCGCTCATGCCGTGGCGAATCTCGTCGAGCCCGGGCTCGGGGTTCTCGCGCAGCAGCCCCTCCGCGGCCATCACCTGGCCCGGCGTGCAGTAGCCGCACTGGAAGGCGTCCTCCTCGACGAAGGCCTTCTGGACGGGACCGAGCTCCTCCCCCTCCATCAGCCCCTCGACCGTCGTCACCTTCTTCCCGTCGGCCTCGAGCGCGAGCGTGAGGCAGGAATAGCGCGCCACGCCGTCGATCAGGACCGTGCACGCGCCGCACTCGCCCCGCTCGCAGCCCGGCTTCGTCCCGGTGAGGCCGAGCTTCTCGCGGAGGACGGAGAGGAGCGTGTCGCGCGGCTCGACGAGGACCTTGTGCGTCCTCCCGTTCACGACGAGCGTCAGCTTCGCCGGCTCGCCGGCGGGGAGCTCCGCGACGGCCGGCGCCGCCGCCGGTGCGGAGAGCGCTTCCCTCGCCACCGCGACGCCGACCGCCGCCGGGACCACGGAACCGAGGAAGCCCCGGCGGGAGACGCCGCCGTTCGTGTCGAGGTCGTTCCGGTCGTCCTTGCCGTCGGCCATGCGTCCTCCCCGGGGCCGGGACTCGGCGCCGCGCGGCGTCTCCGGCCCGATCGGGCAGTTTACGACGTGGCGGAGCGCCGTTCCGCGTCGCGGAAGATGCGACGACCTCTCGAAAGTCATCCTCCGCAGGATCGTCCGCACGCACGGCGGGTTCCCCTCCGAGCCCGGGCCCCGGCCCGCCCCCCCCCCGACGAGAGGACCTACGCCCCCTTCGGCTCACCGGGATCGAAGGTGCTGGCCTCCTCCGACTGCCGGCCGAGAGCCGCCGCGAGCTCCGCCGCCTCGTCCCCCGCGAGGACGTGGACGACGCCGCCAGGGAGGCGCATGACCCCGTTCGCGCCGGCGGCCCGGACTCTGCCCTCGTCGACGCGCGCCGGGTCGGCGAGGACGACGCGCACGCGAGTCCGCGCGCACGCCTCAACCGACCGGAGGTTCGACGGCCCCCCGAGAGCCTCGAGGAGCCGGCGCCCGCGCGCGGCGACGTCGGGGGAAGCGGCCCCCTCCCGGGTCGACGGCTCCCGCGCCGTCAGGCCCCCGCGCCCTTCGAGCACCCCTTCCATGGCCGTCTTGAGGTTCTCCGAGCGCGTCCCGAAGACCGCCTGGACCCCGTTCCCGAGAACGA
Source organism: Acidobacteriota bacterium (assembly GCA_022711615.1). Taxonomy (GTDB): domain Bacteria; phylum Acidobacteriota; class Thermoanaerobaculia; order UBA5066; family UBA5066; genus UBA5066. The sequence continues at coordinate 22,859 of JAKLER010000017.1, forward strand.
CGACCCCGGCCGCGCCGAGCGTGAGGAGCGCCCCCTCGTCGATCCGGGCAGGATCGCGCACCGTCACGCGGACGCGCGTGATGCACGCATCGAGGCTCTCGATGTTGAGGGCGCCCCCGAAGGCGGCGACGAGCCTCTCGGCGATCCCCGACGGCTCGCCCGCCCCCGCGGACGGCCGCTCGGCCGCGGGCTCCGCCGCGGAGGCGGAGGGCTCCTCCCGTCCCGGAGTCCGCAGGTCGAATCGGAGGATCGCCGCCCGGAAGAGCGCGTAGTAGGCGAGGGCCCAGAGCGGCCCGAGGAGCGGCACGAGCCAGGGACGCGTCCCCATCGGCCAGTAGAGGACGAGGTCGAACAGGCCGTGCGAGAACGTGAAGCCGAGCCTCATCCCCGCGAGCTCCGCGACGAGGTAGGAGAGCCCCGCGAGGAGGGCGTGAAGGGCGTAGAGGAACGGCGCGAGGAAGAGGAACGCGAACTCGACCGGCTCGGTCACGCCCGTCAGGAACGAGGTCGCGGCCGCGGAGAGCATCACCGCCCCCACGCGCGCGCGGCGGTCCTCGCGGGCGGAGCGCCAGATCGCGAGCGCCGCGGCGGGAAGGCCCCACATCTTGAAGAGGAACCCGCCGGCGAGGATCCCCGCCCGAGGGTCCCCCGCGAAGAACCGCGGGATCTCGCCGTGGACCGCGGTCCCGGCGCGGTCGACGTACGTTCCGAGCTCGAAAAAGAACGGGACGTTCCAGATGTGGTGGAGGCCGAACGGCAAGAGGAGCCGGTCGACGACGCCGTAGGCGAAGACCGCGGCCGCGGGCCCCGCCTCGAGGACGCGGTCGGAGAGGAGGCGGACCGCGTCGCTCGCCGGAGGCCAGACGACGGAGAGCGCCAGGCCGAGGAGCGTCGCCGCGAGGCCCGTCAGGATCGGGACGAGCCGGGGCCCGCCGAAGAATCCGAGCGCCGCCGGAAGGTCCGACCGCGAGAACCTCCGGACGAGCGCGGCGGCGAGGAGTCCGACGAGGATCCCGCCGAAGACGCCCGTCTCCTCCGACTCGAAGCCGAGGACCCGCACCGTCGGCAGGCCGAGCGCGTTCGCGCCTGCGCCGAGAGTGGCGACGAAGACGACGTAGCCAACGACCGCAGCAACCGCCGCGGCGCCGTCGTTCCCGGAGAGGCCGAGCGCCACCGCGATCGCGAAGACGAGCGGGAGAGCCGCGAAGACGGCGCCCCCGGCCTCCGCGAGGAGGTGCGCCGCGCCGGCCGGGAGGAGTCCGAGCCGGGCGTTCCCCAGGCCGAGAAGCAGCCCGGCGACGGGGAGGACGGAGACCGGGAGCATGAGCGCCCGGCCAACCGTCTGGAGCCGCGCGAGGGCGCCGCCCCTCGTCACGCCGCGCCCCGCGCGGCCGCGAGGAGAGCGCGCACCTCGGCCGCCGTCCCCGCCTCCAGCGCCCCCACGGCCAGAGACCGGCACTCCTCGAGCGAGAGCTCGCGGACCCGCGCCTTCACGGACGGGACCTGGGCCGCCCCGACCGAGAGCTCTCCGACCCCGAGGCCGAGGAGGAGCGGCACCGCCGCGAGGTCTCCCGCCAGCGCGCCGCAGACCGCCACCGGAACTCCTCGCTTCCGCCCCGCGGCGGCGGTGCGCGCCACGAGATGGAGGACAGCCGGGTCGAGGGCGTCGGCCCGCGGCGAGAGGCGCGGGTGCCCGCGGTCCATCGCGAGCGTGAACTGCGTCAGGTCGTTCGTTCCGATCGTGGCGAAGCCCGCCTCGCGCAGGAACGCGTCCGCGAGGATCGCGGCCGAGGCCACCTCCACGGTCATCCCGGCCACCCTCGGCGGCGCCCCCAGCGCCGCGCGCTCCTCCTCGACGTCCGCGAGCGCCCCGCGCCACTCGTCGAGCGTCGCGACCATCGGGAACGTCACCCTCACGTCGTACTCCAGAGGCACCCTGAGGAGAGCCCGCACCTGGGCGCGGAAGAGGTCGGGACGGTCGATGAAGACGCGCAGCCCGCGCTCCCCGAGGGCCGGGTTTTCCTCCTCCGGCAGCGGAAGCCAGCGGAGCGGCTTGTCGCCCCCCACGTCGAACGTCCGGACGACGAGCGGCCGCCCCGGCCCCACCGCCTCTGCGACGGCCCGGTAGACCGCCTCCTGCTCGTCCTCCGTCGGGACGTTCGCCCTCTCGAGGAACAGCAGCTCGGAGCGGAGCAGCCCGATCCCCTCCGCGCCCGCCGCGATCGCGTCCTCCGCGTCGGCGAGGCTCCCCGCGTTGCCCAGGACCGTCACCCTCACGCCGTCCCGCGTCCAGGCAGGCTCGAGCGCGGCCAGGCGGTCGGCCGTCCGTCGCGCCGCGCGCCGCGCGCAGCGCTCCCGAACGGACTCGCGCTCGGCGTCGTCGGGAGCGAGGCGCAGCTCTCCGGCGTCCCCGTCGAGGACGCCCGGCACGCCCGGCTCCACCTCGAGGGCGCGGGCGTCGATCCCGGCGACCGCCGGGATCCCCATCGACCGCGCGAGCAGCGCCACGTGCGACGTGGCCCCTCCGGCGACGGTGCAGAAACCGGCGACGCCACCCCGGCCGAGCGTGGCCGCCTCGGACGGCGTCAGGTCCTCGCTCACGACGATCGCACCCTCCGGAGGGGCCGGGGCGGACGAGCGCGATCCCGCGAGGATCCGGAGGACGCGGCCTCCCGCGTCGCGCAGGTCGGCGGCCCGCGCCGCCAGCGCCGGGTTCGGAAGGCTCGCGATCCTGTCCGAGTAGCGCCGGACCGCCTCCCGGAACGCGAACGCCGCGCTCTTGCCGGCGGCGATCTCGTGCTCGGCTTCCGAGAGGAGGAGCGGGTCCTCCAGCAGCGCCACGTGCGCCTCGAAGATGTCGGCGTGCTCGCTCCCCGCCTCGGCGCCGAGCCGCGCCTCGAGGGCACGGAGCTGCACCTTCGCCTCTTCGAGCGCGAAGTCGAGGTCGCGGCGCTCGGTCCGCCCGTCGCTCCCCTCCTCGACGACCTCCGGCTCCTCGCGCGCGAGGCGGACGACCGGCCCGGTCGCGCAGCCGGGCGCCGACGGGATCCCCGGGAAGACCCGGGCGTCCGAACGGGCCGGGCGCGGCGCCGAGGGGAGCGGCGCCGCGGCCTCGTGCCCCTCCTCGGCCTCCAGGACCCGGGCGAGGGCCGCGAGCGCCTTGCCTGCGTCCGGCCCCGTCGCGCGAAGGCGCACCACCTCGCCGTGGACGACGCCGAGAGAGAGGAGCCCGACGATGCTTCGCGCGCTCGCCATCGACGTCCCCGTCTCGACGAGCACCTCCGCCCGGAAACGGCGCGCCGCCGAGGCGAGCGCCGCGGCGGGCCGCGCGTGGAGGCCGAGCCGGCGCATCACGCGGACGTCGCGCGTCCGCTCGCCGGCCACGGGCGCCACGAGGGGGAACGCCGACGGGACGAGCGTCAGTACCATGAGGTCGTCCACCCCCGCCGTCACCTCTCCCGTGGCGAAGCGTGCCGACGTCACCCGCTCGCGGCTCGTCACGACGACCGGCGTCACGAGGCTCCGGGCCGAACGGGCAACGAGGTCGGCGTCGAACGCCAGGAGCGGCTCGCCGGCGGCGACGCGCCGCCCCTGCGCGACGCGCGGCACGAACCCGCGCCCGCCGAGCGCCACGGTGTCCAGCCCGACGTGGAGCAGGACCTCGACCCCCGCGTCGGCCGCGATCGCGACCGCGTGCCCGGACGGGTGCACCGTCGCGACGACGCCGTCGCACGGCGACAGGAGGATCGCCGAGACGGGGTCGATCGCCACGCCGTCCCCGAGGAGCCGGTGCGCGAAGACCGGGTCGGGGACTTTCTCGATCGGCACGACGACGCCCGAAAGCGGAGCCTTCAGCACCAGCGTCGGCTCGGGAGACGCGGCCCGAGGGCCGCCTGTCGACGGCTCGTTCATGGCACGGGGGACGCGGCCAGTATAGGGTGCGGAGGCCGGGCGGCGACGGTCGGGCGCGGCCCTCAGCCGTGCCCGTTGCCGGAAACGAAGCGGAGCTCGGCGACGGTCCGCGCGAGCTCCTCGACGATCGGCGTCGACCCCGCCTCGCGGAACGCGGCGACGAGAGACTCGAGGTACCAGAGCGTCTCGTCACGGCCGGCGTTGAAGCGCTCCCAGAGCGCGGGGCCGTGGATCCGGAGGTCGGTCACCATCGTCCGGGCGTTGTGGAGCTTGTCGGCCGCGGAGACGAGCCGCACGTGCGCCGGCTCGTTCCGCACACGGGCGACGTACGCCTCCTTCCGGAGCCGCCACGGCGGCTTCGGGGAGACGTCCGTGTCGGTGCAGCCGTCGACGATTTCCGCGACGAGGTCGCCGAAGCGCTCTCGGATCCGTTC
>JAKLER010000170.1 GCA_022711615.1 Acidobacteriota bacterium
GAGGAGGAGGCGGCGGTCTCCTCGTACGCCTGGGTCGACCGGGCCGCCGGCGTCGCGCAGATCCCCGTCTCGCGCGCGCTCGAGATCGTCGCCGAGCGCGGGCTTCCCGTCCCGCCGCCGCTCCCCGAGGCCGGCCCGGCCCCCGCCGCAGGAGGATCGAAGTGAACCGCTCCGGCCGCCCCTCATTCCCAGCGGCGCCCCTGCTCGGCCTCCTCGCCCTCCTCGCGCCGGCTCCCGCAGGAGCCCAGCCGATGATGCCCTCGCCCACGCGCGAGGTCGGCTGGGAGCAGAACATGGGGGCGCAGCTCCCGCTCGACGCGAAGTTCACCGACGAGACCGGCAAGTCCGTCCGCCTCGGCGACTACTTCGGGAAGCGCCCGGTCATCCTCTCCCTCGCCTATTACGAGTGCCCCATGCTCTGCGGCATCGCTCTCGAGGGGCTCGCCCGGAGCCTGAAGGGCTTCACCCTGACCCCGGGCGCCGACTTCGAGGTCGTAACGCTCAGCTTCAGCCCGACCGAAGGCCCCGAGCTCGCGAAGGCCAAGAAGGCGAATCTCCTCGACCTATACGGCCGGAAGGCCGAAGGGCAGGCGGGCTGGCACTTCCTGACGGGGAGCGAGGCCGAGATCCGCCGCGTGACGGAGGCCGTCGGCTTCCGCTACCGCTGGGACGAGCTCCAGAAGCAGTACGCCCACGCGACCGGGATCGTCGTCGTCACCCCGGAGGGCGTCATCTCCCGGTACTTCTTCGGCGTCGAGTACGCTCCGAAGGAGCTCCGCCTCGGCCTCTCCGAGGCCTCCGAGGGGAAGGTGGGCGGCGTCACGGCGCAGCTCCTCCTCCTCTGCTTCGAGTACAACCCCGCCCTCGGCAAGTACACCGCGACGACGATGACCGTCCTCCGGATCGCCGGCGGCCTCCTCGTCGCCGCCTTCGGCGTCTTCCTCGCGGTCTCGCTGGGCCGCGAGCGCCGGAGCCGCGCCCGGGTCGGAGCGAACGCCTGACCATGCTGCCGAACGCGCCCGTCTTCCCGCCGGTCTCCTCGACCCTCGCCTCGAAGGTCGACACCCTCTTCTTCTTCACGCTCGGCGTGTCGGTCCTCTTCTCCGTCGCGATCGTCGCGACGATCGCGGCCTTCATCGTCCGCTATCGCCGCCGCCGCGCCGACGAGACGGGCCAGGAGATCAAGGGGAACACCCTCCTCCTCGAGCTCGCCTGGTCGATCGTCCCGCTCGGCCTCGTCATGATCAGCTTCTTCTGGGGCGCCTCGATCTTCTTCGAGTCGGCCCGGCCTCCCGCCGACGCCTGGTCCTTCCACGTCTACGGCAAGCAGTGGATGTGGAAGGTCGAGCATCCCGAGGGGAAGCGCGAGATCAACGAGTTCCACGTCCCGGTGAACCAGGCCGTGAAGCTGACGATGACCTCCGAGGACGTGATCCACAACTTCTCCGTCCCCGCCTTCCGCCTGAAGATGGACGTCCTGCCGGGCCGGTACTCGACCGCCTGGTTCCGGGCGACGAAGACCGGCACGTACCACATCTTCTGCGACCAGTACTGCGGCGTCGACCACTCCAAGATGGTCGGGAAGATCCACGTGATGGAGCCGCAGGACTACAAGCGCTGGCTCGTCTCAGGGACCTCGGCGGGCGGCGCGGTCGCGAGCGGAGAGGAGCTCTTCGTCGCGAAGGCGTGCAACACCTGCCACCGCCCCGACAGCTCCGCCCGCGCGCCCGTGCTCGACGGGGTCTTCGGGAAGAAGGTCGCCCTCGTCGACGGGCGGACCGTCACGGTCGACGAGAGCTACGTGAGGGAGTCGATCCTCTCCCCCGCGACGAAGGTCGTCCAGGGGTACCAGCCGATCATGCCGACGTTCCAGGGGCAGATCTCCGAGGAGGAGGTCGTCCAGCTCATCAAGTACATCCGGGACCTCCCGCCCGCCGCCGCCTCCGGCGCGCCGGTCGCCGCTCCCGCCGGAGGACAGCCGTGACCGCACCCGCGACCGCCGCCCCGACCGAGCTCCCGAGCTATCTCGAAGCCGCGCACGGCCCGAAGTCGTGGCTCCTGACGCGGGACCACAAGAGGATCGGCATCCTCTACCTCGTCGCCATCTCCGTCTTCTTCGTCCTCGGCGGCCTGATGGCCGTGCTCATCCGGGCCGAGCTCGCGACGCCGCAGGGGGACATGTTCTCCTCCGACGTCTACAACCGGCTCTTCACGATGCACGGCATCCTGATGATCTTCTTCTTCCTGATCCCGTCGATCCCGGCGGTGCTCGGGAACTTCCTCCTGCCGGTCATGATCGGAGCGAAGGACCTCGCCTTCCCGAAGCTCAACCTGACGAGCTGGTACCTCTACATGATCGGCGGGCTGATGACGTTCGGCTCGCTCCTGACGGGCGGCATCGACACCGGCTGGACGTTCTACACGCCGATGTCGACGACGTTCGCGCAGGGGCAGGTCCTCGTCACGGCGGTCGGCATCTTCGTCGCCGGCTTCTCGTCGATCCTCACGGGCCTCAACTTCATCGTCACGATCCACCGGATGCGGGCTCCGGGAATGACCTGGTTCCGCCTCCCGCTCTTCGTCTGGGCCCACTACGCGACGAGCATCATCCAGATCCTCGGCACGCCCGTCGTCGCGATCGCAATCCTCCTCGTCGGGGCCGAGCGGCTCTTCCACATCGGCGTCTTCGACCCGAAGTACGGCGGCGACCCGCTCCTCTTCCAGCACCTCTTCTGGTTCTACTCGCACCCCGCCGTCTACATCATGATCCTGCCCGCCATGGGGGTGATGAGCGAGCTCGTCACCGCCTTCTCGCGCAAGCGGGTCTTCGGGTACCATTTCGTCGCCTTCTCGAGCCTCTTCATCGCCGTCATCGGCTTCCTCGTCTGGGGCCACCACATGTACGTCTCGGGGCAGTCCGTCGTCGCCGGGGCGATCTTCTCGTTCCTGACGATGCTCGTGGCGATCCCCTCGGCCGTGAAGGTCTTCAACTGGACGGCCACGCTCTACAAGGGGTCGATCTCGCTCCAGACGCCGATGCTCTACGCCCTCGGCTTCATCGGCGTCTTCCTGATCGGCGGGCTGACGGGCGTCATGCTCGGGACGCTCGGGATCGACATCCACGTCCACGACACCTACTTCATCGTCGCCCACTTCCACTACGTCATGGTCGGCAGCGCGATCATGGGGTACCTCGGCGGCCTCCACTTCTGGTGGCCGAAGATCACCGGCCGGATGTACGACGAGTTCTGGTCGAAGGTCGGCGCGCTCCTGATCTTCGTCGGCTTCAACACGACCTTCTTCCCGCAGTTCATCCTCGGCTACCTCGGGATGCCGCGCCGCTACCACATGTACCCTGCGGAGTTCCAGACGTGGAACGTCCTCTCCTCCGCCGGGGCGACGATCCTGGGCGTCGGCTACCTCATCCCGGTGATCTACCTCCTCTGGTCGCTGAAGTTCGGGGCGAAGGCCCCCGCGAACCCCTGGGGCGCGAAGGGGCTCGAGTGGCAGACCGCGTCGCCGCCGCCCGTCGAGAACTTCGCGACGCCGCCGGTCGTGACGGAGGAGGCGTACGCGTACGAGACCTCCGCCCCGGCGAAGGAGGTGACCGTTGGCGTCTGAGGCCCGCCCCGCCCCCCTCGCCCACCACTTCGACGACTACGACCAGCAGCGCGAGTCGGCGACGCTCGGGATGTGGCTCTTCCTCGCGCAGGAGGTCATGTTCTTCGGCGGGCTCTTCCTCGCCTACACCGTCTACCGCTGGAAGTACCCGGCCTTCTTCGCCCTCGGCTCGAACCAGCTCGACGTCCCGCTCGGCCTCGCGAACACCATCGTCCTGATCGGCTCGTCCCTCACGATGGTCCTCGCCGTCCGCGCCGCCCAGCTCGGGAAGGCGCGGCAGATCGCCGGCTGGATCGGCGCGACGATGGCGCTCGGGACGGGCTTCCTCGTCGTCAAGGGGTTCGAGTATCACCACAAGTGGGTCCACCACCTGATCCCCGGGGCGGGCTTCCACATCGAGGGGACGACCGACCCCGCCGCGCAGACCTTCTTCGTCCTCTACTTCTGCATGACGGGGCTCCACGCCCTCCACATGATCGTCGGCCTCGGGCTCCTCGCCTTCCTCGTCCCGAAGGCGCTCCGCGGGGACTTCTCGGCCGAGAACCACAACTGGGTCGAGGGGGTCGGCCTCTACTGGCACTTCGTCGACGTGATCTGGATCTTCCTCTTCCCGCTCCTCTACCTCCTGGGGCGGCACCACGCCTGAGGCCGACGGAGTAGCCATGTCGACCGTCCACGTCACTCCCGTCCGCACCTACCTCCTCGTCTTCTTCGCGCTCATGGCGCTGACCTTCCTGACCGTGGGGGTCGCGCACGTGAACATCGCGCATCACCTCCCCGGCCAGGTCACCGACGCGATCAACGACGCGGTCGCGATGGCGATCGCCGTGACGAAGGCGACGCTCGTCGTCCTCTTCTTCATGCACGTCTGGCACTCGGCGCGCCTGAACAAGATCGTCGTCTGGGCGTCGCTCTTCTTCATCCTGATCCTCTTCGCCTTCTCGCTCGCCGACTACTTCAGCCGCGGCTGGCTCGGAGTGCCGGGGAAGTAGGCCGCCAGGGGAGGCGTGCAGAAGCAGAGGGCCCCGGCGACGCCGGGGCCCTCTGCCGTCCCGGGAGATGAGCGATCGCGCGGGGCTACGGCTTCGCGTCGGCCAGGGCGACCGCCGCCCCGAAGACGGTGCGCGCCCCCGATTCCATCGTCTTGGGCGTGACGAAGTAGACCGTGTCGTCCGGCGAGTGGTAGCCGTGGTGGTCGCCCCCCATCGCGAAGAGCGAGACGGCGTGGATCCCCTTCTCGAAGAACGGCGCGTGGTCCGCGCGCCCCTCGCCGCGGATTCGCCCCGACTTCAGACCGAAGCCGGGCGCGAGGCGGTCGCGGGCGCCCTCCATCGCCGCCCTGATCTCCGGAAAGTTCTCCCCGCCGGCGACGTAGAGGCCGTTGCCCGCGCCCAGCATGTCCATGTTCAGGACCGCGACGCACTTCTCGAGCCCCTTCGGGGGATGGCTCGCGAAGTGCTCCGCGCCGAGGAGGCCGAGCTCTTCGGCCGCGAAGAAGACGAACGCGATCGTCCGCCGGGGACGCGACTTCAGCGCCGCAGCCGCCCGCGCGACCTCGAGGAGGCTCGCGGAGCCGGAGGCGTTGTCGTCCGCTCCCGGGTTGAGGCGGGGCCAGTCGCCGATGTGGTCGAGGTGCGCGCCGACGACGACGTACTCGCCCTTCACAGACGGATCGGAGCCCGGGAGGAGGGCGACGACGTTGTGGGTCGTCACCTCGCGCCACGGGCGCCCCTTCACCTGGAAGCGGAGCCGGCTCCCGGTCTCGAAGGAGGCGAGGCCCCCTTTCGAGAGGACCTTTCGGAGCTCGGCGACGGTCAGCTTCTTCCCGGCGAGGAGCCGGTCGGCGAACGCCTCGCTCACCATCGCCTCGGGGAGGTCGCGGCTGATGCCGACGCTCGTCGAGGTGACGGGGCTGTCGATCAGGAGGAGCCCCGCCGCTCCCTTCCGCGCCGCCGCCTTCGTTCGGGCGACCGTGGAGCGGTGGTCCTTCCACTCGCGCCCTTCGGGCTCGCCCCGGAGGACCAGGACGACCTTCCTCTTCACGTCGACGCCGGCGTAGTCGTCGCGCCCTTCGGAAGCGGCGTCGAAGCCGTAGCCGACGAAGACGACCTCGGCCGTGACGTCTCCGGAGCCGCCGTTCACCATCGGCGACCAGTCCTTCAGGACCTCCGCCTCGTACGGCGTGCCGTCCTTCTCCCCCTCGGCGGGAAGGAGCGTCAGGCTCGCGGCCTCGATCCCGGCCAGGCCGTGCGTGAAGGCCTGACGGTGGTCGGGGAGGTCCAGGGGCGGGCGGAGGCCCGCCTTCCGGAGCTCGGAGACGACGTGGTCCGCCGCCTTCCGGTAGCCGTCCGTCCCGCTGAGCCGTCCGGCCATCCCGGGCGCGGCGAGGACCTCGACCGTCGCGAGCGCCGACGCGGCCGTGATCCGCGCGGAGGCCGAGGCGACCTCGGCCTCCGTCGGACCTGCGGCCTGCGAAACGCCGGCGGCGAGGAGCGACGCGCCGACGAGGAACGGGAGGAGCGCTCGCCGTTCCGTCGCGGACCGTCGTTCCGTCACTTCTTCGCCTCGGGGGCCGGGGCGGCGCCAGGCGCCTTCCCCTTCAGCGCGGCGAGGACCTCCGCCTCCTTCTCCGCGGCGAGGCCGGCCCGCGCCTTCGCGCGCCGCTCCTCCGGGAGCGAGTCCCACCAGTGGAGGGTGGAGGCGATCGTCTCCGGGAGCGGCCGGAACGTCAGTCCGGCCTTCAGCGCGCGGGCGATCGAGACGTCTCCGATCCCGGCCTCGGGGCCCTCGGTGGAGACCCAGATCGGGAAGTCGGCCTCGGGCGTCAGGCCGAGCTCCTTCAGCTTCGCCTCCGGCGCCCAGGTGAACGTCGCGTTCGACTTCGTCTCCTTCCGGCACGCCTCGAGGAACGCCTTCATCGTGAGCCGCTCCTTCGGCCCGGTCGCGTTGAAGACGCCGTTCGTCCCGGACTCGACCATCCGGACGATCCAATCGCCCAGGTCGCGGACGTCGATGAACTGGAGCGGGTCGGTGGGCTTCCCGGCGACGAGGACCTCGCCCCCCTTCCGAACGCGAACGGGCCAGTAGGTGAAGCGGTCGCTCCCGTCCCGGTCCCCGACGATGTAGCCGGGCCGGACGTTCAATGCCTTCCCCGGCATCGCCTTCTCCGCGGCCTCCTCGCAGAGGAGCTTCAGGGCGCCGTAGTTCCCGCCGGTGATCTCGTTGATCGCGTCGACGTCCGTCCCCGCCGCGAGGCGGGCGACGGCGGCGGTCTCGTCCATGCCGGCCTTCATCGGCGCGTCGTAGACCGAGATCGAGGAGATGAATACGTACTGGCCGACGTTCCCCGAGAGGACCTCCGCGGCGGAGCGGACCTGCCGCGGGAAGTAGCCGGACGTGTCGATGACGGCGTCCCACTTCCGGCCGGCCAGCTTCTTCACGTCCTCGGCGACGTTCCGGTCGCCGTGAATCTCCTCGAGGGGGCGTCCCTTGAAGAGGCCGGGGTTCGATTTGCCCCGGTTGAAGAGGGTCAGCTCCCACCCCTTCGCCAGGGCGGCCTCCACGATGGCGACCCCGAGGAAGCGGGTCCCTCCGAGGATGAGGACCTTCTTCTTCACGGGCGCGGCCTCGGCGGCGCGGGCCCAGCGCGGAAGGGCCAGGACGGCCCCGGACGTCGCGGCCAGGGCGAGGAGATCTCTGCGGCTGAGACGGTCTTTCATCGTTGCTCCTCCACGGGCATTACCGAGGGTACGGCAGAGGAGCGCCCGGGTTTCAGCCGGGGGCGCTCCGAGCTCGGACCACACTCTGCCGACCAGTTCCGATTCCGGGGATCAGGAGCCCGCCTCCAGCTCGGCGGTGAGCTCCGCCGCCGAGCAGACGCGCACGGCGCTCTCCGGCCTGCCCCGGAAGTGACGAACGTTGTCGGTGACGATGGTGTCCGAGCCGGAGCGGCGGGCGATCTCGGCGATGTGGGCGTCGTAGAGGCGCCCGCCGGCGACCCGTTCTGCGACGGCCGACCTCAGGAACGGGAGGCGCGCGGCTGCCGGCAATTCCACGACTTCGAGCCGCCCGAGGATCTCCTCCTCGAGGAGCCGCAGCGCGTCGGCGGGCGCCAGACGGAGCTCCTCCGGAAGGCGAGTCGCGACGGCGTAATACTCGAGGCAGCAGTGCCACGCCGTCCTCGCCCTGCGAAGCCGGCCCTCGGCAACGGCGTCCATTACGGCCTGCGCCGGACGGCTCGTGGGCCCGACGTTGATCGTTCCGCCGAGGAGGACGCTCGTGTCGAGGAAGACGCCCGTCAGCCGGGCCAACGGTTCCGCTCCTCCTCGACCAGCGCCGCCAGGTCGACCGTGGGGAGCGCCCGCCCCCGGACCGTCGGCTGCGCCACGAGCCTCCGGCCGCGTCGGACGAGCTTCGGCCCGGGGACCTTCCGCACGAGCCGGACCGAGACGTCGTCGAGGAGGATCTCCACCTCGGTGCCGGGCGTCAGGCCGGCGCGCGCGCGGACGGAGGCGGGGATGACGATCCTGCCTGCCTTGTCGATGGAGGCCTTCATGCCATCAGTATGCCATTGCGCTGCCACGCCCGCCTTCCCTGCCCCACGCGGCGCCTTCGCTCGGACTCACTCTCCCTTCACCGAAAGGACCGCCCCGCTCGAGTAGGCGTTGAACTCCGGGGCATACATCGACTGGACCGTCGCCGGGCCGACCCGGAACGTCCCGGCCATGTTCGCCCGGAGGCGGTACCTGAACGTGTACTCGCCGACGGGAAGCTGCTCGAAGAAGAAGTTCGTGCCGCTGTCGCGGACCTCCTCGTACCAGGCGATCCCGAGGTCCCACTTGTAGCGGCTGACGGTCGTCTCCGGCTCGAACCCGGCTCCGCGCGGGTCGCGCAGGTGGACGTATTCGGCTTCGTGCTTCGTCCGAAGCGAGATCTGCACCTCGACCTGGTCCCCCGGTCTCAGGACCGCGCCGTCGGCGATCGGCTTGAGGACCCACTCCTTCCCCGTGTTCTCGCGGAGGAAGTACTTCCGCGACACGTTGAAGAAGTCTCCCCGGTCGGCCTCCGGGAGCTTCTCCGTCGAGAAGTGCCAGGCGGCGGAGGCAAACGCGAAGCCCTTGCCCCCCTTCTCGACGGCGATGGTCGAGGTCGTCTTCGGGTCGACCTCCCGCCCCGGGATCACGACCTGGTTCTTCTTGCCGGTGTAGCGGTCCGGCTCGAACGTGAACGACGTCTCCCGTCCGCCGACGGCCACCTTCATCGTCTCCCGCCCGCCGAGGGCCCCTTCCGCCTTCAGGTAGTGGACGAGGGAGTAGAGGACCTCGGCCGTCGCCCGGGTCGACTTCCACTGGTTCAGCTTCTTGTTCAGGAAGAGCCACTGGACGAGGCCGTCGCGCCGCGGGTCCTTCGGCGTCAGCTCCGTGAGCGTCCGAAGGGCGAAGGCGTGGGTCTCGATCGTGTCGTTGTACCAGAGCCAGGAGCGGTCCTCCTGCGCCCAGAAGGTCCCGAGCTCCTCGGTCGTCTTCGCCGAGTCCATGACGCTCGCGAAGACGAGCTGGGCGTCCTTCAGCCGGTTCGCCCGCTTCAGCGTCAGCGCGAGGTAGCCCTTGAGGTAGGGCGAGTGCTCCTTCCAGTGCTT
>JAKLER010000171.1 GCA_022711615.1 Acidobacteriota bacterium
TGGCGATGCGTCTCTTCGGGAACATCTACGGGGAGCACACCGCGACGAACCAGTTCGTCGAGCTCGTGCCGCTCCTCGTTCCGATGCCGATGAACGCCCTCGGAATCTTCGGGTCGTTCCTCCAGGCGTACGTCTTCACCCTCCTGACCACCGTCTACATCGGGGGCGCGATCGCCCACGAGCATTGAAACGCGGATCATCGAACCCGAAAGGAGCCCAAAGGAAATGATCAAGAAGCTTCTCCCCGCCGTCGCCGTCGCCGGCCTCGCCTTCCTGCTCCCGAACCTCGCCTTCGCGCAGGAGGCCGCGGAGGCCGCCAAGGCCACGAGCGGGGGCGCGGGCTGGGGCCACCTGTCGGCCGCGCTCGTCCTGGCGATCGGCGCGACCGCCGGCGCCACCGCCCAGGGCCGGACGGCCGTCGCGGCCTGCGACGGCATGGCCCGCAACCCCGGAGCCGCCGGCCAGATCCGCGGCATCGCGTTCCTGGGCCTCGTCCTGATCGAGTCGCTCGTCATCTACACGCTCGTCATCGCCTTCCTCCTCCAGGGGAAGTGACCCGGCGGGCCCGCGCGGCCCGGATCGGTGCGGAGGGCCCCGGCGCCTGCCGGGGCCTTGCCGTATCGGCCGGAATCCGGCGGGCGCGAGCCGTCGTTAAGGGAGGAAGATGGCCCTCTTCGGATTCCGCCGCGACCGGGCCCCGAACGCCTGGGACCTCCGATCGGGGGAGCTCCCGTACGCGGATGCCCTCTTCGGGACGGCCCTGCGCCTGACGAGGAACCGCCAGGACGCGGAGGACCTCCTCCAGGAGACCTACCTGCGGGCCTTCGCCCACTACGACGGCTTCCGCGAGGGAACGAACCTGAAGGCGTGGCTCTTCCGGATCCTGAAGAACGGGTTCATCAACCGCTACCGGCAGCTGAAGGCGGGGCCCCGGGAGGTCGACCTCGAGCGCGGGGGGGCGACCTTCGAGTCGGCCCTCGAGGACGCGGTCGCGCCGGCGGCGACGCCGGAAGACGAGCTCCTCGGCCGTTCGCTCGACGGGGACGTCGCCCGCGCGCTGGCGAGCCTCCCCGAAGACTTCCGGCTCGTCGTCGAGCTCGTTGACCTCCAGGACTTCTCCTACCGCGAGGTCGCGGACATCCTCGAGATCCCCCTGGGTACCGTCATGTCGCGGCTCTACCGGGGGCGCCGCCTGCTCGAGGAGACGCTCCTGGCCTACGGGAAGCGCCGGGGGTACTTCGGCCCGGGAACCTCGCCGGCGCGCTCCCGGCGTGCGGCCGGCGAGGGGACGGGGCCGGCGGAATACCCGGTGCGACGCCGGCGTTAGACCTCGCTGGAGAGGCCCCCACGCGGGCCGCGCGATGGACTGCGAGACCGCCACCCCGCTCATCGAGGCGCTCTGCGACGACGAGCTCGACGTCGCGACGGCAGCCCGCCTTCTCGCGCATCTCGACGCCTGCGAACCCTGCTCCGCGCTCCGTCGCGACGCCGAGACCCGGAACGCCGCCCTCCGCGAGGCACGTCCGGACGACCAGATCCCCGACGCGATCCGGACGCGCCTCGCCCGCGCCGTCGCGAAAGCTCCGCGGGCGCGCCGGACCCGGCGCAGGGGCGTCCTCGCGGGCGCGGCGGTCCTCGCCGCGGCCGGCGCGATCGGGGCGGCTCTCCTCGTGCGAGGCGCGCCGCCCCCGGTGCCGACGCTCGTCGAGGCCTCCGAGGTCCGCGAGCTGACCGGGGAGGTCTTCTGCCTGCGTTGCGCCCTGGCCCGACTCTTCCCGGAGACGCCGGTGCTCGACCCGCGCCATCTCCCGGTCCTCAGGACGGACGACGGGGAGGTCGTCACCCTCCTCGACGGCGCGGTGACGGAATCGGTCCTCGCCCGAAAGGGGTGCGCGGGACGGCGGGTGGCGCTGACCCTCCGCCTCTTCCCGCGGCAGGAGCTCGCCGAAGTCCTCGAGGCGCGCGAGCTGGGGCCCGCTTCGGGTCCGTTGCCGGGAGAGGTCGTCGCGACGGCGGTTCGCCAGTCCTCGTCCTCCCCGCCCTGAGCGGGCTGGTCTAGACTGCCCCCGTGGCGCACGAGGAGCCCGACCGCTTCATTCCGATCCTCTCCCTCGCCGCGGGGCTGTCGGCCTTCACGGCGGGCGGCGCGGCGTCCGTCGCGGCGGCGTGGGCGGCCGCCGGATTCGGAAACCCGCTCCGGCAGAGCCTCGTCCTCGACCTCGGCCTCGCCGCCTCGGCGGTCTCGGGCCTGCTCGCGGGGGCGGCGGTCGCGGTCTTCCTGCAGCGTCCCGCCGCGCGTTTCGGCCGGATCCTCGCCGCGGCCCGCCAGATGGCGGAAGGGGACCTCGCCTCGCGAGCTCCCGAAGGGACGGACCTGGCGGGACGGATCGGCCGTTTCCTGAACGCGGTCGCCGGGCGTGGCGCGCACCTCCTCTCGTCGGTCCGGCGGGAGCACGGGCAGCTCAACCGGCAGGTCGCGGTCCTGCGCGCCGCGTCAATCCGCAACCGCGAGAGGGCCGCCCAGGAACGCGTGCGGCTCTCGAGCGCGACCGCCGCCGTCGGCGGGCTGGACGGGACGATCCGCGCGATCGCCGAGAGCGTCGAGACTCTCGCGGCGGGCTCCGAGGAGACGGCCGCCGCCGTCGCGGAGGTGGACGGGTCGCTCACGCAGCTCCTCGCGCGGTCGGAGGGGCTCCTCGTCGACTCGACGGACGGGGCCGGGGCGGCCGCCTCCCTCGCGGAGGGCGCCGCGGTCCTCGACGCGACGCTCAGCGACCTCGCGCGGCGGGCCGACAACCTCGCGGAGGGCTCGGCGCAGGCCGAGAGGGCGCACGGCGCCGTCCTCGCGTCGGCGCGCGAGGCCGCGGAGCAGGCCGCGCACGCCGCCACGGAAGCCCGTTCGGGGCGGGCCGTCGTCGACGAGGCGCGCGCTTCCGTCGCGGCGATCCGCCTGTCGTCCGGGACCGTCCGCGAGGCGGTCGGGCGTGTCGAGGCTCGCTCCCGCGAGGTGGGCAGGATCCTCGAGATGCTCGAGGACATCGCCCGGCAGACGAACCTCCTCGCCCTGAACGCCTCCTTCCTCGCGACGCGCGCGGGGGAGCATGGTCGAGGCTTCTCCGTCGTCGCCGCGGAGATCCGACGCCTCTCCGAGCGGACCTCCGAGGGGGCCCGCGGGATCGGCGGCCAGGTCTCCGGGATGAGGGAGGAGGTCGACGCGGCGCGGGCGGCGGCCGAGGAGGAGACGCGGCTCGTCACCCGCGGCGTCGAGACGGCGACTCGCGCCGGCGAGGCGCTCGCCGGAATCGAGGCCGCGGCGGCCCGCGCGGAAGAGGCCGTCGCCGCGATCCGCGAGGTGTCGCGCGCCCAGGCCGCCACCGTGGCCGCGAGCGTCGTATCGGTCGGCGAGATGCGCGAGGGGCTCCGGGCGCTCGCCGAGGAGGGGCGGCGGAACACCCGCGAGGCGGAGCGGATCCGCGAGCTCGTCGGGCGGATCCGCGAGCTCGCCGGCTTCGTCGAGCGGACGGTCCAGGAGCAGAAGGGGGCCGCGGGGCAGATCGCGGTCGCGGCGGAGAGGTCGCTCGGCCTGATGCGGGACATCCAGGACGCCGTCGGCCGGCAGACGGCCGACAGCCACCGGATCCTCGGGCTCCTCTCCGAGGTCGAGGCGATGAGCCTCGACACTCTCGCGTCCGCCGCCTCCGTCGAGGACACGACGGCCGCCCTCGAGACGCTCGCCGGCTCGCTCGAGGACGAGGTCGGACGGTTCCGGGTCGACGCGGAGCTGCAGGCCACGTGACGCCTCGCCGCGTCGTCGCGTTCCGGGCGGCCGGCGTCGCGTGCGCCGCCGATCCGTCGGACGTCGAGCGGATCCTCCGCCCGGCGTCGCTCCTCCCGGCGCCGGGAGCGCCGTCCTGGATCGCGGGGCTCGCTTCGGGGCCCCGGGGCCTCCTCGCCGTCGTCGACGTCGGCCGGCGACTCTTCCCGGAGCGGGAGGCTCCTCCGCCGCGCGACCTCCTCGCCGGGACGTTCGACGGGATTCCCGCGGCGCTCGGGGCCGAGGTCGTGGAGGGGATCCTGACGGTGGAGGAGGCCGAGGGGCTTCCTCCCGAGGGCCTCGCGCCGGTCGTCGCGGAGTGCCTGAAGGGGGTCGTCGTGGCGGGCGGCGCACGCCGCCTCCTCCTCGACGTCCGCCGGCTCGTGACGGGAGAGCCGGCCCGCCTCGCGGCTCAGATCGCGAGCGACGCGACCGAGCGGCGCGACCAGTCTTCGTAGAGGAGGCCGAGGACGACGACGTCGTGCCTCTGGCCGTGGGCGAAGACGCGGCTGCGGAGCGTGCCCTCTTCCACGAATCCGAGGCGCTTGAGGACGCCGCGCGCGGCGACGTTCCCGGCGGCGACGAAGGCCTCGATCCGGAGCAGCCCGCGATGGAGGAACAGGTAGGAGACGAGGACGCGGTGCGCGTCCGTCCCGAGCCCCTTCCCGCGCTCGGCCGGCTCGAGGATCGTGGCGGTGATCCGGGCGACGCGGGAGTGGAGGTCGACGTCGTCGACCCCGGCGAGCCCGACGCGGCGGCCGGAGCGGTCCTCGACGACGAAGCGCGTCAGGTCCTCGGACAGGAGGCCGTCCTGCTCGAAGCGCCGCTTCAGGCTCTCCGCCTCCCCGACGAAGAACGGCTCGAACTCGCCGAAGGCGGAGGGTTTCCCGCAGGCGGCGACGAGCCAGTCGAGGTCGTCCGCCTTCACCGGCCGGAGGCGGACGGCGGCCCCGGCGAGCACTACATCCTCTCCGGAACCGGCACGCCGAGGACGCCGAGGACGTCGTCGAGCGTCCGCGCGACGAGCTGGAGCGCGGCCCGGCGGGCCCGGCGGCTCTCGTCGTTCTCGGCCTGCAGGATCGGGTGCGTGTGGTAGAGGTGGTGGAAGGCGGCGCCGACGGCGAGGGCGTGGCGCACGAGGAGCGACACCTCGAACGTCTCAGCGGCCTTCTCGAACGTCTCCTGCGTCCGCCCGCAGGTCCTCACGACGTCCCAGAGGCCGTCGTCCAGGTGCGCGGCGTCGAGCGATGCGACGGAGGCCGCCTCTTCCGCGTCGAGGAGGCCGGGGAGCCCCTTTTCCTCCAGCTTGCGGAAGATGTTCGCGGTCCGGACGGCGGCGTACTGCAGGTACGGCCCCGTGTCCCCTTCGAACGCGAGCGCCTCGTCGAAGTCGAACGCGATGACCTTGTTCCTCGAGTACCGCGTCATGTAGACGCGGAGCGCGCCGATCGCGATCGCCTCGGCACGGGAGAGGTCGGGACGCTCGCCCGGCTGCCGGTCGAGGATCTGCTCGAGCGCCTTCTCGACGAGCCGCTCGACGAGGTCGTCGGCCTTCACGCCGAGCCCCTTCCGGCCCGACATCTCGACGTACGCGCGGCCGCGGTCCTCGTCCGAGAGGGTCACGCCGAGGAGCTCGGCCGACGCCGGCGTCAGCGCGACCATCTCGTACGCGAAATGGACCGACCGGTCGGCCCCTTCGGGGAAGCCGGCCCGTCGGACCGCCTCCTTCACGACCTTCTGAGGATAGGACTGCCGCACGTCGATGACGTTGATGACGGAGTCGCCGCCGCCGAAGCGCCCGCGCGCCGAAGGGTCCGCCCCCTCCGCGTCGCGGCGCGTCCGGTACAGGGGTGTCACCCCGTCCGAGGCGACGAACTCCGCCTCGCCGAACGGGTTCACGTACGGGGCCTTCTCGTACTCGAAGTCGATGCCGAGCTCGCCGAGCTTCCAGAGCTGGTAGGCGACGTCCTTGCCCGTGTAGGTGACGGTGCCGTTCGAGCGGACGAGGACCTTGTCGGCGTCCTCCATCCCTTCGAACTCCTTCGCCCCCTCGAGCTTCATGACCCAGCAGCCCGCGTTCTTCCCCTCCGTCTCGAGCTGCGTGGCGCCCGCGTCCTTCAGCAGGTCGAACGCCTTCTGCCAGAAGCGGCGGCCGAGGATGTCGCTCTCGCGCGGAAGGAGGTCGTAGGAGACCCCGATCCGCTCCATCGTCTTCAGGTGGCAGCGCACGACCGCCTCGGCGAGGCGGGAGGCGAGAGCCGCGGTCGCACGGCCCTCGTCGGTCATCTCGTGCCCGAGGGCGGCCTCCTCGATCGCGTGGAGAGTCGCCTTGCGCCGCTCTTCGAGCGACGGGTCGGCGGCGTAGCTCCGGGTGACCAGGGCGTAGAGGTCCCAGGTCACGTCGCCGAGCCGGCGCGGCTCCGTGCCGGGGGCGTCGTCGGGGAACGCGGAGAGGATCTCGCGGATCTCGGCCCCGAGCTCCTCGGCCCGGCCCGGCTCGGCGAGGAGGTCCGGGTGCTCGAGGCCGACGACGACGTCGGCCACCTGGACGCCGGTGTCGTCGAGGTAGTTCTGCACCTCGACCCTCTTCCCGAGGCGGCGGAAGAGGTGGACGAGGACGTCGCCGAGGACGGCGTTCCGGAGGTGGCCGATGTGGGCGGCCTTGTTCGGATTGATGTTCGTGTGCTCGACGATGACCTTGCCGGGGACGGCCTCGGCCTCGGGCGGGGGCGTGAGCATCGCGGCGAGGGCCCGCGGCCGGTCGAGGAAGAGGTTCACGTAGCCGCTCCCCTCGACGCTCCGGCGGGCGACGATCGGGGGCAGCTCGAGCGCCGGGGCGAGCTCCTCGGCGATCTTCCGGGGTGGCCGGCGAAGCACCTTCGCGAGCTCGAACGCGATCGGGAGGGCGAGGTCACCCAGCTCGACCTTCGGCGGCGTCTCGAGGACGAGCCGCGGCGGCTCGACGTCCCACAGGCGGCGGCAGGCGTCCTTGACGGCGGCTTCGACTCGATTTTTCAGGCCTGGGATCACGGCGACCTCGCGAGACGGCGTTCGGGCGGCGCGGGGTCCTCCCGCGCACAACCCTTCATTCTTGCACGCCGGGTCCCCGGGGCCGGCGGAGCCGGGGACCCGGACGTCGGCACCGGGCCGCCCCGGGGAGGGGGGCTTCGGGCGGTCGGTCGAAACGGGGCTTGAACCCGAGCGCGGTTGCGGGCGTAATCAGAGGTGCCGTGATCAGACCTCTCGTTCGGCCCTGGCGGAGCGGCGCCGTCCTCGTCCTCGCGTTCGGGGTCTTTGCGGGAGGCTGCCGGACGACCGAGGAGACGCCGGTCCTCCGCCTCACGCCGGAGCGATGGCGCGAGGTCGTCGCCGCCCGCGGCGTCGACCCCGGCGAGGTCCCGATGCCGATGATGGTGACGCCGCAGATCCGGGCCGCGGCGGAGCACCTCGCCGGGCCGGCGGGCGACGACGGCGAGAGGCTTCGCCGGCTCCAGGCGGCCATCCTCGACCGGAAGAGCTACGCGTTCGAGTACGACACGGTGGCGACCTTCACCGCGGCGGAGGCGTTCGCGTTCCGCCGCGGGAACTGCGTTTCGTTCACGAACCTCTTCATCGCGTTCGGACGGGCCCTCGGGATCCCCCTCCAGGCGGCGCTCGTCTTCCGGCGGGCCCGGAGCGAGAAGGAGGGCGACCTCGTGATGGTCTACAACCACATGGTCGCCGTCCTGCCGAAGCTGAGGCACCTGACCGTCTACGACTTCTACATGACCCGCGACGAGTCCCGGGTCGACCTGAAGCTGATCGACGACCTGGCCGTCGCCGCGATCTCCGCGAGCAACCGGGGCGTCGAGGCCCTCCGCGCGGGAGACTTCTCCCGGGCGCGAACGCTCCTCGAGAGGGCGACGAAGCTGCAGCGCTCGCTCCCGGACCTTCATTCGAACCTCGGGATCGTGAGGTGGAGGCAGGGCGACATCGAGGGGGCCTACCAGGCGTTCCGGGAGGGGCTCGACCTCGACCCCCACCGACCGGCCCTCCTGCACAACCTGGCAGCGCTCTACATCGAGCAGGGGAGGTCCACCGAGGCGCGGGCCGCGCTCGCGGCCGCGAACACCCGGGACGCCTCGGCCTACCTGTTCGTCGTCCAGGGCGACCTGGAGCTCGCGGGCGGCAACTTCAAGGAGGCGCGGACCGCGTATCGACGCGCGTACCGCGAAGGGAAGAACCTCTTCGAGGCGCTCCTGGGGCTCGCGCGCGTCGAGCGCGCGCTCGGCAACGAGGCCGCGGCGCAGCGCGCGCTTCGGAAGGCGCTGAAGATCCGGCCGGACGACCCCCAGGTCCAGGCGCTCCTCGGGAGCTCCTGACCTCTCTCGCGTTCCGCCGCGATGCTCCCGCGCGCGGTGCGATATAGTCCCAAGGATGCGCCGGTCCCGGCGAACCCCCCCTGAAAGGACCACACGGATGAGAAAGCTCCGGCTTCTCGCGACCCTCGTCCCGCTCGTGGCGCTCGCGCTCCCCGCGGCCGCCCAGCTGGATAAGTTCAAGGACTGGGAGAGCTCCCCCGAGTTCGTCTACTACGCCACGGACGACGAGAAGAAGGCCTGGACCGGCGTCACGAACGACGAAGAGGCCCAGAAGTTCTTCAACCTCTTCTGGGGCAAGCGCCACCCCGACTACCAGAAGACCGCCCAGAACGTCTTCCGGACGAGGTTCGACGCCCTCGTCGCCGAGGCCGACAAGCGCTTCACGCTCGGCAAGAAGCGCGGCGCCCTGACCGAGCGCGGCAAGGTGCTGATCCTCCTCGGGCCGCCGAAGGCGATCGCCTCGAAGCTCGAGTCGGCCGGAGCCGGGGCGGCCGGCGGGGAGGGCGAGGAAGGGTCGTTCCTCCAGACCGGCGGCAACGTCGTCGTGATCCAGTTCCAGTACGACAAGGAGCAGCTCCCGGAGTGGGCCGGGATGAAGTCGTTCCGCGTCAACTTCACGGTCGACGAGCGGGCCGAGCGGGAGTCTGCCGACAAGAGCTCCGACATCAAGAAGCTCTGGAAGAAGGCGATCGCGGCCGCCATCGTCAACCCGAAGATGACGGAGCCTCCGGTCTACAAGACGCGCGAGGAGTACGAGGCGGAGATGAAGGCCGCGGCCGAGGCCGCCGCCGAGGCCGCCAAGGGGCCGGTCCTGTCAGCGCCGGTCCGCGCCTCTCTCGAGGCGCTCCTCGGCAAGGAGCCCCAGGGCTCTCTGACCCTCTTCCCGCTCGCCTACGGGGACAAGGCGACCCGCCTGATGGTCCAGCTCTACGTCCCGGCCTCGGCGGTGCCCGCGGGCGCGGCCGGAGCGGCCCCGGAGGGGATGAAGATTGCCCTCCTCGTCCGCGGCAAGGACGGGAAGGACGCCGCCCGT
>JAKLER010000172.1 GCA_022711615.1 Acidobacteriota bacterium
GGCGTCGAGCCAGGTCTTCCCGTAGCCCTCGCTCCCGCGGACGTTCGGCTCGACGAGGACGTACCCCTCGTCGACCCAGAGCTGGGCCATCGGGGAGAAGCCGGGAGTCGCCTGCCCCTCGGGGCCGCCGTGGAACAGGACGACGACCGGGCACGGAGCGGGGTCGCAGGACTTCGGCCGGCGGACGAAGGCCGGGATCTTCGTCCCGTCGCGAGCCGGGTAGTGCTCGAGCGTCGCGACCGCGAACGACTTCGTGTCGACCTCGGGCGCGCTCGGGACGACCCACTGCACGAGCTTCTTCTCCCGCCAGTCGTAGACCCAGCTCTGGGAAGGCGCGGTCGGGGTCCCGACGGCGAAGCTGGTGAAGCGTCCGTCCGGCGTGGACGAGCCGAAGGTGGCATGGTCGGCCGCCGGGAGCTTCGGCATCTCGAGCGGCTTCCAGGTCTTCGCGTCGAGGCCGAAGACCTTCGAGTAGCCCCCCTCGTTGACCGTGTAGAGGACCCGCGTCTTCTTCTCGTCCATCCCGGCGCGGTCCACGTCCCAGGGGAGCTCGGGGGTGATGGGGGTCCACTTGCCCGCCTCGAAGAGGTAGCCGCGCTGGAACTCGCCGAACTCGGGCGTCACGACGACGAGCTGGCCCTCCTTCGGGCCGTACTGGGCGGTGTACCGGCCGGGCTTCTCGGTCCCGAGCATCGGGGCCTTCGCCTTCTTTGCCGGGTCCCACTCCCAGTACTCGAAGGTCATGGAGCCGGTCGCCTTCACGAGGAGGATCCGTCCGTCGGGCTTGTGGTCGGCGACGAACCAGAGGCCCGGCTCGTCGAAGACCGTCTCCTTCTTCCCGGTGGCGAGCTCGTACCGGTAGATGGCGTACGAGTTCGGCTTCACGTCGTTCGACCGGAAGTAGAGCCACTTCCCGTCCTCGCTGACGAACGCGAAGGAGGTCTGGACCTTCGGGAGGTGCTGGACGACCTTCATCGGGCCGCCGTCCGCCGGCATCAGGTAGAGGCCGGGGTTCTCCTCGCCCTTGCGGTCGCGCGAGAGGATCAGAGTCTTCCCGTCGGGGGTGACGTCGGCGAGCGACGTGCGGTCCTCGCCTCCCGTCATCTGGATCGGGAAGGTGTTCGGGCCGTCGAGGCGCCAGACCTGGGCGGTCCCGGTCACGGCCCAGCCGAAGTAGAGGCGTGCGCCGTCGGGCGAGAGCCGGCCGCCGCTCGGAGCGCGGACGTCCATCAGGTTCTGGATCTTCCGGGAGAGCTCCGACGGGAGAGGGGGGGCGACGTACTTCGCGAGGACCTCCGGAGGGACGCTGTCGGCGCCATGGCCCTGGTAGGCCGTCTGCTGGGCGGCGGCCGGAGCTGCGAGAAGGGCGAGCGCGGCTGCGAGGGCCGCGATCCGTCGGGCTCGATTCATCGATCCTCCTGTCGTGTGGTACGGCCGCGCCGGAGGCGGGGCAAACCTCTCACCGGGTCCGTCACCTCGAAGATACGTGCGCGCCGCCGGAAGGTTGACGGCGACGCGGGGACTCAGGTCTTCGGCGTCCACGTCTCCGGCACCTTCACGAGGATCGCCTCGCCGCGCGCGCAGAGGACCCCCTTCGAGAAGAGCGACGTGGCGAGGACGACCTTGCGCTCCTTCACCTCGACGATCGTGGAGCGAAGCTCGACCGGGGCGTCGATCGGGGTCGGCTTCAGGTATTCGACCTTCAGCGTCCCGGTCAGGAAGCGCGGGTAGGGGCCGACCGCCGGGTCGCCTCCGGCCGCACGGTGCGCGGCCGCGGCGGCGCTCCCGGTCGAATGGCAGTCGATGACGGAGGCGATGAAGCCGCCGTAGACGAAGCCCGGGACCGAGGTGTGGTGCGGCCGAGGGACGATCGTCGCGACGGTCTCGTCGCCGTCCCAGAAGCTGCGGATCTTCAGGCCGTGCTCGTTGAGCCGGCCGCAGCCGTAGCAGAGCGCCCAGTGGTCGGGATAGAGGTCCTGGAAGGCGGGGGTGTCGGTCACGACGGGCTCCTGAGGGCGCGGGTGGCGCGCGCGAGGGCGGCCCCGAGCTCCATGAGGGACTTCCTGCGGGCCGGGTCGGCGACGTTGCCGTCGGCGTCGAACGCCTCCGCGGCTTTCGGAAGGGCGACCTGGTCCGGGAGGAGGACGACGCCGAGGTTCCCGAGGACGACGCGGACCGACGCGAGCCCGCGGATGCCGCCGAGCGCGCCCGTCGAGGCGGAGCAGAGGGCGGCGACCTTGCCCTTGAAGCACGCGAGCGGCTTCTCCCCCGGGGCGGGGCGCGAGACCCAGTCGAGGACGTTCTTCAGCGTCCCGCTGATCGCCGCGTTGTACTCGGGGCTCGCGATGAGCAGCCCCTCGGCCGCGCGGAAGCGCTCCTTGAGCGCGAGGGCGGCCGCCGAGAGCCCCGAGGCCGACTCCAGGTCGGCGTCGTAGACGGGGAGCGGAAAGTCCCGCAGGTCGATCCCCGTCACGTCGGCTCCCGCGGCGCGGGCGCCGTCGGCCGCCACCGCGAGGACGCGCCTGTTGTACGAGCCGGCGCGCAGGCTTCCGGCGAGGGCGAGGATCCGCGGGGCGTCGCTCATCAGTCTCTCCCGACGGCGCGGATGATACGGGGCTCCTTCGCTCAGCTGCGACTTCGGGTGCGCTCGCGCGAGCGGGGCGAAGGGCGCGGAGAGGGACGGGAGCCGGGACGGGAGGGAGGACGGGACGGGGGGGCCTTCTCGCGGGCCGGTCCGCTCTCGCTCGGGCGCGAGAAGCCGCGGCGACGGAGGAGGTCCCACGTCCGCTCCTCGAGAAGCGCCTGCGGGACCGGCTCGGGCAGGAGGTCCGCAGCGCCCGACTGGAGGGCGAACGCGTGCTTGGCGCGGTCGGGGCCCGGGGCCAGCAGGAGCACGGGAATGTGGGCGGCGCGCGGGATCGACTTCAGGATTCGCGCGACGTCGAACCCGTCCATGCCCGGGAGTCGCGTGCTCATCAGGACGAGATCCACCTGGCGGGAGAGGGCGGTCTCGAGGGCCTCCTCGGCGCTGCGGACCTCGAGCGTCCGGCAGCCGGTCATGCAGAGGGTCGTCGCGAGCTTCAGGAGGCCGCGCACGTCCTCCTCGACGACGAGGACGACCGGCGGCCGGCGCCGTGTCCGCGTCGAGACGAGCGTCTTCGGCGCGTCGCCGCGCGAGGCGGGCCGCGCCTCGCGCGGCAGGATGATCGAGTCGATGGCGACCTCCACCTCGCGGAGGAACGCCTCCGCCTCCGGCAGGAGGCGCTCCTCGGGGAGCGGCGAGGCCGGGCCGGTGTCGCAGAGAGAAAGGGCGTCGTCCAGCTCCTGGGCCGATCGGAAGCGGTCCTCCCGCTTCTTCGCCAGGACCCGCATCAGGACGGCGAAGAGGTCCGCGGGCAGGCCGGGAGCCAGCTCCCGGAGGTCCGGCAGCGGCTCGTGGACGTGCTTCATCGCCGTCGCGACCGGGGAGTCGCCGGCGAACGGGAGCTGGCCGGAGAGCATCTCCCAGGCGATGACGCCGATGGAGTAGAGGTCGGCCCGCTCGTCGAGGGGGTCGCCGAGCGCCTGCTCGGGGGACATGTACTCGGGAGTCCCGAGGAGGACGGAGGCGAGCGTGAGGCCCGGGTCGAACGAGCCGCGGGCGAGGCCGAAGTCGAGGATGACGGCGGCGCCGTGCCGGTCGACGAGGACGTTCTGCGACTTCAGGTCGCGGTGGAGGATGCCGAGCCGATGGATCGCGGCGACGCCGCGCGCGATCTGCCGCACGATCGGGACCGCCTCGGCCGCGGAGAACCGCTGCCGGCTCCCGATCAGCGTCCAGAGGTCCTCGCCCTCGATCAGCTCCATCGTGATGAACGGGTAGTCGCCCGCGATCCCGTAGTCGAACATCCGGGCGACGTTCGGGTGCTTGATCTTCCGGTTGAGCGCGACCTCGCGCTTGAAGCGGGCGAGGAGCGCGTTCTCGTCGCGCGCGAGGTTCGGAGAGAGGACCTTGATGGCGACGCTCTCCCCGAGCTCGCGGTCGAGCGCCCGGAAGACGACTCCGATCCCTCCGCGCCCGAGCGTCCCCTCCCACTCGTAGCGCGGGAGGAGCTCGAAGAACCGGCGCCGAAACGACTCGAGCTTCAAGGCCTCCCCCGCGGCGGCTTCAGCGCGGGGCCGCGGACGTCGCGCGGCCGTCGAGGAGGAAGACCTCTCCCCGCGTCTCCGCCTGCTCGTAGAGGATCCGGTCACCCTTCGGCGACCAGGAGGGGTAGCGGATGTAGACGTCGAGCCGGAGGTTCTCCGTGAGGCGTCGCTCCTCGCGCGTGTTCCGGTCGATCCACCAGAGGTTCCAGGTGTCGTCGCGGTAGCCCGCGAACGCGATCCGCCGGCCGTCCGGCGAGTAGCTGAATGCCCAGGAGAGCCCCCGCTTCTGGGTCAGGAGCTCGGGAGTGCCGCCCGCCGACGGGATGACGCCGATGAAGATGTCGTCTCCCCGCCGGACCTCGAGGGCGAGCTCGCGGCCGTCCGGGGACCAGCACGGGTAGCCGACGAACTCGCGGTCGAACGTCAGCTGCTGCGAGGTCCGCGTCGCGAGGTCGACGACCCAGGCGTTGATCGTGATGCTGTCGCGCTTCGTGTGGTAGGCGATCCTCTTCCCGTCGGGCGAGAGGCGCAGAGCGATGGCGTCGTGGAGGTCGGCCGGGATGCGCCGGAACGTGCGCGTCGCGATCTCGAGCTCCCACGGAGCGAACGTTCCTCCCTCCCGGTTCGAGAAGAAGAGGAGCCGGCGGCCGTCCGGAAAGAAGTCGCTCGCGTAGTCGATCGACGGGTTCTCGACCACGGGTCGCTGGCTCGCCCCGTCGGGCTCCATCAGCCAGACGTCGTTCGTCCCGCCCGGAGGGACCCACCCGAACGCGACGGTGCTCCCGTCCGGGGAGAAGACGGGCCACGTCGCGCGGCCGTCGCCGCCGGTGAGCGGCGAGGGCGATCCGGCGGAGAGCGAGGTCGCGGGGTCGAGCGGAAGGCTCCAGATCGCCGCGGTCGTCGTCAGCTCGCTCCAGGCCAGCCGGGAGCCGTCCGCGGAGAAGCTCGGGCTGTGCGGCACGGCCGAGCCCGGTGGCGTCATCGCCTCGGCCGGGCCGACGGCGGTGCGACCCCTCTCGTCGAGGGAGATCCGGTGAAGGGCGTAGAGCGAGGCCTTTCCCTGGCCCCCGAACCAGAGGGCCTTCGCTCCGCGCGGGACGCAGACTCCGTAGATCCGCGTTCCGGCGTGGAGCCGCACGAGGTCGCTGCCGTCGGGCTTCACCGACCAGATCTCCGCCTGCGTGAGGCGCGGCTCGGACGTGACGAAGTAGATGCGGTCGCCGTCGGGCGACCAGGCGGGCGCGCCGTGGCCGCCGATCGGGCTCCCCGGGTTCGTCACGGCGAGCGCCGCCCCCCCGGCCGCGTCGACGACCCAGATCGTCGACGGAGCGAGCCCCGGCGCGGCCGTCGCCGCGACGTCGGTGAGCGGCGTCGACTGGAACGCGACGCGCCGGCCGTCGGGGGAGAAGGAGGGCCGGGAGCCGAAGCTGGCGAGGAGGCGCGGTGAGCCTCCGGAAGCCGGGACGATCCAGATCCCCCCACGGTCCTTCGAATGGAACGCGATGAGCCGTCCGTCGGGGGACCAGGCGGGCTGGACGTTGTTCCGGCCGTCGCGGGTGAGGGGGCGGCCCGGCCCGCCGGAGAGCGAGCGGACGTGGATCTCGAGCTTGCCGTTCGTCATCACCGACGAGGCGAGCTCGTCGCCCGAGGGCGAGAGCGCGGGGAAGAGCTCGAGCGCGCTCGCCCCGCCGAGCGGTCTCGGGGTGCCCGAGGGGAGCGGGGCCGGCATCGTGTCGCCGCCACCGCAGCCGGCGGCAGCGACGACGACGGCGGCGAGGACGGCTCGAAGGCGCGACGTCGCCCCGCGCGGTAGAGCGGCTCGGTGTCTCATCGGGATTCCCGCGACCGGCATCTTAGCCCCGGCAGCCCGGACGGGGCGACGGGGTGACGGAGGCCCGCGCGCGACCTCCAACCCCGAGGCCGGGCCGGCGCTACGATGGACGGTCGGCCCGCGGACCGGGCCGACGTACCGATGGTCCGCTCCTTGCGGCAGGAGAGACGACGGGGCGGAACCGGGAACGATCGGAAGGCACCGACAGAGGAGACCGATGACCGAGACGGAACGGCCGGGAGGCGGATGGCGGATCTTCACGATGGGCCTCGGCAGCCGGACGGCGCAAGCCCTTGCGCGGTCCTGGACCTCGGCTCCCCTCGTCGTCGACGTCGGCGGGTGGACCGAATCCGAGCTCGAGGCGGTGGCCTGCGGACCGGCCGACACGCTCGTCGCCGGAGCCGACGCGTGCCGCACGCACGCGGAGAAGCTCCGGACGTTCCGTGCGGCTCACCCTCGCGTGCCGGTCCTGGCGCACCTCCCGAGGAGCCGGTCGGCCTTCCTCGTCGAGGCGCTTCGGGCCGGCTTCCTGGAGGCGTTCCCCGGCGTCGCGGGCTTCGCGGCGGCGCTGGAGAGGGCGCGCGCGCGGAGGGACGCTCTCGCCGCGCCGCAGGCGGCCGCGGCGCCGGAGCTCCCTTCCGAGAGCGTCGAGCCGCCGCTCGAGACGGCCGTCCCGAACGCCTTCGACTGGATCTACGTCGTCGGGGTCGGTGAAGACGGTGCGCTCGGCTTCGAGACGGTGAACCCGCCGCTCAACGCCGGGGCCGGGTTCCTCAGCCCCGGCTTCGCCGGGCGACCGGTTCGGGAGTGCCTCGGCGAGCCGGCCTTCGCCCGGTTCGTCCCCTACCTCACCCGCGTCCTCGAGCAGGGGCTCCCGCTCCCCTTCGAGGAGGAGCATGCCGTCGACGGAAAGACGCGGGCGTTCCAGACCGTCCTCACGCCGGTGCGGAACAAGTGGGGGCGCATCCACCGCGTGGCCGGCATCTCGCGCGACGTGACGGCCCTCAAGGAAGCGCTCGCGGAGCTCCGGGCGAGCGAGGAGCGGCTGAATCACGCGCTCGAGGGGACGCAGCAGGGGCTGTGGGACTGGGACCTGTCGACCGGGAAGGTCTACAGGAGTCCCCGCTGGTTCGGGATGATCGGCCTGACGCCCGGCGGCGTCGAGGACACGTTCGACGCCGGGCTCCGGCTGATCCACTCCGACGACCGGAGGCAGATCGAGGCGGCGATGAGCGCGCACCTCGAGGGACGGGTCCCTCGATTCGAGGCGGAGTACCGCCTGAGGACGCGGACCGGCGAGTGGATCTGGGTCTTCGACGCGGGGAAGGTCGTCGCCTGGGACGGCGATCGTCCCGCCCGAGTCGCCGGCATGTGCACCGACATCACGGAGAGGCGGCGCGCCGAGGAGGCGCTGCGTGCGCTCGTCGTCGGCGTGGTCCACGAGATCCGCAACCCCGTCTACGGCATCCTCATCAACCTCGACGCGCTCGAGGCGACGTTCGGCGAGGACCCGCGCTACGTCTCCTTCGTCGCGGCGCTCCGGGAGAGCGCGGAGCGGATCGCGAGCCTCGTGAACGACCTTCGCGACTACGGCGAGCCGCGGACGCTGAACCCGGAGCCCCACCTCGTGAGGAGCCTCGTCGAGAACGCCGTGCGGGCGTGCGACAAGCTCGCCGCTGACCGCTCGTGCGGCGTCGCCGTCGAGCTCGAGGATCCGTCGCTCGTCCTCCCTCTCAATCCCCGGCGAATGCACCAGGTCTTCCGGAACCTGCTCGAGAACGCGCTCCTCCACTCGCCGGAGGACTCGACGGTGCGCATCGCCGGCCGCAGGACGTTCTCGGACGGCTTCTACTGGTGGACGTTCGACGTGGAGGACTCCGGCGGCGGCTTCGACGCGGAGACCCTCTCGCGGGGCTTCGAGCCGTTCTTCACCCGGAGGAAGGGGGGGACCGGGCTCGGGCTCTCCATCGTCAAGCGGGTCGTCGAGGAGCACGGCGGGAGCGTCGAGGCGGCGAACCGCCCGGAGGGCGGGGCCCGTGTCACGGTTCGCCTGCCCGCCCCGCACCAGCCGCTCCAGGCGGCGGGAGGCGCGCGTGCCTGAGCCCAAGGTCCTCCTGATCGAGGACGACCCCGCCGTGCGGCACGGGATGGCCGCCTTCCTCCGGGCGAACGGCCTCGACGTCGACGAGGCGGACACCTGCCAGAAGGCGATCGAGCGCTTCCGCGCCGTGGGGCACGACGTCGTCGTCGCCGACTACAGCCTCCCCGACGGCACCTCGCTCGACATCCTGCCGCAGGTCAAGAAGCTCTCCGAGGAGACGCCGTTCGTCATCCTGACGGCGCACGGCTCGATCGACCTCGCCGTCCGCGCGATCAAGGACGGCGCGGAGCAGTTCCTCACCAAGCCGGTCGAGTCGAAGGCGCTCCTCGTCCTCGTCAAGCGGCTCCTGCAGCAGCAGCGCCTCCGAAAGCGGCAGGAGCTCGTCGCGCGGACGCAGCCCGGGATCCTCGACCCGTTCGTCGGGACGAGCCCGCAGGTGAGGCGGCTCGACGAGCGCGCCCGCCTCATGCTCGAGTGGGACAGCCCGGTCCTCATCCTCGGCGAGACCGGCTCGGGCAAGGGCGTCCTCGCGCGCTGGATCCACGCCCACGGGCCGCGCCGCGAGGAGGCCTTCGTCAACCTCAACTGCGCAGGGCTGACGCGCGAGCTGCTCGAGTCGGAGCTCTTCGGCCACGAGCGCGGCGCCTTCACGGGCGCGGTGAACCCTAAGCCCGGGCTCCTCGAGGTGGGGCACCGCGGGATCGTCTTCCTCGACGAGATCGGCGACATGGACCCGGCGATCCAGCCGAAGCTCCTGAAGGCGCTCGAGGAGAAGACGTTCCGCCGCCTCGGCGACGTCCGCGACCGGCACGTCGACATCCGGCTCGTCGCGAGCACGAACCTCGACCTCGAGGCGATGGTCCGCGAGAAGAAGTTCCGAGACGACCTCTACTACCGCATCTCGACGCTCACGCTCCGGATCCCGCCGCTCCGCGAGAGGCCCGAGGACATCCTCGTCCTGGCTCGGAACATCCTCGCGGGCGTCTGCGGCCGGATGGGCCGCGCGCCGGCCCGCCTCACGCAGGACGCGGAGAGGGTCCTGCAGCGCTACCCGTGGCCCGGGAACATCCGCGAGCTCGCGAACGT
>JAKLER010000173.1 GCA_022711615.1 Acidobacteriota bacterium
GCTCCACGCCGAGTTCGGCAAGACGATCGTCATGGTGACGCACGACCCGAAGGCCGCCGCGCGCGCCCACCGGCTCGTCCACCTCGACAAGGGGGTCCTCAAGGAGGACGTCCGGGCGAAGGGAGAGAAGGGAGAGATCGGGATCGCCGCGGCCGCGGCGATCGCCGCCGGCAGGTAGTCCGATGAAGATCCTCCCGCTCATCCTGAAGAACCTCCTGAGGAAGAAGACGCGCTCGGCGCTGACGATCGCCTCGATCGTCCTGCCGCTCTTCGTCATCTGCCTCCTCGGGACGCTCCTTCGGGCCCTCGAGGCCGACCCCTCGGGCGGGAAGGGGATGTACCGGCTCATCGTCCGGCACAAGGTCTCGATCACGAACTGGCTCCCGGGCGCCTACGACCCGAAGATCCGGACGCTTCCCGGCGTGACCGAGGCCGTCCGGATGCAGTGGTTCGGAGGGGCGTACATCGACCAGTCGGCGAAGAACCAGTTCGCGCGGTTCTCCGTGACGGACGTCGACCGCTTCCTCCGCGTCTATGACGAGGTCTCCGTCGTCGAGGGGAGCGAGGCCGACTGGGTCGGCGACCGCTCCGGCCTCCTCGTCGGCCGGCAGCTGATGAAGCGGTACGGCTGGCGGCTCGGTCAGAAGGTCTCCTTCAAGGGGGACATCTACCCCATCACCCTCGAGCTGACGGTCCGGGCCGTCTTCGCGGGCCCCGACGAGAGCGGCGTCTACTTCCACCACGCCGCGATCGAGGAGGCGCTCCCGCGGGTGAAGGGGTACGTCGGCTGGTACTGGCTGAAGACGGCCTCCGTCGCCGACACGGAGCGGATCCCGAGGCAGATCGACGCGATGTTCGAGAACTCCTCGGCCCCGACGCGGACCGAGACGGAGAAGGAGTTCCAGAGCATGTGGGTCTCGATGCTCGGGAACGTGAAGCTCCTCGTCGGCTCGATCACGACGATCATCGGCGTCGTCATCCTCCTCATCGCGGCGAACACGATGGCGATGGCGGCGCGCGAGCGGGTCACCGAGATCGCCGTCCTCCGCGTCCTCGGGTTCACGAAGGAGAAGGTCCTCGGCCTCGTCCTCGGCGAGAGCTTTGCCCTCTCGATGATCGGGGGCGGCCTCGGCCTCGGCCTCTTCGTCCTCCTCCTGCCCGGCTTCCGCGAGGGGCTCGTCAACTCCCCGATGGGGGCCTTCGCCGCCGGGATCCGCCTCTTCCCCGAGGTGCTCGCCCTCGGCTTCGGCGTGACCTTCGCCGTCGGCCTTCTCGCGGGGCTCGTCCCGGCGGTCCGCTCGGCGCAGCGCCCGATCACCGAAGGGCTCCGGCAGGTCGCATGAAGTTCGTCCCGTACGTCCTGAAGAGCCTCTTCCGCAAGAAGACGCGCTCGGTCCTGACGATCCTCTCGATCGTCCTTCCCTTCTTCGTCATCTGCGTCCTCGGGACGCTCCTCGCGACGCTCGATGCCGACCCTTCGGGCGGGAAGGGGATGTTCCGCCTCGTCGTGAGGCACAAGGTCTCCCTCGCGAACTTCATCCCCGAGGCCTACCGGGAGCGGATCGCGCAGCTCCCCGGCGTCGAGGAGGTGACGATCCTCAACTGGTTCGGGGGGACCTACAAGGACAACCGCCCCGAGAACATGTTCGCCCGCTTCGGCTGCGAGCCGGAGAAGCTCGTGAGGATCTTCGACGAGGTGACGATCGTCGAGGGGACGGCGGCCGGGTGGGCCTCCGACCGGAAGGGGGCCCTCGTCGGCGAGCGCCTCATGAAGCGCTACGGCTGGAAGATCGGCGACACGTTCGTCCTGAAGGGCGACATCTTCCCGATGAACCTCGAGCTGACGGTCCGCGCCGTCTTCCGCGGCTCCGACGAGACGGGCGTCTACTTCGACCGGAAGGCCGTCGAGGAGGCCCTCCCCTTCGCGAAGGGGCAGGTCGGGACGTTCTGGATCAAGGCCGCCTCCGCCGAGGCGGTCCAGAGCCTCCCCCGGCAGATCGACGCCCTCTTCGAGAACTCCTCCTTCCCGACGAAGACGGAGACGGAGAAGGAGTTCCAGAACGGCTTCGTCTCGATGCTCGGGAACGTGAAGGCGGTCGTGACCGGCATCTCGACCGCGATCGCCCTCGTCATCCTCCTCATCTCGGCGAACACGATGGCGATGGCCGCGCGCGAACGGGTCGTCGAGATCGCCGTCCTCCGCACCCTCGGCTTCGGAAAGCCGCTCATCCTGACGCTGGTCCTCGCCGAGAGCCTCCTTCTCTCGGCCACGGGGGCCTTCGTCGGCCTCGGCCTCTTCCGGCTCTCCTTCCCCGCGCTGAAGGAAGGGCTCCTCAGCTCGCCGATGGCCGGCTTCGCCGCGGGGATGCAGCTCTTCCCGGAGGTCCTCGCCACGGGGATCGCGGTAACGCTCCTCGTCGGCCTCGTCGCCGGGATCGTCCCGGCCATCCGCTCCGCCCGGCGCTCCATCCCCGACGGCCTCCGGCAGGTCGGGTAGAGAGGAATCGAACGTGCTGTCGATACCGCTGAAGTACAACGTCCGGAACCTCTTCGTCCGCAAGGTGACGACGTCGCTGACCGTCCTCGGCATCGCGCTCGTCGTCGCCGTCTTCCTCTGCGTCATGGCGCTCGGCGAGGGCCTCGCGACCGTATTCACCGCCTCGGGGTCGGAGAAGAACGTCCTCGTCCTCCGCCAGAACTCGCAGTCGGAGCTCCAGTCGGGGATCTCGCGCGACCAGGCGCCGCTCGTGAAGGCGCTCCCCGGCATCGAGAAGGACGCCGACGGCAAGCCGCTCGTCTCGGCCGAGCTCGTCGTCGTCCTGAACCTCGACAAGCGGGACGGCGGCTCCTCGAACGTCACGCTCCGCGGCGTCGAGGAGAAGGGGATGGCGCTCCGCCCCGGGATGCGGATCACCGAGGGGCGGGCGTTCGTGCCGGGAACGTCGGAGGTCGTCGTCGCCGAGAGCGTCGCCCGCAGGTTCAAGGGGGCCGAGGTGGGCCAGGAGATCCGGTTCGGCGCCTACCGCTGGAAGGTCGTCGGGCACTTCGACGCCGGCGGGACGGCCCCCGACAGCGAGATCTGGACCGACACCGAGGGGATGCTGAACACGTTCCAGCGCGGCGGCTACTCCTCGATCCTCGCGCGCACGACGGACCGCGCCGCGCGCGACCAGCTCGTCGCGGCGCTCGCCGGCGACGCGCGCCTCGCCCTCGACGGGAAGGTCGAGAGGGCGTACTACGACGAGCAGACGGCGACCGCCGCGCCGATAAGGTTCCTCGGCGTCTTCGTCGGCGTCGTCATGGCGATCGGGGCCTGCTTCGGCGCGATGAACACGATGTACGCGGCCGTCTCGGCCCGGACCCGCGAGATCGCGACGCTGCGCGCGCTCGGCTTCTCGCGCCTCTCCATCCTCGTCTCCTTCGTCCTGGAGTCGGTCGCGCTCGCCCTCCTCGGAGGCGTCGCCGGCTGCGCGCTCGCGTTCCTCCTCGTGAAGCTCGCGCTCTCGGGCGTGACCGGGACGACGAACTTCGCCACGTTCGCCGAGGTCGTCTTCGCCTTCCGGCTGACGCCGGCGCTCCTCCTGACGGGAATCGTCTTCTCGCTCGTGATGGGCTTCTTCGGCGGGCTCTTCCCGGCGGGCCGGGCGGCCTTCACGAAGATCACCGCCGCGCTCCGGCAGGTGGGCTGAGGGCGCCGCCCGGGCGCTCCCGGAGAGTCACGCGATGGGCGGGCGGCGCTTCGGCGCCGCCCGCGGCGTCTCAGCCCTTCCCTTCCGGACGCTCCGGGGCGAGGAGCCACGCGGCGCCCGCGAGGCCCGCGACGCCGAGCAGGTACCAGAGCGAGCCGCTTCCGTCCCGCGTCTCGGCGTAGCCGGCCGCCGAGAGGAGGAGCCCGACCGCCGAGCCGACGGCGAGTAGGAGGAGCGCTCCGCCCGCGACCTTGAGCAGGCCGGGGAGAGCGGCCGTCCGCGTGCCGAGCGCCGCCAGGATGAGGCCTCCGAACGCGCAGGCCGGGAAGAGGATCCAGGCGGAGAGTCCCGGCGACTTCGGCGTCAGCCCGAAGGAGCCCGCGAGAAGGAAGACGCCGGCGCCGAGGCCGACGAGGGCGAAGACGACTCCCACGATTCTCAGCACGCTCCGATGCCTCCTGCTCCCGGAATTATCCGCCGCGTTCCGACGCCGCGGGACCCGCTCCCGCGCCTCGGACCGTCAGCGCCCCGCCTGCCAGGCGTAGACGAGATCCGAGGCCCGGTCGAACGCGACGAAGGTCCCCAGCGGGACCGCCGCGCCCCGGCCGGAGTGGACGTCCGCGGCGATCACGGTCGTCTCCCTGGCCGGAACCACCTGGACGAGGCCGCGGAACCACCAGTCGGCGCCTTTCGGCGCCCGGAAGGTGAGAGTCGCGACCTGGGTGTCGGGGATGCGCACGAGCTCCGGCTCGAGCGCCGTCCTTCCCCCCTTCGGGAGACGGAAACGCAGCCAGAAGGCTCCGCTCCCCTCCTCCGTCGCCAGCCGGAGCTCGGTCGCGCCGGCCGGAACCCATTCTGCGACGGCCGCGCCGGCCTCGGCCCTCGTGGCGAAATTCCTCGTCGCCGTCGCGCCGCCGCAGCCCGCCGCCGCGAGGAGGACGAGGACGAGTGGGAGGCGAACGAGGCGGCTCACGTCGCCCCGTTCGCTACTGGCAGGCGCCGATGTTCTCGCGGACGTACTCGATCAGCGTGCCGTCCTTGGCCCGGGACCGGAGCTTGTCCAGGATCGGCCAGCGCCAGCGCGGCTTCGCCTTAAGGATGCTCGCGTAGAGACGGAGCGTGCTCTCGATCCCCGCGGCGTACATCGCCTCGCGATCCGAGGCCTTGTCGGGGTTCTGGATCGCGAAGGCCGCGTTGCCGAAGTAGAGCTGCCCGATGATCTCCGGGGCGCCGTTCTTGCCCTGGCCGTTCAGCGCGCCGAGGAGCTCGGGGCAGGTGGAAACGAAGAGGTCCGGCGCGTTGACGATGAAGTTCGTCAACCACTGACGGCTGTTGTCCGCGCCCGAGGCGAGCGGGTCCGCTTCGAGCTGCTGGACGAAGGCGAGAGCCTGCGCCTTGTCTTCCGCGGAGGAGACGGTTGCTTCCTGCGCGTACGACGGCGTGGCGACGACGAATGCGGTCAGGAGGGCCGGCAGCGCGAGCGGCGAAAGGAGAGACCTCTTCATGGGGTCGTTACTATGCCCTAAAAATGTCTTCAGATCATCCCCGGTCCGGAATCTGCCTTTCGCCAGCCGCCTCGTCAGCCTCCGACGCGGGCCCGGAGGGCGAGGAGGAGCCCGGCGAGCAGCGCGGAGCCGGCCAGGCACGTCCCGAAGAGCCAGAGGTCGATCCTTCCGTAGCCCGCGAGAGCAGGCGCTCCGCGCGCGATCCACAGGCCGCGGGCCGACAGGCCGATGCAGAGGGCCGCGGGGAGGGCGACGGCGCCCCACGGCAGGCCCCCGGACGAGGCGACGATCACCAGGAAGCCGGCGACGAGCCCCGAGGCCACGACGCCGGCGGCCGGCAGGAACAGGCGGCTCGACTCGAAGCGCCCCTGGACGAACACGGCGGCGAGGGCCACCGAAGCCACCCCGAACGCGACGACGCCGCACGAGAACGCGAGGACGAACGAGGGGAAGGACGGGTCCACGGCCCTTCCTCAGGACGCCCGGATTCCCGGCCGGTACGTCCGCGTCACGCTCGAGCCGCCCCGGCCGGAAGCTTCCCCAGGAGGCGCCAGAGGAGACGGTGGAACCCGTGGATGCCGCCGGCCTGCGGCAGGAACATCAGGAGGCAGTGGCCCCGCACCAGCGCAACGCCCCGTTCGGCCGCGATTCGGACGGCCTCGTCCGATTCGGCCCCCTGCTGGAGCCAGACGCGACCGATCCCGGCGTCGGCGGCCTCCCGGACGAGCTTCACGGCCTCGGAAGGGGGCGTGACGACGACGAGCCCGTCGACCCGGCCCTTCAGCTCCGCGAGGCCCTTTGCGCACGGAAGTCCCTGGAGGTCCGGGGCCTCGGGATGGACCGGAACGACCTCGTAGCCGCGGGCCTTCAGCTCCCGGAGGAGCAGGTTCCCGAACTTCCGGCCCGACCGCGAAACTCCCGCGATCGCGAGCCGCCGCCGCGAGACGAAGTCCTGGACCAGCTCGGAGCTCACGACCGGTTCACCCATCATGGAAACCTCCGCGTCCGCCCTCGGGGCGGACGACGCTCGTCGCGCGCTACTCCACGAGGAGGAGCTGCGCCGCCACGGCGAGGGCGGCGAGGCGCCCTCCTCCAGGCCCTCCCTCCGACTTCCGCTCCACGTAGAGGAGGACTCCGAAGTCGGGGAAGTCGGGCTCCGCGAAGGCGTCGTCCGGGTCTCCGG
The DNA here is from genome assembly GCA_022711615.1 of Acidobacteriota bacterium. Taxonomy (GTDB): domain Bacteria; phylum Acidobacteriota; class Thermoanaerobaculia; order UBA5066; family UBA5066; genus UBA5066. The sequence goes on from JAKLER010000173.1 coordinate 6,378, forward strand.
AATCCTCGTCGAAGTCCGGGTCGAGGTTCGGGCGGAGCGTCAGCTCCGACTCCGGCTCGTCGAGCTCGGCGAAGTAGTACGGCCCGATCGACTCGCTCTCGTGCAGACGGAACGACACGCCGAGGAGCCGCTCGGCCTGCTCGCGGGCCGCCTCGACGTCGTCGGAGACGAACCCCCAGAGCTCGACGGTCTCGCTCATGGCCGATCCGCCCGCCCGCCCCTCAGCCGCGCCCCGCCACGGCGTGGCGCTCCCAGAAGGCGATGTCGGGCGCCTCCGCGAACGAGGCCGGGGCCGCCTCGATGAAGGCCTTCAGGTGCGGTGTCTGGAAATGCGGTCCGAGATACGCCTCCCGCGAGGTCCAGGTCTCGTACAGGAGGATCCGCCCCCGGTCGGATTCGTACGTGAGGAGCTCGATGCTGAGGCAGTCCGGCTCCTCCCTCACGACGGTCGCGATCAGCTCCGAGAGGAGCGCGAGGGCTTCGTCCTCTTTCCCGGGGAGGGCCTGGTAGCGGATCAGGACGGTGATCGGGTCTGCGGCCATCGGCTCTCCTCCTAGCCCTTCCGCCCCGCGACGAGGAGGAGGGCGCCCGCGACGACCGCACCCGCGCCCGCCCAGACCGGGACCTCGAACGTCCCCTTCTCCTTCACGGCGAGCTCGAGGCCGAGGACCTTCGCCTCGTGCGTCTTCTTCGTGTAGGTGAACGACCGGTACGCGAGGGCCACGACGCCGAGCGCGACGAGGAGAAGCCCCACGATCACTTTCGCCTTCATCCCGATCTCCTTCGGCGCCGTCGAGCCGTCCGTCCCCGCGAAGTCGGATCCGTCTCTCGTCCGGCGGCCCTCGCTTCGCGCGGAGGATAGACCGGGACGCGAGGATGCGGCACCCCGGGCCGGACGTCGCCGGTCAGAAGGCGCCCTCGGCCTTCATCCGCGCCAGCCCCGATTCCGTGAGCGCGGCGAGCTCGGCGAAGAGCGCCGCGTCGGGCGCGCGGAAGTTGAAGCACGACTTCCCCTGCATCCGCGCCTTCAGCTCCGGAGTCGCCCCTTCGAGGAGGTCCGGGTACATGTAGACCGGGAAGAGGTGGAACGAGACGTAGTTCTTCGTCACCTGGACCGCGCCGAAGAAAAGCTCCTTCTTCCACCGAGCGGAGTAGGGGGTGTTCAGCGAGTAGCCTTTGGGAGAGTCCGCGGTGACCTTCAGCTCCTCCGCGTGGACCGAGAGGATCGCCCGGAGCGCCGCGAAGACCTCGGCGGACTGCTCGGCGGTGGCGCGGACGGGGGGCGTGCCGTGGACTCTCGCGGACATGACGACCTCCTGCGGCTCTCGGCGCACGGAGAGGCTAACAGCGTCCGGCGGGCTTCGGTCGCCGGAAGGCGCGGATCGGTCCGGAAGGACGGGACGGCGCCCCGGCGCAGAGCGTCGCGGAGCGCGCGAGGGCGGGGCTCAGGCCTGCTTCGACCTGCCCCGGACGAGGGTGTAGACGACCAGGAGGACGATCGCGCCGACGACGGCCATCAGGAATCCCGCCGCCTCGCCCTCCTTGTAGAAGCCGACGAGCCGTCCGAGGAACGTGGCGACGAGGGAGCCCGCGATGCCGAGGGCCGTCGTCAGGATGAGGCCCAGGTTCTCCTTGCCGGGGTGGAGGAACTTCGCGATGACGCCGATGACGAAGCCGATGAGGATGGTCCACAGGATGCTCAGCATGAGGGGATTGTCCGCTCCCGGCCGGCGCGCCGCAATTCGGCGCGGTCAGGCGCGGCCCGACCAGCCCCAGATCGCGACGAAGTGACAGGCGCTCCCCGCGAGGACGAAGAGGTGCCAGATCGTGTGCGCCCAGCGGACCCTCTTCGCGGCGTAGAACGCGATGCCTCCCGTGTAGAGGAGCCCGCCCGCCGCGAGCCAGGCCAGGCCCGGCCACGGGACGGAGGCGAGGAGCGGCCGGGCCGCGACGACCACGAGCCACCCCATGACGACGTAGAGCGCGACGGCGACCTTGTGGACCTTCTTGCCGAGAGCGAACTCGAGCGCGATCCCGGTCCCGGCGATCGCCCAGACGAGGGAGAAGAGGGTCCACCCCCACGGCCCCCGCAGGACCCCGAGGGTGAACGGCGTGTACGAGCCGGCGATCAGGAGGTAGATCGCCGTGTGGTCGAGCTTCTGGAGGACCTGCTTGGCACGGGAGGGCCGTAGGGCGTGGTACAGGGTCGAGAAGAGGTAGAGGGCGACGAGGGTCGCCGCGAAGACGGAGGCGCCGACGACCTCGGGCGCTCCCCATCGGCGGGCCGCCGCCACGACGAGGAACGGGAACGCGACGACGCTCGCCAGGAGACCGATGCCGTGTGTCACGCTGTTGGCGATCTCCTCGCCCCTGGTCAGGGGACGGGGAGGGGCGGCGAGGACGTTCATCGGGACGGGAGGATACCCCGTGCCGCCCGGCGGGACCGCATCGGCTCAGCGGGCGACGCGTCGCAGGTCGCCGCCGAGGTACCGGCGAAAGGCGCCGCCCGGGGGCGCGACCTCGAACGTCACCGTCATCTCGTCCGGCGCCGGGCATGCGTAGGTCAGGCGGAACCGGGGCCCGGGGGCCGCCGCGTCGCTCACGAGGGTGAGGACGGCTCCGTCGGCCGACCAGGACGCGTCGTACCGGATGACGTGGCCCTCGTTGTCGAAGTAGACGGCCGACCCGGTCGAAGGAGTCGCACCCGGGGAGACGACGAGGAGGTCCTCGTGGTGCGCGGCCGGCCGGCCTTCGGCCGCCGGG
>JAKLER010000174.1 GCA_022711615.1 Acidobacteriota bacterium
TCGAGAACCGCGATGTAGTGCCGACCTACCCCCTTGCCGTGCGGGGTGCGGCCTGCGTTCAATGACGCAGGAACCGGCACGATGTACCTGCGACATGCGACGCGACGCAAGGACGGCAAGACGCACAGGACAGAATGGGGTCAGGTCTACCATCTACACTCTGCGCGGCCGCGTTAGCTTCAGGTGCTGGCCCGGTCCCCGTTCTTCCCGGTCTTGCCTCGTGAGTCTGAGGGGAGGGAGGCTGTGACGGGGCGGCCTCCGGCCTCTTCTCAGCGAGCGGTCTCTCGACTCGTTCGGAGTCGTGAACGAGGAGCGGCTCGACCTGCGTGTCCAGGAAGCGGTCCGGCGAATCGTCGACGAGTTTGAGCCGTCGATGGTCCTGCTGTTCGGCTCGCGCGCCCGGGCCGAGGCGAGGCCGGACAGCGACGTCGACCTTATCGTCGTCTGGAAGGACGAGAACCCGCCTCCGAAGCGTGCCGCGGCGGTCCGGCGTGCGCTTGGCCGCGTTGGGGTCCCGCTGGATCTCGCAGTCGTCACGCCGTCCGAATTTGCGCGGTTGAAGGAAGGGCAGGGAGGCCTCATTCACGCGGCCGCTCGGGAGGGTGTCGTACTTCATGCCGCCTTTCGCGCCGAGGGCCGTCATCGAGGAGCTCGTGACGATCGCCCGCCGCGACCTGCGAGCCGCGGAGCTTCTGGCGAGCGAGCCTTGATACCGGGGCCTGACCCCTGGGGTTCCGGGGGCCTCGCTTCGTGACTACCGCGGCCGCGTAGAGTGTAGATAGTAGATCTGACCCCAGGGCCCGGGAGCCTTCAGGTCGTGCGGGCTTCGCCGACAGCATTCATAATTCATAAGGATGAGAGTGACCATCTCCCTCCCGGATTCCCTGGCTCGCCGCTTTCAGGCGGCTGTTCCGGCCCGCCGGAGGTCCTCCACCGTGGCACGCCTCGTCGAGGCAGAGCTGGTGAGGCGCGAGGACGAGCTCGCCATTGCATGCGCCGCTGCGAACGCGGATTCCGTCCTCGCAGAGGAGATCGTGGAGTGGCAGTCGTTCGACGATGCCGTCTCGCCGCCCAGGCCCGCCGCGCGAAGCCGTAAGGCGAAGAAGTGACGCCGGCGCGCGGGGAGATCTGGTGGGTCCGCCTGGACCCAACCCTCGGCTCCGAGATCCGGAAGACGAGACCGGCCGTCGTCGTGACCGCCGATGCGCTGAACCGGATGCGGCAGACGGTCGTCGTCGTACCGCTGTCGACGGCTGCTGCGGCGCACCCTCCGGTGACGGTGCCCGTCCACTGCCGCGGGAAGCGGGTGGTCGCCGTCGTCGACCAGGTCCGGGCAATCAGTCGAGAGCGCCTGGTCTCGAAGATCGAGGATGCACGGGAGGAGGAGCTTCTCGCCGTCGGGGAGGCACTCGCGCGGATACTCGAGCTGCCCTGACACCTACCGGAGCGAAGTCCGCCGAGGCCATGATGATGAAAGGGCGATTTCCCACCACGAGCTCCCGGCGGCGCTCCTGATGGCGTTGGAGCAAGCCCTTCGCGGGCCGCTTGCCGGGTATCGGCCGCTGCGCGTCTTCCTGTTCGGGTCCCGCGCGACGGGATCGGACAGAATGAGGTCAGGTCTACCATCTACACTCTGCGCGGCGGCGCGGAGTGTAGATGGTAGACCTGACCCCGTAGCACCGTAGCGCCTCTCGCGGCGCGTCTTTCGATGAGGCACGAGCGAGGCCGCCGGCGATAATCGTTCGGTTCGGATGAATCTCGCGGAGGTCGCGCCGTCCGACGCCAGGTTCCATGCTTCGTCGCGAATCGATCGACGCCGACCGCCGTGAATCCGGCGAGGAGGAGAGGCCATGAAGAGCATCCTGACCCGGAACCGCACGAAGACGGTGGTCGGCGCCACCTCCTTGCTCCTGCTCTCTACGGCGGCCGGCTCCCTGTTCGCGCAGGAGCGGATCCGGAATGGCGGGTTCTCGGACGGGTTGAACGGTTGGGTGGGGTTGAGCGAGGGAACGAGCGGAGGCACGACGCGGACGTATGGGCAGGTGCCGGACGGTGGCGGGGCGGCTCGGGTGACGGTCGCGGTGGAGTCGAGCCAGGTGGGGACAGGCGGCCAAGCGTGGCTGACGCAGTGCGCTCCCGTCAATCCGGGAAGCGCGTATGTTGCTTCTGGTCGAGCACGGATGGAGTCGGGTCCGGCCGGGACGCAGCTTCCCTTCTACCTCCTCTGGTACGCCGACGCGGCGTGCACGAGCTTCCTTCCGAAACCGGGAGGCGGCAAGCTCTACTACGAAGAGGTCCGCTTCTCGCCGAGCCCAGAGTGGGCTCTGGCTCGGCTTGCCGGAACGGTTCCGGCGGGTGCCGCGGCCGTCTCGTTCCAGTTCTCGATCCTCCTCGACAGGATCAACGGACCCGCCACGGCCCTCTTCGACGATGCCTCGTTCTTCGAGGGAGACCCGACACCAGTCGTGACCTCGTTCACGGCGAATCCGGCCGAGGCGTTCGCTGGGCAGAACGTGACGCTGAGCTGGGTGACGGAGTCGACGGGGGTCTGCATCGATGGAATCGGAAATGGATGCGCCGTTCCGACGGCGCTGCCGGCCTCGGGCTCCACGACGGTTGCGCCGACGGCGACGACCACTTACACGCTCCGGGCGTCACGCGGGGGCCGGACGACGATGGCGACGCGGACGGTGACCGTTCGGCCGCGGGACACGGCGCCGGCCCGCTACGAGTTCACGGCGACGACCGGGGCGCTGGTCTTCTCGTTCCCGAGCGCGGCGATCACGCGCGCCTTCGCGTGGGACGCGGCCGGGCTCCTCGTGGGCGATCCGGCCGACCCGCGTGCCCGGCGGGTGGCGCAGGCGATCGTCGGAGAGAAGCTCGGGCCGGAGGCCCTCTCCGCGTACCTGGAGGCCGCGCTCTCGACGGCGCTCGACGCGGCCGAGCCGCTCGCGGTGGTGCCGCTCGCGCGCGGGGCGGCGGTGGGGGGCGGAGGCGGCGTGAAAGGCATCGAGGCGATCGGCCAGACGAAGGTCGGGGCCGTCGTCGTCCTCGACTTCGTCGGAACGTCGAAGAACCCGCAGAGCCTGCCGGGCATCGTCGACCTGTCCTTCGGCCTGGCAGACCAGGCGCTGCACCTCCCGCTCGGGCTGCTCGACGCGACCGACCTCTCGCGGATGACGGCCGAGAGGAGCTACCTGATCGTTCCCCCGGCGGCCGTCGACCTCTACGAGCTCCGCGGCTTCGAGCTCTGCGTGGCGCCTCACGCGGTGACGATCGTGGCACGGAGGATCGGCGGGGGACCGTCGGGTGAGGTCGATGCCAGCCGGACCGCGGCGCTGGCCCTCGAGCCGTCCGCGACCGGCTGCCCGACGAGCCTGAACCTCCCGGCGGGCGAGCCGGGGCGGGTGGCCGGCACGCCGCGGGGCGCGGCGACGACGGTCTACGTGACGCGGCCCGACGTGCCGGTCGCGGGGGCGGGCGTCGGGGGGCTCGCGGCGGCCGAACCCTGCCCGGTGCGGCTGCAGGCGCAGGAGAGCGCCTCGGGCGCGACGTTCGCGGACGTCGAGGTCCCGGAGGCGCGGGAGAGCCGCGTCGACCTGGGCGTCGTTCCGGCGGCGGAGTGGCACCTCCTCGTGACGTCGCGCTGCGCGGGCCGCGTCGGGCTCCTCCAGGCGGAGACTCCGGCGAGGAGCGACGCGAACACGCGCGTCCTGCCGATCGCACTCGACGTCTCGACGGCGACGGCGCGCTACACGACGGAGCTCGCGATCACGAACCGCTCCTCGCAGCGCCTCGGGCTCGGCCTGACGTTCCAGCCGTCGCTCGGGTCGCGTGCCGGGGGCGGCTCTGTCGATCTCGCGATCGGCCCGGGGCAGCAGCTCCGGTTCGACGACGCGATCGCGGCGCTCCGGTCGGCGGGGCTCGCGATCCCGCAAGAGCCAACCGATCCGAAGGGCGGATCGCTTCGGGCCGAGTTCCGGGCGGCGGGCGCCCTCGACTCCGCGGACGTCGCGGTGACGGCACGCACGACCTCCCCCGTGCCGGGCGGGGCGGCCGGCCTCGCGTACTCGGGGGAGGAGCGGGAGCGCGCGTCGGGCGCGACGAAGGCCGTCTTCGGCCTCCGGCAGACGGAACGCGACCGCTCGAACCTCGCGCTCTACAACCCCGGCGACGTCCCGGTGACGCTGCGCGTGACGATCCACTCGGGGAGCGGGGACGGTCGGACGGCCGTAGTTGCGGACGGGGTGGCGCTGGAGCCGCTCGGCTGGAAGCAGATCGACAAGGTCCTCGTCTCCGCGGGTTTCGAGCAGGGCTGGGCGGTCGTAGAGCGGACGTCGGCGACGGGCGTTTTCGGCGCCTACGGCGTCGTGAACGACAACGGGACCAACGACGGCTCGTTCATCGCCGGGACCGACCGCCGGGCGACCGGCAGCCGCGTCGCGATACCGGTGATCGTCGAGACGACGGCGTTCCGGTCGGAGCTGGTCGTGGCGAACTCCGCGACCGAGCCGGCGACGCTCCGGATGTCGTACGTCGAGTCGCTCCGACCGGACGCGGCGCAGGGGGGCGAGGCGGAGATCGTCGTTCCGCCGGCGACGCAGCTTCTCATCGGCGACGCGGCCGCGTTCCTGAGGGAGCGCGGGGTCGCGATCCCGACGGCGGCGCAGGGCGGCGCCGCAGGGACGATCCGCGTGAAGGTCGCAGGCGTGCCGCTCGGGAGCGTGTTCGTGGCCGCGCGAGTCTCCTCGCAGTCGGAGGCCGGCTCCTACGGGCTCTTCGTCCCGGGAATTCCCGAGGGCGAGGCGGCGCGCGTGGACGCGGTCGTCGCGGGTCTCGTGTCGGACGAGCGAAGCCGCTCGAACGTGGCGATTGCAAACGTCGGCGACGCCGCTGACGGCTCGGTGACGCTCGAGATCCGCTGCTTCGACGGGGAGGCGGGGGGAGTCGAGCGGGGCGGAGTCGAGGTGGCGACGCTCGCGCCGGGGCAGTGGAAGCAGCTCTCCGGCATCCTCCGGACGAAGGGGATCCGCTCGGGCTGGGCGACCGTCCGGCGGTCGGCCGGCAAGGCGATCTGGCTGGCGTACGGGATCGTGAACGACGGAGCCGCCCCGGGCCAGGGAACCGGCGACGGGGCCGTCGTCCCGATGACCCCCCGTTAGAGCCAGGGGTCAAGAGCCAGGGGTCAGGTCTACCATCTACACTCTACGCCGCCGCGTAGAGTGTAGATGGTAGACCTGACCCCACCCTGCCCTCCCTTTCTCCGCGGGGGGATAATCCGCGCCCTTCCGTCCGGCGGAACCGGGGGTAGCCATGGATTCGATCGTCATCCGCGGTGCGCGGCAGCACAACCTGAAGAACGTCTCGCTGACGATCCCGCGGAACGCGCTCGTCGTCCTGACGGGGGTGTCGGGGTCGGGGAAGTCGTCCCTCGCGTTCGACACGCTCTTCGCCGAGGGGCAGCGGCGGTACGTGGAGTCCCTCTCGGCGTACGCGCGGCAGTTCCTGGAGCAGATGGAGAAGCCGGACGTCGACTCGATCGAGGGGCTCTCGCCCGCGATCTCGATCGAGCAGAAGACGACGTCGAAGAACCCCCGGTCGACCGTCGGGACGGTGACCGAGATCCACGACTACCTCCGGCTGCTCTACGCGTCGATCGGGCAGCCGCACTGCACGAGCTGCGGCCGCGCGATCTCGGCGCAGACGATCCAGCAGATGACGGACCGGGTCCTCGCGATGGGCGAGGGGACCCGCTTCCTCGTCCTCGCCCCGTTCGTCCGCGGGAAGAAGGGCGAGTACCGCCGGCAGATGGGCGAGCTCGCGAAGAAGGGGTTCGTGCGGGCGCGCGTCGACGGGGAGACGGTCGACCTGGCCGAGCCGCCCGAGCTCGACAAGCAGAAGAAGCACACGATCGAGGTGATCGTCGACCGCCTGGTGGTCCGGCGGGACGACGAGGCGCACCGCCGTCTGACCGACTCGCTCGAGACGGCGGTGCGCGTGGCGGACGGCCTCGTGACGATCTCGGTCGTGGGCGGCAAGGGGGAGACGCTCTCGGAGGAGACGCTCTCCACGTCGTACGCCTGCCCCGACTGCGGGACGTCGCTCCCGGAGATCACGCCGCGCCTTTTCTCGTTCAACACGCCGTACGGGGCGTGCGCGGCCTGCTCGGGGCTCGGCTCGGTGCCGCGCGTCGACCCCGACCGCCTCGTCCCCGACCCGACGCTCTCCATCGCCGACGGCGCGATCGCGCTCTGGAAGAAGGGGTCGTCGAACTGGCGCCTCCGGCAGCTCGAGCAGCTCTCGAAGGCGGCGAAGTTCTCGATGGACGTCCCCTGGAAGAAGCTCCCGGCCGGCGTGCGGGACATGATCCTCCACGGCTCGAAGGAGCAGGAGATCAAGTGGAAGTGGAAGTCGGAGAAGGGGGAGTACGTCTGGTCGTCCTCCTACAAGGGGCTCGTCCCGCTCCTGACGGAGAAGTACAAGGAGGTCGAGAGCGAGGAGGCGCGGCAGGAGCTGGAGGCGTTCATGTCGCTCACGCCGTGCTCGGAGTGCGGCGGGCGGCGGCTGAAGGCCGAGGCGCTCGCGGTGAAGGTGCGCGGGCAGGCGATCGACGCGCTCGCGGAGATGACGCTCGAGGACGCGAAGGCCTTCTTCGCGAGCTTCGGGCCGGAGCCGCGGGAGCGTGAGATCGCCGGGAAGATCCTGAAGGAGATCGAGGACCGGCTCGGCTTCCTGAACGACGTCGGGATCGGCTATCTCTCGCTCGGCCGCGCGTCGGCGACGCTCTCGGGAGGCGAGGCGCAGCGGATCCGCCTCGCGACGCAGATCGGCTCGAAGCTGATGGGCGTGCTCTACGTCCTCGACGAGCCCTCGATCGGCCTCCACCCGAAGGACAACCGGAAGCTGATCGAGACGCTGATGGCGATGCGCGACCTCGGGAACACCGTCGTCGTCGTGGAGCACGACGAGGAGACGATCCGGGCCGCGGACCGGGTCGTGGACCTCGGCCCGGGGGCGGGCGTCCACGGCGGCGAGGTGGTGGGCGAAGGGGCGGCGGACGAGCTGGGCCGCTTCCCGCGCTCGCTGACGGGGAAGTACCTCTCGCGCGAGCTGACGATCCCGGTGCCGGAGGAGCGCCGCGCCGGGAGCGGGAAGGCGATCACGGTCGTCGGCGCGCGGGCGAACAACCTGCGGGACGTGACGGCCCGCTTCCCGCTCGGCTGCCTGACGGCGGTGACGGGCGTCTCGGGGTCGGGGAAGTCGACGCTCGTGAACGACATCCTGTTCCGCGCCGCGGCGCGCCTCCTCCACGGCGCGCACGAGAAGCCGGGGGAGCACGAGCGGATCGAGGGGCTCGAGCACGTCGACAAGGTGATCGACATCGACCAGTCGCCGATCGGGCGGACGCCCCGCTCGAACCCGGCGACCTACACGAACCTCTTCGGGCCGATCCGCGACCTGATGGCGCAGGTGCCGGACGCGCGGATGCGCGGCTACGGGCCGGGGCGCTTCTCGTTCAACGTGAAGGGGGGGCGCTGCGAAGCGTGCGGCGGCGGCGGGCAGACCGCCATCGAGATGCACTTCCTCCCCGACGTCTACGTGACGTGCGACGTCTGCGGCGGCCGGCGGTACAACCGCGAGACGCTCGAGGTGCGCTACAAGGGGCTGAACGTGGCCGAGGTGCTCGACCTGACGGCCGAGCAGGCGGCCGAGGTCTTCGCGAACGTGCCGACGATCCGCAACGTCGCCGCGACGCTCGTGGAGGTCGGGCTCGGCTACATCAAGCTGGGCCAGCCGGCGACGACGCTCTCGGGGGGCGAGGCGCAGCGGGTGAAGCTCGCCCGCGAGCTGGCGCGGCGGGCTACGGGGCGGACCCTCTACATCCTCGACGAGCCGACGACCGGCCTGCACTTCGACGACGTGAGGAAGCTCCTCGACGTCCTCCACGCCCTCGTCGACCGCGGCAACACGGTGATCGTCATCGAGCACAACCTCGACGTCGTGAAGACGGCCGACCGGATCGTCGACCTGGGGCCGGAGGGGGGCGCCCGCGGCGGGCGCGTCGTCGCGGAGGGGACCCCGGAGGAGGTGGCGGCCTCCGCGTCCTCCGCCACCGGCGCCTGGCTCGCCCGGACGCTGGGAGCGGGACCGGCGCCGAGGCGCGCGCGCCGCTAGGCGCGGCGAGGCCGGGGGTGCGGGGTCCGGGCTAGAATCCCGGGTCTGTCGTGATTACGGGCTTCAACACCGACATCAAGCACGGGGACCGGGTCTTCCACGTCCAGACGGAGGATCGGGGGGCCGGGAACCCGATCGTGGAGTCGCTCGTCTACGTCGGCGGGCAGATCCTGCTCTCGAAGAGAAGCCCCTACGCGGACCTCATCGTGGACGGGAAGGTGGACGAGCCCGCGGTCCGGCAGCTGATGGACCTGCAGCACCGGCGGATCATCGAGGCGATCCGGCGGGGACGGTTCGACGGGGCGGTGTCGGGGACGCCGGAGACCGGACCGGTCCGGGCGGAATCGGCCCTCTCCCCGGCCGCGGCGGCGGCTGCGGCGGCGATCCTGGCCGGAGGGCCCGCGTCGGGCGCGATCCCGAAGGCGCCGGCGCCCCGCCCGCCCGCCTCCGCCGCGCTGCCGAAGCCGGCCCCCGCGTCGGCGGCCTCCCGGCCGCCGACGTCGGGGATCATCTCCACGACGGCACCGAGCCCGGAGCGCTCGCTCGACCAGGTCATCATCGAGTACCTCGCGGCCGAGGCGGCGTCCGAGCGCCTCGAGCTCAACTTGGTGAAGGGGGGCGAGCTCGTCTCGGGCGAGCCGGTGGCGCTCACGGTCCGCGCCTCGACGTCGCTCACCGACCGGCCCGTCTCCGGGGCGCAGATCACGCTCCGGATCGTCTCGAGCATCTCCCCGACGCAGGTCCTCTACCGAGGCGCGAGCGACGCCGACGGCCTCGTGAAGGTGACGGCGGCGCTCCCCGACATCGGGAACGGAAACGCGGCGCTGATCATCTCGGCCACCTCGTCCCTCGGGACCCAGGAGATCAAGCAGCTGATCCGCCGGAACTCGGCCGCGGCGACTTC
>JAKLER010000175.1 GCA_022711615.1 Acidobacteriota bacterium
TCGACGTCCTGGAGGAAGACGTCGACCGGGAGCGAGGCCTCGCGGAGGCGGGCGGAGAGGATCTGCCGCCCGCGCTTCCAGGTCGTCATGATCGTGTAGACGAAGAGCGCGATGGCGAGCGGCACCCATCCGCCGTGACCGATCTTGACGATGTTCGCCCCGAAGAAGGCGAGGTCGATCGTGAGGATCGCGACGGCGATCGGTAGCGCGACCGCGCGGGAGACCTTCCAGGCCTCGCGCGCGTAGACGTAGAGGAGGATCGTCGTGATCCCCATCGTCGTCGTGACGGCGACGCCGTAGGCCGCGGCGAGCGCCCCCGACGACCGGAACGCCAGGACGAGCCAGATGCAGGCGACGGCGAGCGCCCAGTTGATCGAAGGAAGGTAGATCTGGCCGATCTCCTTCTCCGACGTGTGGTCGATCCTCAGGCGAGGCATGTAGCCGAGCTGGATCGCCTGACGCGTGAGGGAGAACGCGCCCGAGATGACGGCCTGCGACGCGATGACCGAGGCCGCCGTCGCCATGAGGACGAGCGGGAGGAGCCCCCACTTCGGAGCGAGCCCGAAGAGCGGGTTCGCGGCCGCCGACGGGTTCGTCAGGAGGAGCGCCCCCTGGCCGAAGTAGTTCAGGAGGAGGGACGGCAGCACGAATGCGAACCACCCGACGCGGATCGGCTTCGCCCCGAAGTGCCCCATGTCGGCGTAGAGCGCCTCGCCCCCCGTGACGACGAGGAACACCGAGCCGAGGAGGAGGAAGCCCGTCATTCCGTTCTCCGCGAAGAAGCGGACCCCGTGGAGCGGGTTGACCGCCCAGAGGACCCGCGGCGCGTCGAAGATGTGGACGAGCCCGAGACAGGCGAGCACGACGAACCAGACGAGCATCACCGGCCCGAAGACCGCCCCGACTCCCGCCGTTCCCTTCCTCTGTATTGCGAAGAGGACGACGAGGATGAGGATGACGATGGGCAGGATGTAGGGCTTGAAAGCGGGCGTGACGATCTCGAGCCCCTCGACCGCGGACAGGACGGTGATGGCCGGCGTGATGATGCTGTCCCCGTAGAGGAGCGCGGCGCCGAACAGACCGAGCGCCACGAGAACGACGTGCCTCGACACGCCGGCCGTCGACGGGGGCCGCAGGAGCGCCATGAGGGCGAGGATGCCTCCCTCCCCCCGGTTGTCGGCGCGCAGGACGATCGCGAGGTACTTGATCGAGATCGTCAGGACGAGCGCCCAGAAGATGAGGGACAGGATCCCGAGGACGTTCCCCGGGGTCGGGGGGATCGGGTGGTGCCCGGTGAAGCACTCGCGGAGGGCGTAGAGGGGGCTCGTCCCGATATCGCCGAAGACCACGCCCATGGCGCCGAGCGTCAGGACCGCGAGGTACTTCCCCTCCGGCGCCGGCGGGAGGTGGGTCTTCTCCGTGCCGGCCGAGGTGGCTTCGAAAGCCCCGGAGGGCGACCGCGATGGGGGGTGCGAGGCCGAAGACTCGCCGGAGTCCGACTTCAACGGGGCGGAAGTCTAGCCCAGGCCGTCTTCCGGCGCCCGATCGGCCCCGGCGGGGCCCCTCCGGGAGGCGAGGAGGGCGTCGATCTCGGCGTCCTTCTCGAGGAAGAGGTCACGGACCCAGCCCTGGACCGACTCGCGGAACGCGGCGTCCTCGGTGTAGTCCCCCACGAACCATTCTCCCGGGATCGCCCGCTCCCGCGCCCGCACGACGACCTCCGGGAGGCCTCGCGAGATCAGGTCCCAGAAGGTCGGCGAGCCCTGGGGGTAGACGATCGTCACGCCGACGATGCCGGCGAGCTGCGGCCCCATCGCCGCGGCCGCGAACGCGAGGCCGCCCGCCTTCGGGGCGAGGAGGCGGCGGAACGGCGAGCCGCCGCGCGCGTGCTTGGCGGGCGTGAACCGCGTCCCCTCGACGAAGTTCAGGATCGCGGCGGGCGCGTGCCGAAACCTCTCGCAGGCGCGCCGCGTGGCCGCGAGGTCCTCGTGCCGGAGCTCGGGGTTCCGCTCGAGCGCTTCCCGCGAGTGGCGCTTCATGAACGGGAAGTCGAGCGCCCACCACGCGGCGCCGAGGAACGGCACGCGGATCAGCTGCTGCTTCAGGAAGAACCGGAGGAAGGGGATGCGGCGGAGGAAGACGCCCTGGAGGACCGGGATGTCGACCCACGACTGGTGGTTCGACACGACGAGGTAGGAGACGTCCCGCCGCAGACCCTCGAGCCCCTCCACGTCGTAGGTGGTCGGCTGGGTGGCGCGCAGGCAGGCGGTGTTCACCGCGATCCAGGCCTCGGCGATCGCGACCAGGAGGCGCGAGGCGGCCCTGCGGAACGCGGGAAACGGGACGACGAGCTTCAGGAGCGTCACCAGGTAGAGGAGGACGCACCAGACGAGCGTGTTCAGCGCGAAGAGGAGGAACGTCGCGCTCCCGGTCACGAGCCGACCCGGGGAAAGGGGCGAGGAAGGGGAGAACGGCATCGCGCCGAATGGTACGGCCGCGGACCGGCCCGAGGCTCAGAGCGCCCGGACGACGACCACGGCGACGTCGTCCGCGGGGCGCGGCCCTCCGGTGACGCGCGCGACCTCCCGGACGATCGCGTCGCGGATCTCCCGCGCGGTCCGCGAGCCCGCGGGCAGGCCGCGCAGGAACCCGGCGAGCGCGTCGTAGCCCCACGGCGCCCCCGCGCGGCCCGCCGCCTCGGGGACGCCGTCGGTGTAGAGGATCACGACGTCGCCCGGAGCGAGCGGCACCGTCCGCGCGCGGTAGCGGCCCCGCGCGCCGGCGCCGAGCGGGAACGTGCTTCCTTCCGAGGCGAGGTAGGTCGCCGTGTCGCCCGAGCGGAGGAGCGGCTCGCAGAGCCCCGCGTTGACGAAGGTCAGCTCGCGGCGCACCGGGTCGAGCGTCGCGAGGCACACCGCGGCGAACATCCTCTTCCCGATCTTCGCGCGGAGGGCGCCGTTGACCTCCTCGGCCACGGCCTCGAGCGGCTCGCCGCGCCGCACGAGGGCGCCGACCATCCCGCCCGACATCGCCGCCGCCATCGCGGCCGGAGTCCCCTTCCCCGAGACGTCGCCGACGACGATCCCGAGCTTCCCGCCCGCCTCGCCGCTCCTCACGTAGTCGAAGAAGTCCCCGCCCACCTCGAGGGCCGGGATGCAGACCCCCGAAACCTCGAACCCCTCGACCTCCGGGTCCTCGTGCGGCATGACGGCCATCTGCGCGTCGTGGGCCGCCCGCATCGCCGCCGCGAGGCGCACCGTCCGCATCCTCCGCCGGAGCGCCGCGACGACGGCGGCGGCGAGCGCGGCCGCCGCCGCGAGGCGGAACCACCAGGTACCCCAGAACGGCGGCGTCACGACGATCTTCAGGCGCGCCTCGCGTTCCCCCCAGACGCCGTCGGGGTTCGCGGCCTTCACCCGGAAGAGGTACCGCCCCGGCGCGAGCCCCGTGTACGTCGCGACGCGCCGGTCGGCCCCGGTCGGGATCCAGTCGCGGTCGAAGCCGTCGAGGCGGAACGCGTACCGGAGCTTCTGCGGCGCCGCGAAGTGAAGGGCCGCGAACTCGACCGAGACGACGTCGTCGTCGTGAGAGAGGACGACCTCGTCCGCGTAGGTGACGAACGTCGGCAGGAGCATCCTCCCGCCCACGGGACGGCCCACCGGGACGGGCCGGTTCGCGAGGAGGAGCTCCGTCAGGACGACGGGGGCCGCCTCCGTCCGGACCGCGATCTCGGACGGGGAGAAGACGTCGAAGCCCCGGATGCCGCCGAAGAACATCTCCCCGCGGGGGCTGCGGTAGAAGGCGCCGCCGTTGAACTCGTCGCTCTGAAGGCCGTCCGTCTCGTCCCAGGAGCGGAACGTCCCGCCGGCCGGGTCGAGCTCCGTCAGCCCGCGGTTCGTCGAGATCCAGAGGCGGCCCCGCTCGTCCTCGAGGATCCCGTACACCGAGTCGCTCGAGAGGCCGTCCCGCGCCGTGAACCGCGTGAAGCGGCCCGTCGCGCGGTCGAGGCGGTTCAGCCCGCCCCCGTAGGTCCCGACCCAGAAGCTCCCGGCGCGGTCCTCGTGGAGAGCGAAGACGAAGTCGTTCGAGAGGCTCGTGGGGTCGGCCGGGTCCGCCCGGAAGCGCGTGAAGCGGCCCGTCGCGCGGTCGAGGCGGTTCAGCCCGCCCCCCTGCGTCCCGACCCAGAGCGCGCCGGCCGAGTCCTCGAGGACGCACCGGACGAAGTCGTTCGAGAGGCTCGCCGGATCGGCCGGGTCGTTCCGGTGGTGGACGAAGCGCCCCGTCTCGCGCTCGAGCCGGTCGAGCCCGCCGCCATACGTCCCGACCCAGAGCGTCCCCGACCGGTCCTCGTAGAGCGTCCGGAGCTCGTCGTGCGCGATCGAGGAGGGGTCGCGCGGATCGTGCCGGTGGTGCTCGAAACGGCCGGTCGCCCGGTCGAGACGGTCGAGGCCGCCGCCGTTCGTCGCGACCCAGAGGTTCCCGGCCGCGTCGCCGAGGAGCGAACGGACCGTGTCGTGCGCGAGGGAGGAGGGATTCCGCGGGTCGTGCCGGAAGCCGCGGAAGACGTCGCGCGGGCGGTCCCAGCGCTGCAGCCCGCCGGAGTCGGTCCCGACCCAGACCGTTCCGTCGCCGTCCTCGTGGAAGGACCAGACGATGTCGTGCCCGAGCGACGTCGGGACGCGCGGGTCGTGCCGGACGTTCCGGAACTTCTTCCGGCCGAGGTCGAGCGTGTTCAGCCCGCCGCCGTACGTCCCGATCCAGAGGACCCGCGAACGGTCCTCGAGGAGCGAGAAGACGCGGTCGGTCGCGAGGCTCCGCGGGACGGCGGGGTCGTGCGCGAGGACCTCGACCGTCTCCGTCTTCCGGTCGTACCGGGCGAGGCCCGCCCCGTCCGTCGCGATCCAGAGGAAGCCCTCGTGGTCCTCCGCGAGCGCTTTCACCCTCTCTCCCGGCAGGCGCGCGCCGCGCGGGCGAGGGACGAGGCGCCCCGAGCCCTCGTCGAGGAGGAAGAGCCCTCCGCCCCACGTCCCCGCCCAGAGGTGCCCCGAGCGGTCCTCGAGGAGGGCGTCGACGAGCTCCGCGCCGGGCCCTCCGTCCGCGGGGACGTGGACGAAGGCGCCGCGCGCCGCGTCGAACCGGTCGAGCCCTCCCCCGTACGTGCCGACCCAGAGCGTCCCGCGTCCGTCGACGAGGAGCGCCCGGACGTCGTCGTGCGCGAGGCTCGCCCCGTCGCGCGGGTCGTTCCGGAAGCTCTCGAAGCGCCCCGTCCGCGGGTCGAGGCGCGCGAGGCCGCCGCCCTGCGTTCCGGCCCAGATCCGCCCGTCGCGGTCGACGCGAACGGCGCGGACGAGGTCGGAAGGGAGGCTCGCCGGATCGGCCGGGTCGTTGCGGTACGACGTGACGCGGCCCGTCGCCGGGTCGAACCGGTTCAGGCCGCCGCCGAACGAGCCGACCCAGAGCGCCCCCTGCGCGTCCTCGTCGAGGCACTTCAGGTCGTTGTACGGGAAGCTCCGCGCCTCGCCCGGCGCGTTCCGGAAGACCGTGAAGCGGGCGCCGTCCCAGCGGTTCAGGCCGTCTTCCGTCGCGAGCCAGAGGAAGCCGAGCCCGTCCTGGTGGATCGCCTCGACGATGCTCTGGGAGAGCCCTTCGTCGAGCGAGAGGCGCCCCAGCTCCCGCGGCGCGGCGGGGAATGCCGCGAGGAGGGCGCCGAGCGCCACGACGGCGAGGCGACGGGGCCTCATGCTCTCCGGTACGGCCCGGCGCGGCGCGGGTTCGTCCTGCGATGAAGTCGCTCCTTGACGCGGGCGCCTCGGACCGGCACATTCGCCGCCTCATCCGAGCCCGCGCGACCACACCCCGCCCGGAGGCCGTCGACGTCCTCCTCGTCTCGATGCCGTTCGGCCCCGAGATGGCGCCGTCGCTCGGCCTCTCCCTCCTGAAGGCCGGCCTCGCGCCGCTCGGCGTCTCCTGCCGCGTCCTCTACCTGACGCTCCGCTTCGCCGAGCGCCTCGGCGTCGGCCCCTACACGCGGATCGCGACCGACGGCACCCGGTCGATCCGAGAGCTCGCGGGCGAGCACGTCTTCCGCGAGGCTCTGTTCGGTCCCGACCCGGCGGGCGACGCGCGCTGGGAGCGCGACGTCCTCCTCGCCCGGGCATGCTGGCCCTCGAAGGAGCTCGCCCGTCCCGTCCCTCCCTCGTTCGTCCGAGCGGTCCGGCGCGCGCGGAGCCTCGCCGGACCGTTCCTCGAGCGGGCGCTCGAGGAGGTCCTCGCGCACCGGCCGCGCCTCGTCGGCTTCACGAGCGTCTTCCAGCAGCACGTCGCCTCGCTCGCCCTCGCGCGCCGGATCAAGGCCGCCGCGCCGGAGATCGTCCTCGTCCTCGGCGGCGCGAACTGCGAGAGCGTCATGGGGGCCGAGACCGCGCGCAGCTTCCCGTTCCTCGACGCCGTCGTCTCGGGCGAAGGGGACCTCGTCTTCCCGGAGCTCGTCGCGCGCGCCCTCGCGGGCCGTGCGCTCGACGACCTCCCCGGCGTCGCGACGCCGGGGAACGTCGGGGCGCTCTTCTCGGCGGGGCGCTTCCCGAACGCCCCGTCGGTCACCCGGATGGACGACCTCCCCGTCCCCGACGACTCCGACTACTTCGGCCAGTTCGCGCGGAGCCGCTTCGCCGGGACCTGGACGCCCGGCCTCTTCCTCGAGACGGCCCGCGGCTGCTCCTGGGGAGAGAAGAGCCACTGCACGTTCTGCGGCCTCAACGGCACGACGATGGCGTTCCGGAGCAAGTCCCCCGCGCGCGCCCTCGCCGAGCTGCGCGACCTCACGTCGCGGCACCCGGGAAGCGACCTGCAGGTCGTCGACAACATCCTCGACACGCGCTACTTCGACACGCTCCTCCCCGAGCTCGCGAAGGCGCCCCCGTCCTCGCCCGTCTTCTGGGAGACGAAGGCGAGCCTCCGGAAGGACCAGATCCGCGCGCTTGCCGACGCGGGCGTCACACGCATCCAGCCGGGCGTCGAGAGCCTCTCCGACGCCGTGCTGAAGCTCATGAAGAAGGGCGTCACCGCGCTCCAGAACGTCCAGCTCCTGAAGTGGTGCCTCGAGCTCGGCGTCACGCCCTACTGGAACCTCCTCTGGGGCTTCCCCGACGAGGAGCCCGCCGAGTACGCGCGGATGGCGCGGCTCGTGCCGCTCCTCGCCCACCTCGCGCCGCCGTCCGGCGTCGCCGGCCTGCGTCTCGACCGCTTCAGCCCCGGCTTCGACGACGCCGGCCGCCTCGGCTTCCTCGACGTCGCGCCGATGCCGTCGTACGCCGCGGTCTACCCGTTCCCGCCCGACCGCCTCGCGAACCTCGCCTACTCCTTCACGTTCGCGCGCCGCGGCGAAGGAGAGGCGGCCGAGTACGCGGCGCCTCTCCTCCGCGCGCTCGCGCGGTGGAAGCGCGTCGCCGGCGCGAGCGCCCTCTTCTCCGTTCCGGCGGGCGACACGCTCTTCGTCTTCGACCTCCGGGCCTCCGCACGGCGCCCGCTGACGGTCCTTCGCGGAGAGGCGCGCGCCGTCCACGACGCGTGCGACGCCTCGACGACCGTCCGCGCGGTCGTCGAGAGAGTCCGCTCGGAATGCGGCTTCGCGCGCGACGAAGCGGAGCGCGCGCTCGCCGCGCTCGTGCGCGACCGCCTCCTCCTCGAGGACGGCGAGCGCCGCCTCGCGCTCGCCGTCCCGCTCGGACGCTTCGCTCCCTTCGGGCGAGCGAGCGCGCGCTTCCATCGCCTCGCGCGAAGAATCGGGCGAAGGACGCGTGACGGAATCGCGTTTCCCGTTCACAATGCAGCGGTGACGTTTCGGACACGAAACGGGGACGACGCGCCGCACGCCCCGCAGAGAACGCGGACGACGTCTTCCTCCCGCGAAGTTCTACTCGACCGCTTCTCCGTGAATCGTCGCGGAGAGCTGGTCTTTTCCTGAACCCCCGTCCTCGAGGGCGGAACCGAAAGGAGATCCGGATGGCAACGAAGAAGGCAGCGAAGAAGGTTGCGAAGAAGGCCGTGAAGAAGGTCGCCAAGAAGGCCGCCAAGGCCCCGGCGAAGAAGGCCGTCAAGAAGGTCGCCAAGAAGGCCGTCAAGAAGGCCCCCGCCAAGAAGGCCGCCAAGAAGAAGGACGTCGGTCTCGTCTGATCGACCGTCGCGCCGGAGCCGGTCCCCTCGCGGGGCCGGCTCCGCGCCGCGATCTCCCGGCGCCGCCTCGGCCCCCTACTTCAGGCCGGTGACGAGGTGGAGGTCGTTCCTGTACTGGAAGAAGCTGTAGACCCAGGAGCGCCCGTCGGGCGTCACCTGGGCCGCGACGATCGACTCGACGCCCGCCGGGTCCGGCGGGGCGATCGTCGCGACCACCTCCCGCACCTGCGTCGAGAGGTCGATCTTCCGGATGCGGGCGGGCATCTCGTCGTAGCGGAAGACGAAGAGCGAGCGGCCGTCGACGCTCCAGCGCATCGGGACGTCACCCGGCTCGAGGCCGGGCGCCAGGCGCGGCTCCGCCCCGTCGAGAGGGAAGAGGACGACGCGCCCCTCGGCGTCGATCACCGACGCGACGCGCCCGTCGGGGGACACCGCGTCCGTGCTCGTCGTGATCCGGAAGCCGTCCCCGGAGATCGCGCGCGGCCCGCCGGCTTCCGTGCTCTGCACGTAGAGCCGGACCGGCTTCCCTTCCTCGTTCGCCGCCAGCAGCAGCCTGTCACCGCCGGGGAAGAAGGCCGCCGCCTGGTAGCTCGTGATCGGACCGCGATCGAGCGTCTTCGGACGGCCCGGCCCCGTCGGGAGGAGGACGACGCTCGGAGGCGTGGTCGGGACGATCGCCACCGCCCACTTCCCGTCGGGCGAGAGCGGGCCGGCCGTCCCCTCGCCCAGCCGCGCCGCGGCGGGCTCCTCCGTCCCGCGGTAGTAGACCGAGTACGTCCCCGCGCCTCCCCCGGCTCCCTGCTCGGCGAAGAGGACGGCGTGCCCGTCGCGCGAGAGATCCGAGACGACCGTCGCGTCGAGCCACGAGAGGTCCCTGTCGGC
>JAKLER010000176.1 GCA_022711615.1 Acidobacteriota bacterium
CCGTTGGCGGCCGAGACGACCTCGTAGCCGCCCGCCTTCAGGACCGTCTCGAGGAGGTACCGGTTCTCGACGATGTCGTCGACGATCAGGACCCGGCTCACGAGGCCCCGCCCTCCGACCGCGCCGAGAGGAGGTGCCGCTCGACCTGGGCGGCGAAGCTCCCCGGGTCGATCGGCTTCTCGATGTAGCCGGTGCAGCCGGCGGCGAGAGCCTTCTCCCGATCGCCGGCCATCGCGTAGGACGTGAGGGCGACGATCGGGGTGCTGGAGAGGGCGGGATTCCCGCGGAGGGCCTGCGCCACGGCGTAGCCATCCATTCCGGGGAGCTGGATGTCGAGGAGGATCAGGTCGGCCCAGCCCAGCGCCGCCTTCTCGACGCCCTCGGGGCCGTCCTTCGCCCAGACCACCTCGCTTCCCGCCGCGGTCAGGATGAAGTTGACGAGGTAGAAATTCTGGGTGTTGTCCTCGATGTAAAGGATCTTCGCCTTCATGGGGCCTTCCTTGTCAGCGGGAGGACGACCGTGAACGTGCTTCCGCGGCCCGGCTCGCTCTCGACGTCGATGCTACCCCCGAGCAGCTCGGCCAGCTTCCGGCTGATGGAGAGCCCGAGGCCGGTCCCGTCGTAGTGGCGGGAGGTGCCGGAGTCGACTTGCCGGAACGGCCGGAAGAGCTTGTCGAGGTCCTCTGCGCGGATCCCGATCCCGGTGTCGGCGACGCGGATCGTCGCGCGCTCACCCTCGGTAGTGCAGACGAGCCGCACAGAGCCGCGGTCCGTGAACTTCACAGCGTTCGAGAGGAGGTTGAGGACGATCTGCTCCACGCGGCGCCGGTCGCTCGTCATCTCCCCGACCCCGGGGCCGACCTCGTGCTCGAGCGAGAGCCCCTTCTTCTCCGCCAGGGGCGCCGCGGAGCGGACCAGGTTCGCGAGCGAGGCCCGGAGGTCGAAGGTCTCCGTGGCGAGCGTGAGCTGGCCCGCCTCGATCTTGGAGATGTCGAGGACGTCGTTGATCAGCGCGAGCAGGTGCCCGGCGCTGCCGCAGACCATCCCCATCTGCTTCTTCTGCTCCTCGTTCAGCGGGCCGGCGAGCCCCTGCAGCAGGACGCCCGAGAAGCCGATGATCGAGTTCAGCGGCGTGCGGAGCTCGTGGGACATGGTGGCGAGGAACGCAGACTTCAGGCGGTCGGACTCCTCCGCCTTCTCCTTGGCGACGGCGAGCTCGGCGGTCCGCTCCTTCACGAGGTCTTCGAGGTGGTCGCGGTACCTCTTCAGCTCGTCGTCGGCCCTCTTGCGCTCGGTGACGTCGATGCCGACCCCGAGGACCGCCCGGGTGACACCGTCCTCGAGGAGGAGCGGGACCTTCGTCGTCTGGAGGTAGCGGAGCGCGCCCGAGGCGTCCCGGAACGGCTCCTCGGCGACGAAGAGCTCGAGCCCCTCGTCGAGGACCTGCAGGTCCTTCTCGTGCCAGCCGCGAGCCTGCTCCCGGTCGAGCCCGAGCTCCGCCTGTGGCCGGCCGAGGAGCTCCGGGACCGTCGTGCCGTACGCCTCGGCGACGGTCCGATTGGCGAGGAGGAACCGCCCGTCGCGGTCCTTGACGAAGATCATGTGGGGGACCAGGTCGACGATCCGCCGGAGCCGGGCCTCGGACGCGCGGAGCGCGGCCTGGGCCCGGGCGCTGGCGGCGCTCTCCGCCTCGACGACGCCGACCATCTCGTTGAACGTCCTCGCGAGCGAGGCGATCTCGTCTTTCCCCTCCGCGGGCGCGCGGACGGAGTAGTCCTTCTGGGTCGCGATGCGCTGCGCCGTCTGGGTGAGCCGGGCGAGCGGCCCGGAGACGAGGTGCTGCAGCCGCGTCGAGAGGGCGAAGGCGAGGAGCGAGGCGAACGCGACGATGGCCGCCGCGGAGAGGAGGTACTCCCGCCGGAGGACCGCGAGCTCTCGCAGGCTCGCGCGCACGTGGACCGTGCCGAGCCGCGTCCCGTCGAGGAGGACCGGCTCGAAGAGGGCGAGATGCCCGGCCTCGAACCGGTACGTCGGCTCGTGCTCCGCCGCGGGGAAGCGGTACTCCGGCGCGCGGGGGGAGCGGTACTCGGCGAAGACGGAGCCGTCGGCGGCGTAGATGCAGGCCGCCGTGACGGCGGGCTTGATGCGCAGCGCGGACAGGTTCTCCGCGGCCAGTCCCGGGTCGTCGAAGGCGAGGGCGGCCGTGCTCCGGTCCGCGACGAGACGGGCGATCGTGGAGACGTCCTCGACGAGGCCCCGGCGGTCGCGGTACCGGTCGACGAGGACGAAGGCGGCGGCGGCGAGGAGGAGAGAGCTGAGGCTCGTCGCCATGCCGATGAGCATGAGCCGGGAGCGGATGGAGCCGACGCGCGGAGCGCTCACCGGACCTCCTCCGCCACGACGCGCGCGACCTCGAGCAGCTTCGCGCTCATCCGGAGACCGGCCGCGGCGGCCGCGTCGGGATTGACCTCGATCCGCACGCGGCCCCCCTCCGTCAGGAAGCCGATCATGCCGCCGCGGCGCGAGAAGCGAGGGATGTCGCTCACGGTCAGGACGCTCGTTCCCGAGACGGTCCGGAGGATCTCCGGGAATCGGGCCGCTTCGGAGCGGCCGATGACGAGGAGATGGCAGGAGGGAAGAGGACCGGCCTCCGGTCCGGCGAGGACCACGAGGGGCCGGCCGCGGACCGGGCGGCCCGAGAGGCCCTTCAGCTGCGCGAGGAGCGCCTCGTCCCCGAGGACGCAGACGCGCACCGGGGCGCCCTCCGGCTCCGGCTCGGGCTTCTCCCGCTCGACGAACGTCAGGAAGTTGTAGACGTACGCCGCCTTGACGCGCGTCTCGAGCCCCGGGTCCTCCGCCGTCGCGGAGGCCGTCGCGGCGAGGAGGGCGAGCGCGAGCGCCGCCCACCGCGCCCGCGCGGGCCGATGCGCGGACCGGCGCTCGGGCGAGCGTTCCGGCGCAGGGCCGGTGCCGCGCATCAGAAGGTCCATCCCGCCTGGACGCGGAACGTCCGCCCCGGCTGACGGTAGCGGCTCGGGGGGAGGTTCGAGGGATGGAACCAGGTCGTCCCGCCGAGGTTGTCGACGAAGAGCCGAGCCTCGAGCCCGTGGGGGAGGGCCAGCGAGGCCGACGCGCGGAGGACGAGGGCGTCCTCGATCCTCTCGTCGCCGGTGGCCGGGATGACCTTCGGGTTCCTGCGGGAGCCGACGTACGTCGCGCGAAGACCGAGCGTCGCGCGCCGCGCCACGGCGTACCGGACGCCGGCATTCGCGCCGGCACGGGCGATCTCCGCCACCTGGCGTCCCGTCTCGTCCTCCGACGCGCAGAAGGAGGCGTTCGCCCAGGCCGTCGTCCGCCCCTTCCGGAGCTCCACCGAGACCTCGACGCCACGCGTGTCGAGGTCTCCGGCGTTCACCCAGCGCCACTGGGTCCCCTCGCCCGACCGGGTCAGCCTGTCGTCGAGCCGGCTGCGATAGACCGAGACGTCCGCCTGCAGGTGGGGAGAGAAGGAGTACGTGGCCGACGCCTCGACCATCCGCATCTCCTCCGGGCGAAGGCCGGGGTTCCCGAGGCCGTCCGTCAGGTCCCACGGCTTCGGCGCCCGGAACGCCTCCATGTAGAGGAGCTTGGCCGTCAGGCGGCCGCGGTTCAGGACGAGCCCGGCCCGGGGGGTGTCCACCTTCCCGTAGCTCGTCGCGTCGTCGTGACGAAGCCCCGCGAAGAGCCGGAGCTCGTCGGTGAGGCCGACTTCCGCCTCGGCGTAGAGGCTGACGACGTCGTTCGTGATCCGTTCGGGCTCGGGAGGGCGAAGGGCGGGCTCGAGCTCCGAGCCGCTCGTCGTGACTGAGTAGCTTCTCGAGAGCCGCTCCCGTTCGAGGACGAGCCCGGCCGAGACCGCAAAGCGCTTCGCGGGAGCCCAGGTCGCCTGCGTATCCGCGCCGACCAGCTCTCCCGGCCGATACCAGCGCTGCTGGCTTCCGGCCGAGGTGGCGGTGGCCTTCTCGATCACGGGCACCGTGTCGTCCTCGACCGTGCTGCTCCTCACGTAGAGGGTCGAATGAGCCGACCAGGGGCCGGGCCGCTGGAGCGAGTAGCGGGCCCAGGCGTTCAGGAAGCGGATGTGCCAGCCGACGCCGTCGTCCCGGAGAGGCTCGCCGAGCGTCTTCTGGACGCTCGCGCGGGAGGCCTCCTTGTCCTGGACCAGGAAGCCGACGCTCAGGCCCTTCCAGCGGACGAGGCCGTCGAACGAGAGGTCGTTCTCGTAGTTGTCGGCCGCGTCGGTCAGTTCCCGTCGCCCCGATCCCCGCGCAGGTCGGCCTTGTCGGTCCGCTTCCGCATCCCGGCGACGGATATGGCGAGGTCGTCTCCGGGCGAGCTCCAGGCGTACCGGGCGTCGAGGAGGGAGGTGTCGAGGCTCCCGAGGGAGACGTTCACCTTCCCGCCCGGCCCCTTTCCGGAGTCCTTCCGGATCACGTTCACGATGCCCGAGAGGGCGTTCGTGCCGTAGAGCGCCGAAGCCGGGCCGTAGACCACCTCGATCCGCTCGACGTTCGCGAGGTTCAGCTGGCCGCCGCCGTAGAAGCCGCCCGAGTTCAGCTCGTTGACCTGGAGGCCGTCGACGAGGAGGAGGATCGCGTTGTTCTGGCTCGGCACGCCCCGGAGGAACGCGTAGGAGTTGAAGCCGAGGATGTCCCGAAACTGGAACCCCGGCAGGTCGGCCAGGGCGTCCTCCAGGGTGAGGTAGCCGTTCTCCGCGATCGTCTCGGCCGTGATCACCCGGACGGTGGCCGGGACCCGGGCGGCGGTGGCGGGCACCTTCGCGGCCGAGACGACCTCGATCGCGGCGAGGTCCTCGAGGCTGAGCTGGAGCAGCTCGTCGAGGCTCTTCTCCTGCGCCGTGGCGAGGGGCGCTCCGAGGAGGGCGAGCGCGAGGGGGGCGCATCGGAGGGCCGACGGCCTCGTGCCTCCGTGGCGTCCGATTTCGCAAAGGCCGCTCACGACCGGGAGACCCCGTATGGCACGAGTCACCTCCGGCGCCCGGCGAAAATTCTACGCTCGGCCGACGGGCCCGGACGCGCCCTTTCGATCCGGGCGGGCGGGGTCCGCGGATCGGGAGCCCCGGGGGTCGTCCTAGATCCAGCGGCGCCAGCGGAAGACGCCGAGCATCCCGAGGGTGATCGCAATCCAGCCGCCCCACAGGGCGGGGTAGAACCAGCGGATCTTCAGCTCCGGCAGGAACTCGAAGTTCATGCCGTAGACGCCGGCGAGGAAGGTGAGCGGCATCCAGATCGCGGAGAAGATCGTCAGGACCTTCACGATCTCGTTCAGCCGGTTCGAGGAGACCGAGAGCTGCGCCTCGAGCGCGCCGCTCGCGAGGTCGGTCAGGACGATCGTCGTCTCCTCGATACGGGCGACGTGGTCGTAGACGTCGCGGAAGTAGTGTGAGGTCCGCTCGTCGATGTACGGCAGGTCGCGGCGGGCGAGGCGGCCGAGCATCTCCCTCTGCGGGACGACGAGGCGGCGGATCGTCAGCAGCTGGCGCTTCAGGCCCAGAAGCTCCTGGAGCACCTCCCTCTGGGGCGCCCCCGAGAAGACCCCCTCCTCCAGCTCCTCGAGGCGCTCCTCGCAGCGGTCGAGGATCGGGAGGATCTCGTCCATCACGCGGTCGACGAGCGCGTGGAGGATCCGGTCCATCTGGCTCTCCATCGGCAGGTCCTTGTCGAGGACGAGACGCGAGACCTCCCGGCAGGCCGCGACGGGGCGCCGGTGGGCCGTGACGAGGAAGCCGGGGCCGAGCCAGGCGGCGAGCTTGTAGCTCTCGAGCTCGAGCCCCTCCTCCGTGGGCCGGAGACCCCGGAAGAGGAGGAAGAGGTAGCTCCCGAACTCCTCGACCTTGGGCGGCTGGACGGGGGTGAGCGAGTCCTCGACGGTGAGCGGGTGGAAGCCGCAGACCTCGGCGAGGGCGCGGGCCTCCTCTTCCGTCGGGTCCTCGACGTCGACCCAGATCGAGCGGCCCGCGAGGCCGGGCCACGCGTCGCCGAGCGTCGCGCCTTCGAGGAGCTGGAGCCCCTTACCGTCCTCGAGCAGGTGGATGGAGAGCATCGGGCGACGAGTCTATCCGCGGAGGGGCGGACGAAGGCCGGAAACGGGGGAGAATGCCGGGCTCGGCCCGCCGGGAGCACCGGACGTTCGCGGCGGCCCGAATGCCCCAGAATCGGGCGGAGGCGCGAGGCTTGAAGAAGGGAACGAGGATCCTCCTGACGGGAGGCGGCACCGCCGGGCACGTGAACCCGGCGCTCGCCATCGGAGCGGCCCTGGCCGAGGAGGGGAGCGAGACGCTTTTCGTCGGCGTGCGAGGGCGGGCCGAGGAACAGGTCGTCCCGAAGGAGGGGATCCCGATCCGCTTCGTGAGGGCCTCGGGCTTCCCCGGGGCACGTCCCTCGCCGGCGTTCGCGCGCTTCCTCCTCGACCTCGCGGTCGGGACGATCCAGGCCGCCGGCATCCTCCTCCGCTTCCGCCCCGACGTCCTCGTCGGGACGGGGGGCTTCGCCTCGGCGCCCGTCATCTTCGCGGCGACGCTCCTGAAGAAGCTCCGCCTCCTCCGGTCCCGCGTCTTCGTCCACGAGCAGAACGCCGTCCCCGGGAAGCTGAACCGGCTCGTCGGCCGCTACGCCGAGAAGGTCTTCGTCACGTTCCCCGAGACGCTCTCCCTCTTCCCGGGGAACGGGGCGGTCACCGGCTACCCGCTCCGGAAGCGGATCGGCCACGTCTCGAAAGAGGAGGCGCGCTCCCGCCTCGACTTCGCGCTCCCGGAGGGGCGGACCGTCGTCTTCGTCTTCGGCGGGTCGCAGGGCTCGCGCTCGCTCAACCGCGGCCTCGTCGACGCGCTCGGCGAGCTCCTCCCGCACGCCGACCGCCTCTTCCTCGTCCACGGGACCGGGCTCTTCAAGGGCGGCGGCTACGACGCCGGCGCCGACACGGCCGCCCGCCTCGCGGCGCGCTACACGCCCGAGGAGCGGGAACGGATCGATTCCTTCTACGTGTCGCGGAGCTATTTCCACGACATCGCCTCGGTCTACGCCGTTTCCGACCTCGTCGTGATCCGGGGCGGCTCGGGGAGCCTCAACGAGGTCGCGCGCATGGGCCTCCCGGCGCTCGTCGTCCCGAAGGCGAACCTGCCGGGCGACCACCAGGTCGCGAACGCCCGCGCCCTCGAGCGGGCGGGCGGCGCCGAGGTCCTCTACGAGGAGACGGTCCTCCGCGACGGGCACCTCGCGGAGGAGCTCGACGGGTCGCTCCTCGCGCGCCGGGTCCTCGACCTCGTCGACGACCCGGATCGGCTCGCCGAGATGTCGCGGATGGGGCGCGACGTCCTCGGGGCCGACGCCGCCGCCGAGATCGCGCACCACGTCCGTCACGGACACGGAACGGGCACGCTCGAGCCGACGCTCGTCCCGGCGCCGCACGTCGTCTCGAACGCCGCGCTCCTCTCCCGGCTCGAGAAGGCGTACGCCGCGGAGGGGCGTCGCTACCGCGTCGAGGCGCATGCCGAGGCGCGCGACCTCCCCTGGTTCCGGAGCCGCGCCGCTTCGCTCCTCGCGAACGAGAGCTGGGAGGTGCGGAACCTCGGCGTCAAGCTCCTCGGCCTCCTCGGGGCGACCGAGAAGGTCCCGCTCCTCCTCGCCCTCCTCGCCGACCGGACTCCGGCTCCGCTCCTCCAGCGTCTCCTCGGGGGCGATTTCGCGCAGGTCGGTTTCGTCCGGCGGAACGCCTTCACCGCGCTCGGCCGTCTCGGCGTCGTCGACGCCGGCGTCGAGGCCGCGCTCCTGGCCGGCCTCTCGGACCCGTACTGGGAAGTGAGGGCCGAGGCGGCGCGGACGGCGGCGCGCTTCGCCGGCCTCCTCTCGCGGAGGGCCGACGTCGTGGCCGCGCTCGTGGGCGGCCTCTCCGACCGCAACCTCGAGGCGGCGGCGGCGGCCGCCGAGGCGCTCGGGGCGATCGGCGGCGAGGCCGACGCGCTCCCGGCGCTCCTCCGGCTCTCCGACTACCGGTTCTGGAAGGTGCGCGCCGCGGCCCTTCGGGGGGTCCTCGCGCTCGTCGAGCGGGGCGAGGCGCGCGATCGGACGAAGCTCGAAGCGGCGCTCCCGGGGTTCCTCCTGACGTCGACCGACTTCCGCCCTCAGTTCGAGATGAAGCTCTCGTACCGCCGCGTCCTCGAGGCGCTCTCGCGCGGCAAGGAGTCGCCCCGATGATCTTCTGGATCGGCAAGCTCCTCGCGCCGTTCCCCCAGCTCTCCTTCCTCCGCCTCGCCGAGTACCTCTCGGCGCGCTCCATCGGCGCGGCGCTCACGGCCGTCCTCCTGACGCTCTGGGTCATGCCGCGCGTGATCTGGTGGCTCCAGCGGAAGGCGTTCGTCGACCAGCTCCGCGAGACGGGCATCCCGTCGGCCTTCGACAAGGCCGGAACGCCGGTCATGGGGGGCGTCGTCCTGGTGGGCGTCGTCGCGTTCTCCTCGCTCCTCTGGTGCAACCTGACGAGCGGCTACGCCTTCCTCGTCCTCCTCGGCATGGTCTGGTTCGGGGCGATCGGCTTCGTCGACGACCGGGCGAAGATGCGGGCGAGGTCGGGCGACAAGGGGATGTCGGAGCCGCGGAAGCTCCTCCTGCAGGGGGCGTTCGCGGCGTTCTTCGTCGCCGTCCTCGCGAGCCCCTGGAGCCCGGTCCCGCCCGCTGAGGCGGCCCGCCTCCACGTCCCCTTCCTGAAGGCCGCGGTCCTCGACGCCCCGTGGGTCTACTTTCCGTTCGTCTTCCTCTTCGTCCTCCTCGTGGGCAACTCCGTGAACATCACCGACGGGATGGACGGTCTCGCGATCGTCCCGTCGGTCTTCGCGATCGCCGTCCTCGGCGTCTTCGGCTACCTCCTCGGGAACGCGATCTGGTCCCGGTACCTCGTCTACCCGTTCCTGCCGGGGGCGGGCGAGCTCGCCGTCTTCGCCTGCGCGTTCG
>JAKLER010000177.1 GCA_022711615.1 Acidobacteriota bacterium
TAGAAGTCGGGAAGCGTCGAGGAGCGGACGCCGCCGCGACGGCGGTATCGAAGGAAGCACTTCCCCGCGAGGAACGCGGCCGCCCACGGCAGCGCGAGCCTCTGAAATCCGGCCGAGTCGAGCGCCTCGTCCAGGTCCTCGACCCGCTCGAATCCGACCGAGACCTCCGCGTAGACGAGGGGATTGACGGCGAGCGGCCCCTCCTCGGCGCAGCGGGCGAGGGCCGATGCAGACCACTCGAACCACGAAGGGTCCTCCGTCAGGACGTCGAGGAGGACGTTGCTGTCGACGAGGAACCCGGCCATGCCTCAGCCCCGGGTCAGGGCGAGGATCTGATCGGTCGTGAGGCGGGTCTGCCCCCGGCCCCTCAGCCGGGCGACGACGGTCGCTCCCCGTCGGCTCTGCCCCGGGGCTTTCTGCAGTCGGACCGTGGGGCCGACGACCTCGAACGTGACCTCCGTGTCGGGCAGAAGGCCGAGGCGCTCGCGGATCTCGACCGGAATCGTGACCTGGCCCTTGGACGTGATGCGCATGACGACCTCAGTTGGAATCATACTCTTCCGATTCCTACTTCAAGTCTCCGTGGGAGGACCATCCGGGGCGTCGGAGACATCGCGCCCGCGCGCGCACCGTCCCGAAGAGCTCCGGCCGAAGTCCGAGCTCGGGGCCGGCCTCCGGTTCGCTAACATCCGCCTCCATGAACAGCGCCCTCGCGGACCTCTATCGCGCCCACGTCGCCGAGCGGCAGCGGACGACGGAGCAGGCCCTGGCCGAGACCGGCTTCGACCGCCTCCTGATCCACTCCGGCGTCCCCTTCACCTACTTCGCCGACGACAACGACGCGCCGTTCCGCCCGACGCCCCACTTCACGCACTGGGCGCCGGTCGAGGGGCCGGGGCACCTCCTCGAGGTCCGCCCCGGGAAGAGGCCGCGGCTCGCCCGCTACCAGCCGCGCGACTACTGGTACGAGCCGCCGAAGCCCGCGCCGGAGTTCGTCGCCGCGGAGATGGAGATCGTCGACGCGGAGAGCCCCGAGGCGGTCCGCGCGGCGATCGGCCCGAACGGCGGCCGCACCGCCTTCCTCGGAGGCGCCGTCGCCGAGGCCGCCGCGCTGGGTCTCCCGGCCGACGCCGTCAACCCGAAGGGGCTCGTCGCCCGGCTGGACTGGGAGCGGTCGTACAAGAGCGCCTACGAGGTGGAGTCCGTCGCCGAGGCGGAGGCCCCCGCCGCGCGCGGCTTCCGCGCCGCCGAGGCAGCCTTCCGGGAGGGCGCGACGGAGATGGAGGTGCACCACGCCTTCCTCTCCGCCGCCGCCGTGATGGAGGAGCACCTCCCCTACCCGACGATCATCGGGTTCGACGAGCGCTCCGCGACGCTCCACTACCACGGCAAGCGGGGCACCTGGGCCGCGCCGGGCCGGACGATGCTCGTCGACGCGGGAACGGCGGTCCGCGGCTACGCCTCCGACATCACCCGGACGTTCGCCGGCGACGGGTGCGACCCGCTCTTCCGGGACCTGATCGCCGGGATGGAAGCGATCGAGCAGGAGCTCGCCGCGGCGCCGAAGCCCGGAATGAGGTACCTCGACCTCCACGTGCGGGCCCACGTCCTGATCGGCGACCTCCTGCACCGCGCCGGCATCCTGAAGGTCGCCGGCGAGGCCGCCGTCGCGAAGGGGCTGACGCGCCCGTTCTTCCCGCACGGGCTCGGGCACTTCCTCGGCATCCAGGTGCACGACGTCGCCGGGCGCCAGGCGGACCGCGTGGGGACGCTCGCCCCTCCGCCCGCCGAGTACCCCGCGCTCCGGACGACGCGGACGATCGAGGCGGGGATGCTCTTCACGATCGAGCCGGGGCTCTACTTCATCCCGATGCTCCTCGAGACGCACCGGGAGGGGGCGAACCGGGCCGACGTCGACTGGGCGATCGTCGACAGGCTCACGCCGTTCGGCGGCATTCGGATCGAGGACGACGTCTGGGTCGGCGAGGACGGAGTCCGTAACCTGACCCGCCCCGAGCTGCCATGAACGCGGGGGTTTCTCGATCCCCCCGCGCGGTCCTGTTCCCGGGGGTTTCTCGATCCCCCCGGCCCCCCCGCGAGGAGAACCACGAGAGACGGTGCCCCGAATGAGGCTCTCCGGCGAATCGCCCCGCGAGGCGGGATTCGCGCAGCCCGCGGAATGGGCGGCTCACGAGGCGTGCTGGCTCGCCTGGCCGAGCCACGAGGAGCTCTGGAAGGAGGCGCTCGGCCCGGTGCAGGGCGCCTTCGTCCGATTCGCCCGCGCGATCGCCGACCCGGGCCCCGAGGGCCCGCGCGGCGAGCGGCTCGAGGTCCTCGCGCCGACGGCCGGGCGCGCCGCCGAGGCGCGGGCGCGGCTCGAAGGGCTCGGAGCGCGCGTCCACGAGATCCCGTTCGGCGACATCTGGATGCGCGACATCGCGCCGGTCTTCGTGACGTCGGAGGCGGGCGAGGTCGCGGCCGCCTCCTTCGTCTTCAACGGCTGGGGAAACAAGTACGACCTCCCCGGCGACCGGGAGGTCTCGAAGCGCGTCGCCGAGGCGTCGGGCCTCCGGGCTTTCCGCGACGAGCTCGTCCTGGAAGGGGGCTCCGTCGAGCCGGACGGCGAGGGGACGCTCCTGACGACGCGGCAGTGCCTCCTGAACCCGAACAGGAACCCGGGCCTCTCGCAGGCGGCGCTCGAGCGGCGGCTCCGGGACGGCCTCGGCGCGGAGAGCGTCCTCTGGCTCGGCGACGGCCTGATCAACGACCACACCGACGGGCACGTCGACACGGTCGCCCGCTTCGTGGCCCCGGGCGTCGCCGTCTGCATGGAGCCCTCCGGCGGCGGCGACCCGAACGCCGTCGCGCTGAAGGAGATCCTCCGCGACCTCGCGTCGATGCGCGACGCGAAGGGGCGGCGGCTCGAGGTCTTCACGGTGCCGTCCCCCGGCGTCGTCACCGACCCCGACGGCGAGCTGATGGCGGCGAGCTACGTCAACTTCTACGTCGCGAACACGACGGTCACCGTCCCGGTCTACGGGACGCCGAACGACGCGCCCGCCCTGAAGCGGATCGAGTCGCTCTTCCCCGGCCGGCGCGTCCATGACGTCCCCGCGCGCGAGCTCCTCCTCGGCGGCGGGGCGTTCCACTGCATCAGCCAGCAGCAGCCGAAGGGGGGCCGCGGATGACGTCCGAGACGCTCTCGATCGGGATCGTCCAGTGCGCGCTCGGCGGCTCTCGCGAGGAGAACGCGGACCGCGTCCTCGGCCTCGTTCGCGAAGCGGCGAGGCTCGGTGCAAAGCTCGTCGTGACGCCGGAGCTCCTCGAGGGGCCCTATTTCTGCCGCGAGGAGAAGGACGCGTTCTTCGAGTGGGCGCGCCCCGCCGAGGGGAACGCCACGCTCGCGCGCTTCCAGACGCTCGCGAAGGAGCTCGGCGTCGTCCTCCCCTTCTCGTTCTTCGAGAAGGCCGGGAACGCCTACTACAACACCCTCGCGATGGTCGACGCCGACGGAACGCTCCTCGGCACGTACCGAAAGAGCCACATCCCCGACGGCCCGGGCTACGAGGAGAAGTTCTACTTCCGCCCCGGCGACACCGGCTTCAAGGTCTTCGACACGAAGGCCGGGAAGGTCGGCGGGGCGGTCTGCTGGGACCAGTGGTACCCCGAATGCGCGCGGGCGCTCGCGCTCCTCGGCGCCGACGTCCTCGTCTACCCGACGGCGATCGGCTCCGAGCCCGCGAACCCCGCGCTCGACACGCGCGACCGCTGGCGGCGCGCGATGGTCGGCCACGCGGTCTCGAACGTCATCCCCGTCGCCGCGTCGAACCGGATCGGCGAGGAGGACGGCCAGCTCTTCTACGGCTCCTCGTTCGTGGCCGGGACGGACGGCTCCTTCCTCGCCGAGATGGGGCGCGACGAGACCGGGGTCCGCGTCGTCACGGTCGACCTCGCGGCGATCCGCCGCGAGCGCGCCTCCTGGGGCTTCTTCCGCGACCGGCGGCCGGAGCTCTACGGCGTCCTGACGACGGCCGACGGCCGGCAGAAGGTCTGATCGGGAGCGGGGAGGCCTCGCGGCCTCCCCGCCGCGCCTCAAGCCAGGTCGAAGACGAGGAGCTCGGCCTCCGCTCCCGCGCCGCGCAGGGTGAAGGAGGTCTCGTCCGAGGCGGCGAGGCCGTCCCCCGCTTCGAGCCGGTGGCCGTTCACATCGGCCTCGCCCCGCGCGACCTGGACCCAGAGGTGGCGCCCTTCCGCGATCTCCAGCGGGACGCTCTCCCCTTCGCGGAGGATCGTGGAGAAGAGGCGCACGTCCTGGCGGATCGCGATCGAGCCGGCCTCGCCCGTCTCGGACGCGAGGAGCCGGAGCCGCCCGCGCTTCTCCTCCTCCTCGAACCGCTTCTGCCCGTAGCGCGGTGCGTAGCCGCGCCGGTCGGGGACGATCCAGATCTGGAGGAAATGGACCGGCTCGCTCCCGGAGGCGTTGAACTCGCTGTGGCGGACGCCCGTCCCGGCGCTCATGTACTGGACGTCGCCCGGGACGATCGCGGAGCCGTTCCCCAGGCTGTCCTCGTGGGCGAGAGAGCCCGAGAGGACGTACGAGAGGATCTCCATGTCGTTGTGCCCGTGCGTCCCGAAGCCGGCGCCGGGGACGACGCGGTCCTCGTTGATCACCCGCAGGGAGCGGAAGTGGACGTGCTCGGGATCCCAGTAGTCGGCGAAGGAGAAGGTGTGGCGCGTGTCGAGCCAGCCGTGGTCGAAGCGACCGCGCTCGTCGCTCTTTCGGATCGTGATCATCGAGGACCTCCCCGGGACCCCGCGGCCGGGATCCCTCTTCCGGGTTGTTGCAGGGACCGGGCCACCCCCGCACGAACCTGATGGACGGCCCGGAGCCGCGCCGGGCCGCAGGGAACCGGCGCCGAGCGCGTCTCGGCGGGCCGGGACCCGTCGATTCGAGAGGCGGCGACCTCTCGCTTTGAGAAGATCCCCCCATGCGCGCAGACGACCTGACGCTCGACGCCCTCTTCGACGCCGATCCGAAGGGCGGGATCTACCGCTTCGCCGGGGAGCGGGCGATCCTCCTCGACACGGCCGCGCTCGGGCTCCTCCGCAAGGAGCTCATCGAAACGCTCTCTCTCAGCGTGGCGCGCGGGGTCCTCTACCGCTTCGGCTGGGCGCACGGGTGGCGGACGGCAGAGGCGATGCGGGACGCGTTCGAGTGGGACGGCCCCACGGAGTGGATTCACGCCGGGGGACGCCTCCACCGGCTGAAGGGGCTCGTCACGTTCCGTCCCGTCCCGCGGGCGCCGAACGAGCCGCCGAGGCACTTCTCCCAGGCGTTCTGGGACGAGTCGTACGAGGCCGAGCAGCACCTCCTCCACTTCGGACGCTCCGACGAGCCGGTCTGCTGGACCCTCACCGGGTTCGCGAGCGGCTACCTCTCCGCCTGCCACGGCCGGTCGATCCGCGTCGTCGAGGAGGAGTGCGTCGGGAAAGGGGACCCGGCCTGCCGGATGGCGGGAGAGCCCGAGGAGGACTGGGACGAGGCGACCCGGAAGGCGCTCTCGGGCCTCTCGGAGCGCGGACTCGAGGGAGAGCTGGGGCGCGTCCGCGACGCTCTCCGCGCGACCGAGCAGAAGCTGAAGGCGAGAAGGAACGAGCTGACGCGCCTGAAGGTCGAGGAGCCGCACCCGGGCGTCGTGGCCCAGAGCCCCGGGATGCGGCGGGCGTTCGACCTGGCGTCGCGCGTCGCGCGCGTCGACTCGACGATCCTCCTGACGGGCGAGAGCGGCTCGGGGAAGGAGGTCCTCGCGCGGGTGATCCACGAGCGCTCGCCCCGCGCCGCCGGCCCCTTCGTCGCGATCAACGGCGCGGCGCTTCCCGAGAGCCTCCTCGAGAGCGAGCTGTTCGGGCACGCGCGGGGCGCGTTCTCCGGCGCCGCCTCCGACCGCGCCGGGCTCTTCGAGGCGGCGAACGGCGGGACGCTCTTCCTCGACGAGATCGGGGAGGTGCCGCTGGGCCTGCAGGCCAAGCTCCTCCGCGCGCTCCAGGAGCGCGAGGTGCGGCGGGTCGGCGAGAACCGGAGCCGGAAGGTCGACGTCCGCGTCGTCGCCGCGACGAACCGGGACCTCGGAAAGGACGTCGAGACGGGGCACTTCCGGCGCGACCTCTACTACCGGCTCCGGGTGATCGAGATCCCGATCCCGCCGCTCCGGGAGCGGCCGGAGGACGTCCTGCCGCTCGCGAGGGCCCTCCTTCTCGACGCGGCGCGCCGGACCGGTGCGCAGGTGGCCGGCTTCACGCCGGAGGCGGCGCGCCTCCTCCAGCGCCACCGCTGGCCCGGAAACGTCCGCGAGCTGGCGAACGCGGTGGAGCGGGCGGCGGTCCTCGCCGACGGCGCGCGCGTCGGCGCGGAGGACCTCCCGGACGAGATCGTCCGTCCCGCGCGCGGCGGGGGCGCCGAGGGCGAGACGCTCGCCGAGGTGGAGAAGGCCCACGTCCTCTTCGTCCTCGGCGAGGAGGACGGCCACCGGGAGAAGGCCGCGCGGCGGCTCGGCATCGGGGTCGCGACGCTCTACCGGAAGCTGAAGGAGTGGGGCGACCCGGGACGGTAGGCGGTCAGACCTCCGCGTCGGCGGCCCGGCCGCCGAAGAGGGAGAGCTCGTCTCCCGCCGCGTCGTAGTCGAGGAGCTGGGCGAAGCGCCCCCAGTTCACGAGGGTCTCGAAGAGCGCCCCCGTCGCCTCCGCCGGGAGGCGATCCGCAAGCATCTCGCGCACCTCCTCGCCGGGGGCGGCCGCGTCCTCGCGCCCCGCGAGGCCCCGGACGACCGTCGCGAAGGTGCCGAGCGCGAGGAGCTGGCGCCGGAAGAGGAACGGCTTCTCGCGCGGCGCCGCCGCCACGACGCCGCGGCCGGCGTCCGTGAGGAGGACACGGTTCTTCGGCGTGTCGACGAGGTCGAGGAGCTCGGCCGCCTTGACGACGGCGATCGTCCGGCCGAAGTCCCACTCCGTCATCGCGTCGACCTCGAAGAGGTCCATCTCGCCGCCGTGGTCCGAGAGGATCTCGAGGAGGCCCAGCATCTCGCCGACGGTCGCCGGCGGCAGCGGGACGAAGGGGCCCGGCCCGGGGCGCCCCGGCGCGGCCGGCGCGGGCGCCTCCTCCTCTTCGGGGAGGTGAACGCGCGCGACGGCGTCGTGGATCCGGTCGACCATCCGGAAGAACTCGGGGTGGCGCGGGTCGCGCGGGTGCGGGAGCGTGTTCCGGATCTCGCGGCGGACGGTGCCCGGGTTCGCGCCCAGGACGACGATCCGGTCGGCGAGCGTGACCGCCTCCTCGATGAGGTGGGTGACGAGAAGGACCGAGGAGAGGCCGGTGCCGCCGTCGGACCAGAGGCGATAGACCTCGGCGCGAAGGAGCTCGGCCGTCAGGACGTCGAGCGCCGAGAACGGCTCGTCCATGCAGAGGAGCTCCGGTCCCGAGACGAGGGCGCGCGCGATCCCGACGCGCTGCTTCATTCCGCCGGAGAGCTCGCGCGGCATCGCCCGCTCGTGCCCGGAGAGGCCGACGCGGGCGACGACGTCCCGGACGCGCGCGGCGCTTTCGGGGGCGGGGACGCCGCGCCCCGTCAGGCCGATCCGCACGTTCTCCTCGACGGAGAGCCACGGGAAGAGGGCGAAGCTCTGGAAGACGAGGGCCGCTCCCGGGTGGATGCCGCGGATCGGCGCGCCGTGGGCGAGGACCTCGCCGGCGGTCGGCTCGATGAGGCCGATGAGGATCCGGAGGAGCGTCGACTTGCCGCACCCCGAGGGGCCGAGGACGGCGACGACCTCCCCCCTTCGGACCTCGAAGTCGACGCGATCGAGGATCACCCTCTCGCGCCCCGCCTCGTCGCGATAGGTCTTGCGCACGCCGCGGACGGCGGCGATCGGGAGCTCGTCGGCGCTCAACGGTTCAGAGCGTAGCGCGTCGCGGCGACGCCGTAGAGCCTCCGCCAGACCGTCCGGTTCAGGAGGACGAGGGCGAGGGACATCGTGAGGACGCCCGCGGCGAGAAGGGGGAAGTTCCCGTCGTGCGTGGCGCGGGTGATCAGCGAGCCGAGCCCGAACGTCGAGAGCTCCGTCCCCCGGAAGGCCAGCGTCTCGGCGACGATCGAGGCGTTCCAGGCCCCGCCCGCGGCGGTGACGAGGCCCGTGACGAGGAACGGGAAGACGGACGGGAGGTCGAGCGTGGCGAACCGGCGGAGTCCCGTGACGCCGTAGACGGCGGAGGCCTCCTCGAGGTCCCCCGGGATCGCGCTCGCCCCCGCGAGGACGTTGAAGAGGACGTACCACTGCGCGCCGAGCCCCATGAGGACGGCGGCGACGACGGCGAACGGGACTCGGAGCGCGAGGAGGCCGGCCGTGACGAGCGGGTAGAGCATCGGCGCGGGAAACGAGGCGACGATCTGGACGACCGGCTGGAGGCGCCGCGACCATTCCCTCGAGCGGCCGAGGAGGACGCCGAGCGGCACCATCACGGCGGTCGCAACGGCGAGGGCGCCGGCCGCCCGGAGGGCGGTCGCGCCGAGCGCGAGCGCGAGGAGGCCCCATTCCCGCACCGGCACGCGCACCAGGAGGCCGCCGAGGCGCACCGTCCCCCAGAGCGCGGCCGCGACGGCGAGCCCGCCCCCGAGGATCGCGGCGGCGCGCAGGGCGAGAGCGCGGCGGGGCGCGCCGCGCGCCCGGGCCGGGCCGCTCCCTGCCGCCCGCGCGCGCGCCGCCGCGCGCGCCTTCCGGAGCGAGCGCGTCGCCCGACGGAGAAGCCTCGAGCGGCCGACGAGCGAGACGACCCACGACGCCGGCGGCTCGCCCGAGCCCGACTCCTCGACGCGGAAACGCTGCGACCAGACGACGAGCGGGCGCCAGAGGAGCTGGTCGACCGCGACGATCATCGCCGTCATCGCGACGACGGCCCAGGCCATCGCCCTCGTGTCGCCCTTC
Source organism: Acidobacteriota bacterium (assembly GCA_022711615.1). Lineage (GTDB taxonomy): Bacteria > Acidobacteriota > Thermoanaerobaculia > UBA5066 > UBA5066 > UBA5066. The sequence continues at coordinate 8,977 of JAKLER010000177.1, forward strand.
TCGATCGCCACCGCCATGTACGAGCCGA
>JAKLER010000178.1 GCA_022711615.1 Acidobacteriota bacterium
CACATACGGTCCGGGGACGACGACGCGGCCCGCGAATCGGATCGTCGGGCCGAGCGCGAAGGCGAAGGAAAGGCCGGCGAGGAGAAGCCACGGGACCAGCGACCGGGCGGCGTGACGCGCGCTCCGTGGCCGCGGGAGCGCCCGAGGATGACGACGGAGAAGGATCGTTCCGACGGAGAGAACGAACAGGGCAGTAAGGGTCGGAAAGAGCGCCGAGGCCCCTTCGGGGAAGATCGGCAGGAGCGCGTCGAGCAGGTCCCGGAGCGGCCCCGCGAAGACCCCCGTGTGGAGGATCGAGAGGAGGTCGGCCGCGTGGGCCTCGATCGACCGGAGGCCGACGGGAGCGTCGAAGTCGCGGGCGAGGCGGAAGTAGCGGGCGTAGAAGATGGCGAGCAGCACGATCGAAGCGCCGAGGGCGAAGGCGAGAACGGCGAGCCGCCGGATGCTGCGCGCCGAGACGATGGCGACGACGGCGACCGCGACGCCTCCCATGACGAGCGGGTAGGTGCTTCCGAAACCGGTAACGAGGAGCGCGACTCCCGCGAGGGCCACGTCGCGCGGCCGGCCCGCCCGGAGGTACCGGAGCGAGAAGAGGAGGATGAGCAGGACGAACCCTCCCCACATCGTCCCGACGACGCCGAAGTTGTTGAGTCGCGCCGGGCTCCAGGCGAAGAGCAGGGCGCCGAGAAGCGCCGGCCAGCCCGCGCCGGCGAGGTCCGCGAGGAGCAGTCCCGCCCCGAAGCAGGCGACCACGGACGCGAAGAGGAACGGCGCGTCGTACCCGAGCGCCGGAGAGTCGAAGAGTCGAGCCCACGGATAGCCGACGATCGCCGGAAGCAGCCAGGGCTCGCCGAGAGTCGACGTGTCGGCGTACGGCGCGAAGACGCGGTCGTCGCGCCGCGAGAAGTCTCCCGCGTCCCACCGCGCCCACTGCCGGCCCATCACCGACAGGATGATGACGGGGTCCCCCAGCTGCTCGTTCGGGACCGGCCGGCCGCAGGGGATCCTCTCGAGCGGGTCGCGAACCGTCTCGCGGAAGACGAGGAGCGGTCCGAGGAGCGACGCGAACGCGAGGAGCGCGAGGAATGTCCTTCGCGGGAGGAGCCCCCCCCGGAACCTCGACCGATCGGCCAGCCCGAGCATCGGCGTCAGTCTAGAACGCCCTCGAAGCCTTCTGTTCCTCCGCTTTCGGCGCCGGCTCCGCGTACGATCCCCTCATGAGAGCGTCCTTCGCCGCCCTCCTCGCCCTCGCCGTCGCCCTCCCCCTCCTCGCCGAGTGGCCGCCGAAGGGGCGCGGCGACGCGAGCCGCTCCCCCGTCTGGGCCGAGCACGGCATGGTCGCGAGCGCCCAGCCGCTCTGCACGCAGGCGGGCGTCGATACGCTGCGCAAGGGAGGGAGCGCCGTCGACGCGGCGATCGCCACGAACGCCTGCCTCGGGCTGATGGAGCCGACGGCGAACGGCCTCGGCGGCGACCTCTTCGCGATCCTCTGGGACCCCGCGAAGAAGGCGGTCGTCGGCCTGAACGCCTCGGGGCGGGCACCGCTCGCCCTGACGGCCGACAAGGTCCCGCCGCTTCCCGACGGGACGATCCCGCTCTACAGCCCGTATGCCTGGAGCGTCCCGGGCTGCGGCGACGGGTGGCTCGAGCTCCACGCGAAGTACGGAAAGCTTCCGCTCGCGGAAGTCCTCGCGCCGGCGATCCGCTACGCCGAGGAGGGCTTCCCCGTCTCGCCCGTCATCGCGGGGAACTGGGCGGGGTCGGTGAACCGCTTCAGGGACAAGCCCGGCTTCGCGGAGGTCTTCCTCCCGGGCGGCCTTGCCCCGAAGGAGGGCGAGCGCTTCCGGAACCCGGCCCTCGCGAAGACCCTCCGGCTCCTCGCGTCGAAGAAGCGGGCCGGCTGGGAAGGCGAGTTCGCCGACGCCATCGTCGCCTTCTCGAAGGCGAACGGCGGCTTTTTCGCAAAGGAGGACTTCGTCCGTCACCGCTCGACCTGGGATGCCCCGATGTCGACGAGCTACCGGGGCTACGACGTCTGGGAGCTCCCGCCGAACACGCAGGGGCTCGCGGCGCTCCAGATGCTGAACCTCCTCGAGGGGTTCGACCTCGCGAAGATGGGGAGGGAGAGCGCCGACTTCTGGCACGTCATGGTCGAGGCGAAGAAGGTCGCCTACGCCGACAGGGCCCGCTACTACGCCGACCCGGCCTTCGCGAAGCTCCCGCTCGAGCGGCTCCTCTCGAAGGAGTACGCGAAGGAGAGGGCGAAGAAGATCGACGTGAAGCGCGCCTCCCGGGAGGACCCTCCCGACGAGGAGCTCGTCCTGAACCGGAAGGAGACGACGTACCTCTGCGCGGCCGACGCCTCGGGCCTCATGGTCTCCCTCATCCAGAGCAACTACACCGGCTTCGGCTCGGGCTACGCCGTCCCGGCGCTCGGAATCGGGATCCACAACCGGGGCGGCCTCTTCTCCCTGAAGAAGGGGCACCCGAACTTCCTGGAGCCCGGAAAGCGCCCCTTCCAGACGATCATCCCGGCCTTCCTGACGAAGGACGGTCAGCCGCTCATGGCCTTCGGCCTCATGGGGGGCGACATGCAACCGCAGGGGCACGTGCAGGTCGTCGTGAACCTCGTCGACTTCGGGATGAACCTCCAGGAGGCGGGCGACGCGATCCGCTTCCATCACACCGGCTCGAGCGAGCCGACCGGGACGGTCATGAAGGACGGCGGCACGCTCTTCCTCGAGGAAGGGCTCCCCGAGCCGCTCCTCGAGGAGCTGATGAGACGCGGTCACCGGATCGCACGGGAGCCCGTCGGCGCCTACGGCGGCTACCAGGCGGTCGCCCGCGACCCGGCCACCGGGTTCCTCCTCGGGGCGACGGAAAAGCGGAAGGACGGGGCCGCCGCCGGCTTCTGATTGGTCGGGCGGGCCGCTCCCACATGGCGGCGGAGGCGCGGAAGCGGGGTGTAACCTTCGCCCCATGAGCGTCTCCGCCGAGAAGGCCGTCCCCCGCGTCTCCGAGCGGGGCCGGCGCGTCCCCGCCTCCCCGATCCGAAAGCTCGCCTCCTACGCCGACGCGGCCAAGAAGCGCGGCGTGAAGGTCTACCACCTCAACATCGGCCAGCCCGACCTCGAGACCCCCGCCCCGATGCGGGACCGGCTCGCGCAGATCAAGGACAAGGTCTACGCCTACACCCCGTCGAACGGCACCGCCGAGTGCCTCGACTTCCTCGTCGGCTACTACCGCGGCCGCGGCGTGGAGCTGACGAAGAGCCAGGTCATCACGACGACCGGCGGGAGCGAGGCGATCCAGTTCGCCTTCATGGCCTGCTGCGAGGTCGGCGACGAGGCCCTCCTCGTCGAGCCCTTCTACACGAACTACCGCGCGTTCGCGGCGATGGGCGGCATCGACCTGAAGCCGATCGTGACCCGCGCCGAGGACGGCTTCCACCTCCCCTCGCGCGAGGAGTGGGAGAAGGCCCTCACGCCGAAGACGAAGGCCGTCCTCCTCTGCAACCCCAACAACCCGACGGGCACCGTCTACTCGAAGGAGGAGCTCGTCCGGGTCGCCGAGTTCTGCCGCGACCACGGCCTCTTCCTGATCGCCGACGAGGTCTACCGCGAGTTCGTCTACGACGGACGCCAGGTCGAGAGCGCCCTGTCGCTCGAAGGGTTCGAGGACGTCGTCGTCGTCGTCGACTCCCTCTCGAAGCGCTACAGCGCCTGCGGCATCCGCCTCGGGTGCCTCGCCACGCGGAACAAGGACGTCTACCAGGCCTGCCTCCACATGGCGCAGGGGCGCCTCTCCCCGCCCGGCCTCGCGCAGGCGATCGCGCCCGGCGCCGCGCTCCTCGGCCCCGACTACGTCGAAGGGGTCGTCAAGGAGTACGGACACCGGCGCGACATCCTCTACGAGGAGCTGACGAAGATCCCCGGGATCTTCTTTCGCAAGCCCGAGGGGGCCTTCTACTTCGTCGCCCGGATCCCGGTGAAGGACAGCGAGGACTTCGCCCAGTGGCTCCTCACCGACTTCCAGCTCGACGGCGCGACGGTCATGGTCGCCCCCGCCGACGGCTTCTACGCGACGCCCGGCCTCGGGAAAGACGAGGTGAGGATCGCCTACGTCCTGAAGGCCGAGGACCTGAAGGCCGCCTGCCGCGTCCTCGAGGCGGCGATCCCGGCCTACCGCGCCGCGCGAGGACTCTGACCCGAGACCTCGCAGAGCACTCTGTTCGCGCGTGTGCCGGCTCTTCCGAGCCGGCACTTGCTTTTCTGCCGTCCGGGTCCCACCTTCTCGTCAAGGGACAGCCAACTCCAGAGAGTTCGTCTCACCTACAGACCTGATTTCCCCTGGCCGGCGAGGAACCACTCTCCGCCGCCCCCCTCCCCGCCAGGCCAGGGACGCCGGGAGCGTCGCCCCATCGGCACGCTCCCGGCAGCTTTCTCCGAGCACGCGACGGACGGCCGGCCTCCGAGGTAACGTCGGGACCGTGCTGCGCCACGTCGCACCCTTGATCGGACTCGGCCTTCTCTCTGCCGCGTGCGGCGCCCCGCCCGGTCCGTCGTCCCCGCCGCCTCGCTCCGGCCCGGAGGCCTTCCGACCCGTTCCTCCCCCCAGGATCGCATCGGCATCCGCGGCCGCGACAGCCGCCGATGGCCGGCCTCTCAAAGCGCTCGAAGCCGCCGGCCTCTCTCCCGTCGAGATGACCGCGGCCGCCGTCGAGGGCTTCCCGCCGCTCCCGTCCTACACCGCAAAGGTCCGGAACGTCTCGAACCGCCCGATCCGCCGGGTCGTCGCCACGGTCGTCTACCTGGACGCCGCCGGCCGCCCGATGCCGGGGGAGGAGCACGACGTCTCCTTCGGTAGCCCGCTGAAGGCGATCGACCCGGGCCTCACCTTCGAAAGCGTATTCCTCTCTCGCGTCGACCGTGCCCCCGCCGTCCGCCTCGTCCCGCGTGCCGTCACGGTTCTCGAGAAGGGAGACGGACCCGAGCCGATCGAACGGGAGTGGAAGAACCCCCATTACGACGAGGAGCTGCACCGAGCCTTTCGGCCCTGATCGCGAGGCATCCCGGCGCTCCGGGCGCGAGGTGCCCGCGGTCGCCTCTCGCCCGGACGCCGCTCAGAGCAGCTCCACGAGCGTCGGGAGCCGTTCCCGCAGCCGCGCCGACTCGTCCGGGAGTTCCGCCAGGAGCACGAAGTCGGCGAAGTCGAAGCCGGGCCCCACGTCGCACGCCACGAGGGCGTATCTCCCGAGCGGCCGCGCCGCCTGCCAGGCGCCGGCCGGAACGACGGCGAGAGGCTCGTTCCCTTGGCTCGCCCGCCCGAGGACGTGGCGCGTCGCCCCCGCGAATCCCGCGTCGACGACGAGGAGCTCCAGAGGGTCGCCCTCGTGGAAGTGCCAGACCTCGTCGGAGAGGACCCGGTGCCAGCGGCTCACCTCTCCCCGCGCGAGGAGGAAGAGGATCGACGTGAGCGCAGCGCGCTCGATGCCTCGCCCCGGCACCGCCACGACCGATCCGGAGCGGAAGAGCTGCCGGTAGCGCCCGCCCTCGGGGTGCGGCTCGAGGCCGAGGTCGACGGCGAGGCGGTCGGCGATCGACGACACGTCAGCTCCCCTTCCGGACGACCCACGTCGTCATGGCCCGCTGCCCCTGGACGACGGTCGTCTTGATCGGGTCGAGGAGCCGCCCGCCGAGCTCCTCCGTCAGGCCCGCGAGGTACGCCTCGTCGACGAGGAAGCGGCCGGTTCCGTCGGGAAGCGCGAACCGGCGACCGCCGAGCGGCCGGACGAGCCGCTCGATCCCGATCGACGAGGCGAGGCGGCAGAAGAGGAGGCCGTCCGGCGCGACGAGTCGCCAGGTACCGCGGAGCATGTCGAGGAACCGCGTCTCGTCCAACGCGAAATGGAGGACGGCGTTCGAGATCACGACGTCGGCGCAGGCGTCGGGGAACGTCGAAGCGTCGACCGGCTCGCACCGGACGTTCGTCTCCGGGAGCGCGGGCGCGAGCCGCCGCGCGAGGTCGCGCACGGCCGCGACGGCCGTCGGGTTCGGGTCGAGGGCGAAGACCTCGTACCCCTCGCGGAGGAGGAAGACGAGGTTCCGGCCTCGGCCGCTGCCGGCGTCGAGGACGCGCATCCCCGGTGCGATCCGCCCGCGGAGGAGCTGGTCGAAGAGGTAGACGTCGATCCCGCCGAAGAGGGCCGCGAGGTCCGTCGTCATGCCCGGTCTCCCGGCGACGCCTGGGCGGCCACGCCGCCGGCGCCCGCGTCGTCCAGCCACTGGCGGACGCGCTCGTAGACCGCCCGGCTCGCGAGGAGGGCGAGGTGGTCGGTGCCCGGCGCGATCCACGTCCGGCCCGGAGCGAGCGCCAGCGTCCGCTCCGGGTCGCGGTGGTGTCCGAGGGCGCTCGCGACGGAGACGAGCCCGTCCCCGGCGATCCTCGCGCCGGGCGCCACGGGCTCCGTCGCGGTCGTCCCGGCGACGGCGAAGAACGCGATTCCGCCGGGGAGCGGCACGGGGACCCGCGTGTCCCCGTGCCGGGCGAAGCGGTCGTCCCCCGCCCAGTCGTCGTCGAGGACGTTTCCGTAGCGCAGGTCGGTGATCCCCGCGCTCCGGAGCCGTCCGAGTCGCGCAAAGGGGCGTGCGTACGGGCTGACGCCGAGGGCCGCCTGCGCGAGGTGCCCGAGGCGCTCCGCCGGCGCGCCGTGGTGGGGCGTCCCGAGGAAGACGACCGCCCGGACGAGGGCCGGCCAGGCATGCCCGGCCCGTGCCCCGGCCACGAGCGCGCTCCTCACGACGAGGCCGCCCATGCTGTGCGTCACGATCGCGATCTCCCCCGGCGGAGCGGCCGCGTCACCGACGAACGTCTCGAGGAGCTCCGCGAGCGAGCGGCCGTTGGAGGAAACGTGCCGGCCCGAGTTGTAGACGACGTGGACCGCCTCGAAGCCGAGGTCGCGCTCGAGCGCGGCACCGTGGTCGTGGCCCTCGCGGCTCCACCCGGCGTCGTTCATGCACAGGCCGTGGACGAGGAGGACGACCCGCCGGGACGATCCGGGGAGCCCCTCGGGGCTCCCGGGCCGGCCGAACGAGAGGTCCTCCCCGTGCCGCCGCAGCCGCATCCGGATCGCGAGCGGGTTCCCGGTCGCTTCCAGGTGGTCTCCGAGGACGCCGTTCAGCGCCGCAACGAGAGCCTCGCGCCGCGGCGACGGCGGCAGCGCACCGAGAGCGGGGGCGAGACCCGCGAGGGCGGCGTCGAGCCCGCCCCCGACGAGCCGCGCCACGCCGCGGACGCTCCCGTAGACGACCCGGCTGATCCCGCGCGTCTTCCCTGCGGGCGGCGGGTCGAGCGGCCCCGGGGCCGCCGCGATCGTCGCGTGCGCCGCCTCGACGAGCTCGGTCACGCCGAGCGTCGCCTCCGCCGCGAGGCGGCCGAGACCGCGAAAGTGGCCGGACCGGGAGTGCGGGCTCGTCGTCATCGTTCGATCGGGGGACGCTCCGCGGAGAGTACCCCGCCGCCCCGGTCAGCCCATGGCGGCAGTCGATAACGGGCGCGGCGGCAGGAACGCGCACGCGGCGAGGAGGAACGCGAGGCCGTCGAGCGGCTGCCGGTACCGCGCCTCGAAACCGACGAGGTAATAGACGAGAGGGAAGAGGAGGAGCGGAGCGAGGAGCGCCGCCCGCCGGTCGGCCGGGAGTGACGGGAACGCCCGCCACGCGCCGACAGCCGAGAGGACCGTGAGGAGGCCGGTCCCGAGCATCGCCACGGGGTCGTCGACCGGCCCGAGCCAGAACTGGAGGACGCGGAGCCCCGTGAGCCGGAGGAAGTCGCCGGGGTGCGAGACGATCCACGCCCGCGCCTCGCGGCCCGCCGCCCGCATGTAGGCGAGCTCGCCGAGCTCCGCCACCTTCCGGGCCTCCCCTTCGTCCGTCCGCGGGTGCCGCTCCGTTCCGCCCCGGGCCGAGAGGTCGAGGTTCGCGCCCGCCCCCTCGTGGTTTCCCATCCGGAGCTCCAGTCCGAAGTTGCTCCGGAGGAAGAAGAGGCCGCCGAGGGCGCGTTCGTTGCGCAGAGTCCAAGGCACGCAGGCGAGGAGCATCCCGGCCGCTACGAGCGCGGAACGAAGGAGACCGGGGCGGCGGGCCGCTCCGAGCGCCTCCCAGACGAGGAGGCCGAGGGCCACGGGGAGGAGCGACGGGGAGACGTGGAGCGCCGCCCCGACCGCGGCGCCGAGGAGGAGCGACCCGGTGGCCGACGGGCGCGGCCCCTCCCATCGCGCGAGGAACGCAACGAGCATCAGCCCGATCGCGATCGCCGAAGGCGCCTCCACGTACCCGGGCCAGCGAGGGAGGAGCGCGCCGGCGAGCCCCGCGAGGAGCCCCCCGCCCGCGGAGAGGCCGAGCCGCGCCGCCAGCCACGGGAGCATCCCCCACATCGCGCCGTGAGACGCGATGAGGAGGAACCACCAGACGTACCCCGCCGCGAGGTTCGGGCCGAGGAGGTGGTAGATCCCCGCGAGGAGCGCCGGGTGAAACGGCGGCATGTGCGCGGTCGGCCCGGTTGGCACGCAGTAGGGGTCGGCGAACGCCCCTCTCTCGTAGAGGGACATCGCCACGGCCGTCACCTCGAACCGGGTGTGCGGCATCACGTGCCGGACGTCGAGCTTCGTCAGGAAGAAGCCCTGGAACCCGACGTGCAGGAGGAAGACGAGGAGGAAGCCGCGCCGAGGCGACGAGAGGAGCCCGGCGGGGTGCCTGCCTTCGCCTCCGTCGCTCTCGAGCGGCATCCGGGATCCTCCGCCTCCATTCTGCTCTCGGCAGGTCACACCGTCCCTCCGCTATCCTGCCGCCGCGGCCCGCGCGAGCCGGGCCCGCCCGGGGGACTCTCTCCTGACCGACGCCTTCCTCCGCCTCCGCGGCGCGCGCGAGCACAACCTCGCCGGGTTCGACCTCGAGATCCCGCGGGGAAAGCTGACCGTCGTCACCGGCGTCT
>JAKLER010000179.1 GCA_022711615.1 Acidobacteriota bacterium
GCTGCTCAAGGCCCGCGACGCGGCGAAGGACCAGACCTATTTCCTCTACGAGCTGACGCCCGAGCAGCTCGCCGGGGCCCGGTTCCCGCTCGGCGACCTGACGAAGGCCGAGGTCCGGGAGCTCGCGCGCGAGGCGGGGCTGCCGAACTGGGACAAGCCCGACTCGCAGGAGATCTGCTTCGTTCCGGCCTCGGACGGTCCGGCGGGCTTCATCCGAAGGGAAGCGGAAAGGCTCGGTTTCGAGCTTCCGAGCCACCCGGCGGCCTCTCCGGGCGACCTCGTGAGAGCGGACGGCACGCCCCTCGGAGCGCATCCGGGGACGCTCGGCTACACGGTGGGGCAGCGCCGGGGGCTGGGAGTCGCCGCGGGCGAGCCGCTCTACGTCGTCGGGATCCGCGCCGGAGAGAGGCGGCTCGTGGTCGGGAGCGGCGAGGAGCTCCTTTCGCGCGTCGTGCCTTTGCGGGACGTGAACCTCCAGGTCCCGCCGGCCGGCGCGTCGTTTCCCGTCCTCGCGCGGATCCGGTCCCGGCACCCGGACGTGCGGGCGCGGCTCGAGCTCCGGGACCCCGGCCTTCGTCAGGGGGGGCGGGCCTGCCTGCTGTTCGAGGAGCCGGTCCGCGCGGCGGCGCCGGGCCAGTCGGCCGTCTTCTACGACCCGGACCGGCCCGAGCTCCTCCTCGGCGGAGGCCGGATCGACAGGCCATCGGGAGCCGGGGAGCCGGGCGCCGGAGGCGGCGATCGGGGTTGCACGGAGGGGGGCACGGTGTAGCATCGGCCGGGGAAGCGGGTGGCCGCCGGGTGCGCGGGCCCGTGCGCGAGGTGTCCAAGCGGTCGCCGACGTGATAAACTCTCGCGTCGTCCGCGTATGACCAAGACCGCCTCCCCGCCCGTCGCCTCCCTCCTCAAGGACATTCGAGCCGCTCTCGAGGAGAGGGTGGACGACAAGGCGCGCCTCGCCCCCGCTGCCCGGGGAGGGTTGAAGGCGATCGGCGCTCGCGCGGGCAGCGTCAAGGCCGTGGCCCGCGAAATCGCGGTCCGCCACAAGGCGACGCTCGACTACTCCCTGGCCGCGGAGCTGCTCGACGCAGCGGCTTCCCGGAAGGTGCGCGAGGAGATCCTCGTCGCGGTCGAGCTGCTGGACCGCTTCCGCAAGGATTTCGAGCCGGCGCTGCTCCTCCGGATGGACAAGTGGAGCTCCGTCGCCGACGACCTCGACGTGGCCGAGGCCCTCGGAGAGAAGGTGGCGGCGTTCGTCCTCGCGCTCGACCCGTCGAAGATCACGACGATCCGCAAGTGGGCGCGGCTCCGGAGCGTCGGACGGAAGCGCCTCGCGCTCCTGGCCGCCGCGGGGCTCGTCTCCGAAGGGCGGCGCGACGCGGCGCTCGCCCTCGAGCTCTGCGAGATCCTCCTGAACGAGGAGCATCCCGTCCTGGTCCGGGAGGTCGCGAGCCTCCTGCGGACGACGACGAAGATCGACGCGAAGGCCGTTCAGGACTTCCTGTTCCGGCGCTCGATCGACGGGAACCCCGCGATCCTCCGGGCCGGCTCGGAGAACCTCGACGCGGCCCGCCGCGCCGCGCTCATCGCCAAGCTCGAGGCGCAGCAGGCGACCCTCGGCGCCCTGGCCGCCGCCGGGCGCTGAGCTCCGCGGCCTCCCCGGCCTCGAACGCCTCCCGGAAGGGCGCCCCCGACCGGGAGCCGGCGCCCGAAGGCGCCGCCTCCCGATCGGCTCGGCCGGCTACTTCGGCGAGTCGGCCTTGAATCGCTTCAGCAGCCAGGCGCGGACCTCGTCCTTCCCCTTCGCGCCGAGGGCCGCGGCCTCGCCGGCCTTCGTCACTTCCGCGACCTTGAGAGATTCGTTGGAGAGGACGAGGGCCGGGAAGCCCTTGGCGGGGTCGATCCCGTAGCGCTCGAGGAGCGCCCGGTTCGGCGAGCCCGGCGCGACGTCGACGAAGACGGGGATGAACTGCTTGAAGAACGCCGAGAGGAAGGGCTCCTCGTAGATCGCGTCGTTCACAACGCGGCACGGAGCGCAGTCGTTCGTCCCGAAGTTCACGAAAAGGCGCCGGCCGGACTCTGTGGCGGCGTTCGAGGCGGCTTCGATCGCCAGGGCGCCGACGCTGGTCGTGTCGTAGATCGGCAGGTCCTGCCGCCCGGGCGGCTCGACGGCGAGGGAGAGCGGCGCGACGGAGAGGAGGAATGCGGCGGCGAGACGGGTGGTCGGTGTCATCTTTCCCTTTCCGAGAGCGGGCGTTCAGTTCGGTCGGACCGGAGCGCCGTTCCCGGGCCGCGGGGCCTCGAAGTCGACGCGGATCGGGCCGTAGCTCTTCTCGTAGACGGCGATGTTCTGCGCGAGGGCGTTGAGGAGCTGCTTGGCGTGGACGGGCGTCGTGAGGACCCGGGAGAGGATCCTCACGTCGTTGCGCCCGGGAACGGCCCGGGCGAAGTCGAAGACGAACTCGGCCGGGTTGTGGATGATGTTGACGAAGTTCGCGTAGACGCCGTTCGCGACGGAGTCGTCCATCGAGAACTGGAGCGCCGGGGGAGCGGCCCCTTCGCCCTTGGGCGGGACTTCAGCCATTGAGACACCTCACGATGCGCATCGTCCGGGGATGCGCAAGAAGGGTGCCATTCTAGTCGTCCGCTCGCGCGCACGCGGACCGGATCCTCGGGCCGGTGGCGAACGTAAGATCCGAGGATGCAGCGCACGACCCGGGGCGTATCGGTCCTCCCGATCCTCGTCTCCTTTCTCCTCGTCCCGCCGCCGGCGGCCGCCGCGGGGCCTTCCGCGATCTCGGCCGCCGATGCGGCCTGGTCGCGCAGAGCGGCCGGGGCGACGGGCGGAGCGGCTTCGGAGGCCGCGGCGCGGGAGGTCGTGGCTGCGGCCCGGGCCGCCGTTGCCGCCGAGCCCGAGTCGGTCGGGGCACGGTGGCGGCTGATGCGGGCGCTCTACTTCCTCGGGGAGCACGCCACGGCCGGCGAGGCGGCGAAACGGACCGTCTTCGAAGAGGGAAAGAAGGTCGGAGAGGAGACGCTCGGGCTCCTGCGGCGGCAGGCCGGCGCGGCTGCGGCGCGGGACCTCTCGCGCGCCACGCCGGTGGAGCTCGCGCCGCACCTGTCGGCGGTGCCGGACGCGGTTCCGGCGTTCCTCTGGGCCGGGGTGAACTGGGGGAAGTGGGCGCTCGTCTTCGGGAAGGGAGCCGCGGCCCGCCAGGGGGCCGCCGCGAAGATCCGAGACTACGCCGAGGCCGTCGTGGCGCTCGATCCGGCCTGGGACGAAGGGGGCGGGTACCGCGTCCTCGGTCGCCTCCACCACCAGACTCCTTCGATTCCCTTCGTCACCGGGTGGGCGTCCCGGAGCGAGGCGCTGGCGAGCCTTCGGCGAGCCGTGGAGATGGGTCCGCAGAACTTCGTGAACCGCCTCTACCTCGCCGAGGCGATCTGGGACTACGAGAAGGGGAGGAGGGAGGAGGCGCGCCGGATGCTCGAGGCGCTCCTCCGCGAGGCGCCGACGCCGGGTCTCGAGGTGGAGGCCGCGAGAGCCCAGGAGGACGCGCGGGCCCTTCTCGCCGCATGGGCCGGAAAGGGGCGGCGATGAAAGAGCGGATCCGGAGCGCGATGGCGCGCATCGTCGCTTCCGCGGAGAGCCGCCCGCAGCTCTCCGCCGTGGAGGCCGCTCCCCGGCCCCAGAAGAAGGAGATCATCGAGATCCTCCGGCTCTTCCAGGAGGTCGTCTACCCGGGGTACTTCGGTGACACGATCCTCTACCGGGACAACCTGCGCGACCACCTCGGCGACGTCCTCTTCCGGATCCACCTCCGGCTCTCCACGGAGGTGGAGAAGGCGCTCGAGGCGTCCGAGGGGAAGCCGGCGGCGCGCCGCCACGCGCGCGAGGTCGTCACCGAGCTTTTCGAGAGGCTCCCCGAGGTCGCCGACCGGGTCGCCGAGGACGTCCAGGCCGCCTACGACGGCGACCCTGCCGCCCAGGGGTTCGACGAGCTGATCCTCGCCTACCCGGGGGTGAAGGCCATCTTCACGTACCGGATCGCGCACGAGCTGCACCGGATGGGGGTGCGGCTGATCCCCCGGGTCATGACGGAGTTCGCGCACAACGAGACCGGCGTCGACATCCATCCCGGCGCGACGATCGGACGATCGTTCTTCATCGACCACGGGACGGGCGTCGTCATCGGCGAGACGACGACGATCGGGGACCGGGTGAAGATCTACCAGGGCGTGACGCTCGGGGCGCTCTCGTTCCCCAAGAACGAGCACGGAGAGCTGATCCGCGGCGTCAAGCGCCATCCGACGGTGGAGGACGACGTCGTCATCTACGCGGGGGCGACGATCCTCGGCGGCTCCACCGTGATCGGACGCGGCAGCGTGATCGGCGGGAGCGTCTGGCTGACGACCTCGGTGCCGGCCTTCACGCGTGTGACGCTCGCGGGGGAGCAGCTCCGGTTCGAGCCGCGGACGCCGCCCGCGCGGGGCAGGGGGCCGGACGCTCCGGCCTGAGGCTCAGCGCTCCCCGGTCGACAGGCGCTCGACCCGCGCCGGCGGAGCCGCGGCGAGGAGGGCCGAGACCGTCCGCCCGGTCCCGGGCACGACGAGGTCGGGCCGGAGGTCGGCGAGGGGCGCGAGGACGAAACGCCGGCTCGCCATCCTCGGGTGCGGGAGGACGAGCCCGGGGAGCTCGAGGACGAGGTCGCCGTAGAGGAGGAGGTCGAGGTCGAGCGGCCGCGGTCCGTCGCGCAGGGGGGTGTGCCTGCGTCCCGCGTCCGCCTCGATCCGATGGAGGACGTCGAGGAGCGCGACGGGCGCGAGGCTCGTCCTCCCGACGGCGACGGCGTTCAGGAAATCGGGCTGGGGCGGCCCGCCGACGGGGGCGGTCCTGTAGAGGGGCGACAGGACGAGACCGCCGACGCAGGGTGCGAGCGCCCCGAGGGCCGTCTCGAACGCGAGCCGGGGAGATCCGACGTTCCCGCCGAGGCCGATCACGACCTCGGCCGGCTCGTCAGTAGTCGTCTTCGCTCTCCGAGTCGCCCGCCTCGAGGCTCGGCCCCTCGCCGAGAGGGAGCTCCTCGTCGTCGAGGGTCGCCTTGGCGTTCGGGTCCTCGGGCTCCGCGCCGAGGTCGTCCTCGTCGCGGTTCCTCTCGAAGAGGTCCGGGTCGGCAAACTCGTCGCGCTTGGCGCGGCGGGCGGCGATCAGCGCGGCCGGCGACGTGTCGCGCGGGGGCGCGTCCTTCTGGTCGGCTCCGCACTTCGGGCAGAAGACGGGAGTTCTCTTCAGGTCGTAGAACTTCGTCCCGCAGCGGAAGCACTCGTGTTTCTGGCCAAGATCGGGCATTCGCTCCCTCAAAAAAGACGCCGGAACATAGCATCGGGTCCGAGGTCGGTCAACGAGATCCGGAGACCCGGCGCGCGCCGCTTACACTCGCCCCGTGAGCCGCTCCTTCCTCCCGCTCTCCCGGCGCTTCTCCGGTGCGGAGCCCACGTGCTGAGCTTCGAGCTCCTCTCCGCGGACGGGGCCGCGCGGCGCGGCCGCGTGACGCTCGACCACGGGACCGTCGAGACGCCCGCGTTCATGCCCGTCGGCACGGCCGGAACGGTGAAGGCGGTCCGCTGGAGCGACGTCTCCGCCGCCGGCGCCGAGATCGTCCTCGCGAACACGTATCACCTGATGCTCCGCCCCGGAGGGGAGCTGATCCGCGAGATGGGCGGGCTCCACGCGTTCGTCGGCTGGGACCGACCGATCCTGACCGATTCGGGGGGCTTCCAGGTGATGTCCCTCGCAGCGAACCGGAAGCTGACGGAGGAGGGGGTCCTGTTCCGGAGCCACCTCGACGGCAGCGCGCACCTCCTCACCCCGGAGCGGGCCGCCGAGCTCCAGCTTCGCGACTTCGGGGTCGACGTCGCGATGGCCCTCGACGAGTGCACCCCGTACCCGGCGACGCGGGACGAAGCGGCCCGCTCGATGTCCCTCACGCACCGGTGGGCGCGCCGCGGGCGAGCGGCGTTCCTCGCGGCGCGAGGAGAGACCGGCCGGGGCGCGCAGTTCGGCATCGTGCAGGGCGGGATGCACGCGGACCTTCGCCGCGAGAGCGCCGCGGCCGTCGCCGCGGAGGGGTTCGAGGGGGTCGCGTGCGGCGGCGTGTCGGTGGGGGAGCCGAAGGAGGAGATGCGCGCGATCGTCGAGGCCACCGGGCCGCTCCTTCCGCCCGAGCGGCCGCGCTACCTGATGGGCGTCGGGCACCCCGGCGACCTCCTCCACGCGGTGGCGAGCGGGTTCGACCTCTTCGACTGCGTCCTCCCGACGCGGGCCGCGCGTCACGGGCTCGCCTACACCTCGGAGGGGACGGTCGTCCTCAAGCAGGCGCGCTTCCGGACCGACCGGGCCCCGCTCGACCCGGCCTGCGCCTGCCCGACGTGCGCGACGGCGTCGCGCGCCTACCTGCGCCACCTCTTCATGCTCGGAGAGCCGACGGCGGCGACGCTCGTGACCGTCCACAACCTCCACGCCATCCTTGACTTGATGCGGGGAATCCGGGAGGCTCTGGCGGCACGACGCTACGCGGCGTTCGCGGTCGAAGCCGCCGGGCGCCTCGATTTCGGGAAGGACAACAGATGAATCCGATCGCCCTCCTGCAGGCCGCCCCGGCGGCGCCGTCGATGAAGGACGGCCTGCTTCAGATGGTCCCGTTCCTCCTCATCTTCGTCGTCTTCTACTTCGTCCTCCTCGCCCCGATGAGGAAGCAGCAGAAGAAGACGAAGGAGATGCTCGCCCAGCTGAAGAAGGGCGACCGGGTCATGACCTCCGGCGGGATCTACGGGACCGTCGCCCAGGTCGAGGACCAGATCGTCTGGGTGAAGATCGCCGACACGCTGAAGGTGAAGATGGCCAAGAGCGCCATCACGGGCGTCGTCGCGGACACCGAGGGCGGCAAGGACCAGGGCTCGGCGGCCTGAGGCCGCGCGGCGCCCGAGCGCCATCGTCGTGGCGCCCCTCGTCCTCCTCCAGAGCTCCGACTGGCACGTGGGCTCGCCCCTGACCGGGCGCGGCCTCGGGCTGGGGGAGGAGCTTCGGGCGCTCCGCCGCCGGGAGGTCGACGAGGCGCCGGAGCGGCTCGTCCGGGCCGCGCGAGAGACGGCGCCCGACGCCGTCCTCCTTCCCGGAGACCTCTGGGACGCCGGGAGCGTCCCCCCCGCCCTTTTTCGGAAGCTCGTCGAGGCGTTCGAGGCCCTCGCGCCCGTGCCCGTCTTCATCGCGCCGGGCAATCACGACTTCGCCGGCCCCGGCGGGTTCTACGACGGGGCCTTCCTCGACGCGCTCGGCCTGCCGGGCTGGCCGGCCAACGTCCGCGTCTTCCGGAGCCCCGGGTGGGAGACCGCGGCCGTCCCGGGGCGGGACGACGTGACGGTGACCGGGCGGGCCTTCCTGTCGCCCCTCGTCGAGGCCGGACGGCCCCTTTCGCCGCCGCCGGCGCGGCCGCCGGCCCCGTTCGCGCTCTTGATGCTCCATGGCTCTCTCGAGAGCTATCGCGGTCCGGACGTCCCCTCCGGCGAGAAGAAGACCGCTCCTTTCTCGAGGGAGGAGCTCCTCTCCGCGGGGTTCGACTGGGCGGCGCTGGGGCATCACCACCGGATGGAGGTCGTCGCGCGCCAGGACGGGAGCCCGGCGGGGGCCTACAGCGGCTCGCCGACGGGCCGGGGCCTGGACGAGACCGGGCCGCGGCACTTCCTGAAGGTCACGCTCGAGGAGGGCTCGCCGGCCCGCGTCGAGACGCTCTCCGCCGACTGCCGGAAGGTGCTCGACCTCGAGCTCGACGCGGCCGGCCGGGACGGCGAGGGCCTGCGGGACGCCGCCCTTGCGCTCCTCCTCGAGGCGGGCGCGACGCCGGGCGACCTCGTGCGGCTCACCGTCGTCGGCCGGCCCGCGGCCGCGACCCGGGCTTCCCAGGCCCTGGGCGACCTGAAGGGGCTCGTCGCTCACCTCGCGCTCCGCGACCGGACCCTCGGCGACGCGGAGGCCCGGCAGGACCGTGGGACGGCGGAGGGACGGTTCGCCCTCGAGCTGGAGTCGCGCCTCGCCGCGACGGAGGACCCCCGGGTGCGCCGGGTCCTCGAGCTCGCGTCCGTCCTGGGGCGCGAGGCGCTCCTCGGCCGCGTGCCGGCTCCCCCCGCCGAGGAGGACCTCTGAGGATCGAGCGCGTCGTCGTCGAGGGCTTCGGGCCGCTCGAAGGGCTCGACCTCGCGTGGGGCGACGGCGAGCTCCTGCTCGTCCTCGAGCCGAACGAGACCGGGAAGTCGACGCTCTGCGAAGCGATCACGGCCGCGCTCTACGGGCTGCCGAAGGGACGCTCGGCGGGAGGGCGTTCGCGCGAGTCCCGACGGCCGAGGAGCGGCGCGCCGACCCGGCTCCGCCTCGACGTGTCTGCGGCGGCCGGACGCCTGTCGATCGAGAGGGACTTCGACGAGGGGACGCTGCGCGTCGTGGACCGCGACCGCGGGGAAGACCGGACCGCGGAGTTCCTCCGCGCGGGCGGCCGGGATGCCGTCGGAGAGAAGCTGACCGGTTTGACGGAGGCGCTCTTCCGGACGACGGCCTACGTCGGGCAGAACGTCCTCGACGGCGACGCCCTCGACTCCTCGCTCACCGTCGAGCTCGCCCGAATCGCCGACTCGGGCGGAGGCGAGGCGAGCGTCGTCCGGGCGCTCCGGCTTCTCGAGGCGGCCCGGGCCCGGATGCCCGACGCCACCACGGGGGCGCAGGTCTCGGTCGAGACCGAGATCGTGCGGGCGAGCCGTCGGGTGGAAGAGAAGCGGGCCGAGGTGGCCCGGCTCGCGAAGGCGCGGGAGGCGGCCGCGGAGGCCGCCGTGAGGCTCGCTTCGCGGACCGCGGAGAGGGACGCCGTCCGAAGGGAGGCGGCGCTCGCGGAGGTGGCCGTCGTCGAGAGCGAGCGCCG
>JAKLER010000018.1 GCA_022711615.1 Acidobacteriota bacterium
TCATCAGGTTCGGCCCGGTAAACTCCACCCCGGAGGAGGCACCATGCCCGCCCTGAAGGAAAGACCGAAACCGTTCGTCCTCCCCGAGTTCTGCAAGGGCTGCGGCCGCTGTATCAGCGCCTGCCCTAAGCACTGCATCTCGATGGGGACCGAGATCAACCCCCAGACCGGGCTCACCCCGGTCGTCCTGGACCTGGAACACTGCAACGGCTGCGGACTCTGCATCGACGCCTGCCCCGAGCCGTACGGCCTCCAGCAGACCCCGGCCGATGCGGACTTCGAGCTCCAGGACCCGGAGAAGCTCTTCGGCGACCGGATGTCCGACGCCCCCGAGCCGGTCGACATCCCCAACCAGGTCGTCCCGCTCCCGAAGATGGAGCCGCTCGTCCTGAAGGGGAACTACGCCGCCGCCGTCGGCGCGCTCCTCGCCGGCTGCCGCCACTTCTTCGGCTACCCGATCACCCCCTCGACCGAGGGCGCCGAGCTGATGGCGAAGCTCATGCCCCACCTCGACGGGACGTTCCTGCAGGCCGTCTCCGAGGTCGCGACCGTCAACATGATGTACGGCTGCGGCGGCGCGGGGATGCGCTCCATGACGTTCACCTCCTCGCCCGGCTTCTCGCTGATGCTCGAGGGGATCAGCTACATGATCGGCGCCGAGGTCCCGGGCGTCTTCATCAACGTCATGCGCGGCGGGCCCGGCCTCGGCAACATCGCCCCCGAGCAGGCCGACATCAAGCTCTGCTGCCGCGGCCTCGGCCACGGCAACACGCACGCCATCGTCCTGACCCCCTCGACGCCCCAGGAGATGCTCGACCTGACGATGCTCGCGTTCGAGCTGACGTTCAAGTACCGGAACCCCGTGATCATCGCCTCCGACGGCTACCTCGGCCAGATGACCGGCAAGGTCTCGCTCCCCGAGTCGATGGTGAAGCCGGGCATCCCGAAGTGGGCCGTCTACGGCGACCTCGAGCACCGGCGGAACCTCATCTCCTCGATCTACCTCTCCGAGGTCGACCTCGAGAAGTGGAACGTGGTTCTCAACGCCAAGTACGCGTCGATGCAGGTCGAGCAGCGCGCCGACCTCTACATGTGCGACGACGCCGAGGTCATCCTCGTCGCCTGCACCACCCCCGCGCGGACCGCGAAGGGAGCCGTCCAGGTCCTCCGCTCGCGCGGCATCAAAGCCGGGCTCTTCCGACCGATCACGGTCTGGCCCTTCCCGATCGAGAAGCTGAAGACGGTCCTCCCGAACGCGAAGCGGATCGTCGTCGTCGAGGCCTCGAACGGCCAGCTCGAGGACGAGCTCAAGATCGCCCTCGCGAACGCCCGGATCCGCGAGTACCCCGAGATCGAGCACGTGCGCCACTACGGCGGCGTGCTGCCGCAGATGGAGGAGGTCATCTTGAAAGTCGCCGCGGGGCAGGAGGTGACCGTATGACGACATCCGCCTTCTACGGCAAGTTCGAGCGCCACTCGCACGGCGAGGGGCTCAAGGGGCACTCCACCCACTACTGCCCGGGCTGCGGCCACGGCCTCGCGCACAAGTACCTCGGAGAGGCGATCGACGAGCTCGGCATCCAGGACAAGACCGTCGCCGTCTCCCCGGTCGGATGCTCCGTCTTCCTCTACTACTACTTCGACGTCGGCAACACGCAGGCCGCCCACGGCCGCGCCCCCGCCGTCGCGATCGGGCACAAGCTCGCGAACCCCGAGTCGATCGTCATCTCCTACCAGGGCGACGGCGACCTCGCCTCGATCGGCCTCGCCGAGATCGTCTCCACGGCCCAGATGGGCATCCCGATCACCGTCATCTTCGTCAACAACGCGATCTACGGCATGACGGGCGGCCAGATGGCCCCGACGACCCTCATGGGCCAGCGGACGGCCACGAGCCCCGACGGCCGGGTCGAGTTCATGGGCCAGCCGATGAAGATGGCCGAGCTGATCGCCGGCCTCGACGGCCCCGTCTACGTCGAGCGGGTCGCCCTCTTCAACCCCAAGCAGAGGAACCGCGCCAAGAAGGCGATCCACAAGGCGCTCCAGAACCAGGTCGAGAAGCGCGGCTTCTCGTTCGTCGAGGTCCTCGCCGAGTGCCCGACGCACCTGAAGGCGACGCCCGAGCAGGCCGAGAAGTGGGTCGAGGAGAAGATGCTCCCGATGTTCCCGCTCGGCGTGAAGAAGGACGAGACGCGCGAGCCCTGGTGGGAGACGAAGAGGCCGACCTTCGAGACCGACCGCGTCCTCGCCGAGATCGGCGCGGGCGAGGAGAAGGCTCCCCGCTTCTGCACGTCGTTCCCGTCTCACGTCGCGAAGAGCGACATCTCGCTGAAGCTCGCCGGCTCCGGCGGCGACGGCGCCCAGACGGCGGCGATGCTCATCGTCCACGCCGGCATCAACGAGGGCTTCGACGCGACGCACATCCCGGCCTACGGCCCCGAGTCGCGCGGCGGCACCTCCTACGCCGACGTCCACGTCGCCGCCGACGAGGTCCTCTCCCCCGCCTCCCCGAACCCGGACGTCCTCATCGCGTTCAACATGCCGAGCCTCGTCAAGTTCGGGCCGGACGTGCGCCCGGGCGGGACGATCATCTACGACAGCTCCGTCATCACCGACTACACGCCGGTGATGTCGGGCGTGAAGGTCGTCGGCGTCCCGATGTCGGAGATCGCCAAGGACCTCGGCAAGCTCATGGTCAAGAACATCGTCGCCCTCGGCGCGCTCCAGGCGGCCACGGGGATCTTCCCGAAGGAGACGTTCCTCACCGCCGTCCGCCGCGCCCTCAAGGACAAGTGCGCCATGATCCCGCTCAACGAGCAGGCGTTCGAGTGGGGCGTCAAGGCGGCTTCCGAGGTCACCGTCCCGTGAGCGCGCCCGTGCAGGTGACGCTCTCCCCGGAGGAGTGGAAGCTCGTCTCCGCCCTCCGCGCCATTCCCGAGAGCCCCCTGAAGGAGCGTCTCGACACCCTCTTCGGAGAGGTCCTGAAGTTCGCCGTCGACCCGAAGTGCTCCGAGTCGCAGGCGGACGGCGTCCCCTGCACGAACACGAACATGGACTGCGACTCCTGTCGCAAGGTGACCGACCTGATCGACACCCTCCGGCGCCGCGTCTCCGCCGGCTAGGCGAAGGCGCTCGTCGTCTCCCGGGTCCGGGGGGCGGCGAACGGCGCCCCCGGAAACCGATTCTCCCGCCCGCCGGGGCGGCGAGGGGCCGGGTCCTCCCGGTTCCCTCCCGCAACGGCGGGCGGGTCCGTTTTCGGGCTCGTAGCATCGCCTCGTGGCAGACCGGCCTCTCGAGCCCGACTCCCCCGCCGCGCGAATGCGCCTCGCGCTCGAGCTTTCGGCCGTCGCCGACGCCATGCGCGCGCAGCGCTTCCGCCGGGAGCGCCCGAACGCGAGCGAGGACGAGATCGAGGCGCTCATGGAGGCGTGGAGGGGCGAGCGGCCCGGCGCAGAGGCCGGAGACTCCGCGGGCCGGTCCGTGCAATGGCCCCGCCGCCGATGAGCCCGATCGAGGCGGCCCTCCGCGCGATCGCCACGGAGCTGGACCGCGCCGTCGCCGACTTCGGTCCGTAAGGACCGGTCAGCCCGTCGGCAGGTCGATCCCGCGGAGGACGCTCCGCGGGACGCGCGCGATCTCGCGCCCCTCCTCGTCCCGGTCGGTGAACCGCTTCCTGACCGGCGCCCGTCTCTCGACGATCCGCTGCGAGAAGCTCCTCGGGCGTCAAGCCGACGTCGCGCGCGATCTGCCGAAGAAGGAGCGGAGAGACGTCCCGCCCGCCGTGAAACGGGACCGTTGTCTATCGGCCGTCGGCGTGCCGAAACTGACGATGAGAGCCGCGCTGCCGGACGACGACGAAACCGAGGCGCTCGAGGAGCCGTTCGACCTCCCGCGGCTTCAGCACGGGAAGGGGCGTCACGGTCAGGCGACCTGGACCGTGTAGACGCCGACGAGCTCGGTGGTGAGCTTCGGGTCGCCGTCCTCGAGCAGGAGCTCCAGGACCTCCCGGAGGTTCCGATGCAGCTCGTCGAGCGTCTCGCCCTGCGAGTGAGCGCCGGGGAATCCCGGGACCCAGCCCACGAAGAGCCCCGTCTCGGGGCACTTTTCGACGACGGCAGGGAACGACCTCATGACGCGATTCTACGCGCCGGCGCCAGCCGGCGCCGCCATGCGCCGAGCGCGGCGGCGGCAGGCCCGCCGGCGGGAACGGTTCGTGAGGCCGGCTACTTCCCGAGCCCGAGCTGCTTCACGTTCTCGGCGATGTCGTGGAAGAGATGCTCCTCGGCGAGGCACCGTTTTGCCACCGGGCGATCGTGGCCATCGGCAGAATGCGAAGTCCGGCTCGCACGAGGGCCTGTCGAGCGGCGCGGGCCGTCACCCTACTCCTACGCCTCCGGCGCCCCCTAATCCTTCAGGACGTACCGGAGAGCCCCCGACGGACAGGCGTCGATCGCCGCGGCCACTTCCGACACCGCCGCGGCTTCCGGCGCCACCCACCGGCGGCGGCCGACGTCGAAGACGGCCGGCAGGGTCCGCAGGCAGACCGCGGAGTGGCGGCAGACGTTCGGGTCGAACGTCACCGTGATCCCCGGCGCGTCGTAGGTCTGCAATCTCTTCATCCGTCGACCTCCCGAAAACCGGTCAGGCGGCGTGCGCCTTCACCCAGGCGACGTAGCGGTCCATCCATCCCTGGAGGAACGCCTTGCTCCCCGCGGCC
This sequence comes from Acidobacteriota bacterium, assembly GCA_022711615.1. GTDB lineage: Bacteria > Acidobacteriota > Thermoanaerobaculia > UBA5066 > UBA5066 > UBA5066. Next base: position 4,718 of record JAKLER010000018.1, read on the forward strand.
AGGTCGCCCGCCTCGTCGAACAGCCCGTCCTTCGCGTGGATGAAGACCTCGGGCTGGCCGAGCGTCGGCACGTCCAGGTAGGCGAGGACGTTGCGAAGGTGCTGCTGCGCCATCGCCGTGCCGATGGCGCCGATCGAGGCGCCCATGACGCCGGCCGGCTTCCCCGCCCAGGAGCTCTGGCCATAGGGCCGCGAGGCGTGGTCGATCGCGTTCTTGAGGACGCCCGGAATGGACCTGTTGTACTCGGGCGTGACGAAGAGGAACCCCTGGGCGGCCGCGAGCTCGTCCTTCAGCCGCCTGACGGACGCGGCGGGGCTCCCGTCGTCATCCTGGTCGTACAGGGGCAGGTCGTCGATCCGGACTTCGCCGAATGCGAACTCCGGCGGCGCCAGCTTCGCCACGGCGCGGGCCAGCTTGCGGTTGAAGGAGTCGCGGCGAAGGCTCCCGACGAGGACGGCGATCTTGTACGTGCTCATGTCGACTCTCCTGTCGCAGGCTACTCACCTGCGAACACGTCTCATACGCTACCACCGAAAGGCCGCCGCTACGCGCGGGGCGCGGCGGCGGCCTGCCAGTGGCGGCCGTCGGGGGCGTCGAAGGAGACGAGGAGGCCGAGGGAGGCGAGGCTCTCGAGGACGGTCTCCACGTCTTTCGGCTTCGCCTTCGCGAAGGCCGACGCGACGGCGGCGAGCGAGCGGGGGGACGGCGCGCGGGCCATCAGGTCGCGGACGGCGGCGATCCGCTCGGGGAGCGCCTTCGGCCATGCGAGCGGCGCCGCGGCCTTCGTGGCCGGCTCCTCCTCTTCGTCTTCGGTGGCCGGGAGCGCCTCCTGCGTCGCCGCCTTCGCGCCGCCCGGGTTCTGGAACTCCGGGCGCAGCCAGCGGACGAGCCCGCGCCTCTCCTCCTCGGCCCGCTCGGCGTTCAGCGCGACGAGCCGCTCGAGGATCTCCTCGTCGGTCAGCGTCGGCGGCCAGCCGTAGGCCTCGAAGACCGCCGCGTCGAGGTCGTCGTGGATCTGCTTCAGGACCGAGACGAGCCCCTGCTCGTGAATCACCTTCTCCTTCGCCGTCAGCGCCTCGCCCGACCGGAGCTTCTCGAGGACGTTGTACATCCCGGTGATCGTGAGGCCCGAATGGATCGCCTGCTGGCGCTTGCGGTGGGCGTCGAGGGACTCGCCGAGGGAGCGGATGCGAGCGGTCTGGGCTCCGCTCGCCGCGGGGAAGGGGAAGGGGTCGAAGCAACGCGCCTTCGTGTAGCGCGGATCGTTGCCATAGCCGAGCCTCCCGCCAGCCGAAAGCGCCCACCGCGTGTGTACGCGGCTCGAAAGGACACCGAGGTGGCATGCGTCTTCGAGGGCGATCGCGGTCAACATGTTGTCGGGCAACAGGGCCGCATCGGCGAAGACGAAGACCCTGTGTTTCGCCGTCTCCGCGGTCACGACGAAGCGGCGAAGCCCCTGAAGCTGCTTCCGTAGGACCGGCCGCTCCCACCCGAACCGCCACCACATGCGACGGATCGACTCGCGTCGGTTCTGTTCGCGTTCCGGCTTCACTCGAAGCAAGACGTGCTGATAGAGAGCCGGGTGCGCTCTACGCGCTCCGGCCTCTTCGAAGCCAAAGAAGTCGATGACCTCGACGTCGCGTGAGGTCTGCATCAGGTCCCGAGCGTTCATGTAGCGCCGCAGGACGCCTGCCTCACGTGCTGACATTGCCCCAGGCCCCCAGCTTTCCGCGAGCTCTCGCGAGACGATGAAACCATCGCCGTAGAGCTGAACACCGGGGCTCGTCACGCCATCGTTTGCCCGAAGTGCCGTCGACGAAAGGAGCGCGGCGCCGATGGAGAGGTCCGCGTGAATCCGGCCCCGCGTCTCGCGGAACAAAGGCACGGCAACTCCCTCGACGTCAGCGTCCTCCCGGACGACCGTGAGCAACCTTCCCTCCGTTACGTCAGCCGTCCCGACCGTCATCGCGATTCGGACCGCCGCGCCGTCGGTCGAATCGACCCAGGGGTGATCGGGAATCGCGAACGCGAGCTTGACACCTCCGTCGAGGTGCTCCTGAAGCACCCTGCGCTGAAAGACCTGCGTCACGCTGTTCGTCGTGATCAGGCCGAAGCGACGAAGCCGGCCCTCTCGAACGAGCGTCGCAGCGGTATCCCACCAGTACATGACGAGGTCGGCCTTCTCAGATACGTTCGCCCGAGTCGACCAGAGCGCCTCGACGTACCCGTCACCGAGGGCGGAGCGCATCCGCCAGCCGCCCACGAATGGCGGGTTCCCCACCACGTACTCCGCCTCCGGCCACGTCGCCTTCCGCGGGTTCACGTACCTCTCCACAACCACACGCGCCGTCTCGTCGGGGATCGGCTCGCCGGTCACCGGGCTCGGCTTCGTCGTCTCGCCGTCCCAGCGGGTGACCGGCTTACCGGTGACGGGGTCGGTCTCGGGCTGGACGCGGTCCCAGGCGAGGACGGCGTCGCGGCACTCGATGTTCCCGTAGTCGCGGAGGACGGGCTCGTCGGGGGCGGTGTCGCCGTGGGTCCGGAAGTGCCACTGGAGCCAGCCGATCCAGAGGACGAGCTCGGCGATCTCCTTCGCCCACCTCTTCACCTCGATGCCGAGGAGCTGGCGGGGGGTGACGCTGACGCCGTGGAGGTCGAGGAAGCCGGTCGCCCCCGTCTCGGGGCGCAGGTCGCGGAGGAGCCTCACGACCTCGGCCTCGAGCCGCTTGAAGAGGTCGAGGGTGACGTAGAGGAAGTTGCCGGTGCCGCAGGCCGGGTCGAGGACGCGCGTGGCGCAGAGCTTCTCGTGGAAGGCGCGGACGGCCTTCTCGGCCTCGGCGATCTTCGCCTCGGTCCCGTCCTCGACGAGGGTCCTCACGAGCGTCCTCACGACGTCCCACTCGGCGCGGAGCGGCTCCTCGACGGTCGCGCGGACGAGCCGTTCGACGTAGGCGCGCGGCGTGAAGTGGGCGCCGAGGGCGTGGCGCTCCTTCGGGTCGAGGGCCCTTTCGAGGAGCGTCCCGAAGATGGAGGGCTCGACGTTCTTCCAGTCGCAGCGGGCCGCCTCGTGGAGCATCTCGAGCTGGCGGCGCGTGAGGGCGAGGGCCTGCGGCGCGGCGAAGAGGCCTCCGTTGAATCGGAGGATCTCCCCCTCGAAGCCGAACGACCCGCCCCGGTTCATCGTCGTCCAGAGCGCCTGGACGTCGGGCGCGAACGTCTCGGGGTGCGGGATCCAGCGCTCGTAGAGCGTCCGCGTGAAGAGGCGGTTCGGAAGGAGGCCGACGTCCTCCGCGAACATCGTGAAGATGGCCCGCATCAGGAACGTCGCGACCGCCTCGGGGGAATGCCCCGCCTCGGCCAGCTCCTTCGAGAGGCCGGCGAGGTGCGCGGCGACCTCGCGAGTGACGGCGGTCGTCCGCCGGAGCGGGTCGAGGGAGAGCGGCTCCTCCCAGACGGCGTGGAGCGTCGGGAGGAGCGCTTCGAGGTCGGCGAAGTAGGTGCGGTTCGCGAGGGCGTTCGGGAACGGGTGGTAGACGCGCGAGCCGTCGAACGACGCGTAGAGGTCGACGCAGTGCCCGATGTCGACGACGAGGAGGAACGGGGGCGGGGCGTCGAGCGTCTCGACGTAGCGCTTCGCCTGCCCGAGGGCATCGGACATCATGCCGTGCCAGGCGTTCGTCCCGCGGCGCGTCCGGCCCGTGCGGGTGACGTTCGAGCCCTGCTTGGCCTCGAGGAGGAAGCGGCCGTGACGGTAGAGGTCGATCTTCCCGATCGTCGGCTTTCCGGCCGCGTGGAGGAGGACGGCCGGCTTCTCGTAGACGTAGAGGTCCCTCTCCGCGTCGCCCGTCGCCGGATCGGGGCGCGGCACGCCGAGGAGGTCGCAGAGGTCGTTCAGGAACGGGTCCTTGTTGGCCCGTTCTCCCCCCTCGTTCCCGAGCCAGCGGGCGTGGAAGGCGGCGATGTCCATGTGAGGCGCGGAGGCGCGGGGGGAGGTTAGCAGAGGGGCGCCGGCCGGCGCCCCGCGAAGCCGCGTCCCGGGGAACGGTTTCGACGCCTACATCCCCATGCCGGAGCCCGATCCCATCCCCAGGCCCGAGTTCATCATGCTTCCCATCACGACGTAGCCGTCGTTCGTCAGGTTGTCGTTCACGACGGCGTAGGCCATGACCATTCCGCCCGCGCCGCGGTCGAGGCGGACCCGGAGCTGGAGGCCGGCTCCGCCCGACGGGAAGCGCGAGGCGACGTCCGCGAGGACGTCGTCGACCTGCGTCGAGGAGTAGCCCGCGATCCGGAAGGGCCAGCTCTTCGGTCCCGTGCCGGCGGGAGCGCTCCCGTCGGCGTCGAGGACGTCCAGCGTCCCGGTCACGGTCGTCGCGGTCGTGTTCACGACGGTGGCGTTCACGCGGGCCCCGGGCTGCGGCAGGAGACCGAGCATCGACATCTCGAACTGGCGGTCGGGCCAGGTGCCCGTCATCGGCATCGCCGTGAGCGACATGCGCTGGGGCATCCCCATGAACGCGAGACCGTACGCTCCGGCCCCCGACTGGTTGTAGACGCGGGCCACCGCGGCGATCGGGACCGTGGCGCTGATCCGGACGTTCCCGAACGCTTTCGTCAGGCCGAGCTGCGCGGAGAGGAGGTCCGGGAGGAAGGTCACGGGCTGCGAGAGCGCCACAGTGGCCGTCACGGCCGGGTCGGCGGTGGCGGCGTCCGCCGGGTGGAACGCCAGGGTCGCGGTCCCGTTCCCCTGGGAGCGAATCCAGAGGTCCGTGACGAAGAACGTCCCGTTCTTTCCGTCGCCGCGGACTCCCGCGGGGACGATGAGGGATTCGGAGCCATTCGACATCATGTCGCCGGGGCCGTTCCACATCCCTCCCCCGCCCATCTGGGCGAGGGCGGGGGACGCGAGCAACGTCAGGACGAGGAGGCTGGCCGGGCCGAGCGCCTTCTTCATTTCATTCTCCTTTCAGGCGAGGACGGAGCCGTCGGGCCGGAGCCGGCGAGGAACGCCTCGATCTGGCGGGCCCTTTCGTACTCGGCCGGGCCTTTCGGGTTGAGGGCTTCCATCTCCGCGACCTCCGTCGGCGTGAGCCTCGGAAGGTGGCGGATGAACCGAACGAGCTCCCACGTGCCGACGTCTTCCTTCGGCGTCCCGTCGCCCCAGGCAGGCATGCCGGTGAGGCGGATTCCGTTCCGGATGATCGAGAAGAGCTCTCCGTCGGTGAGGCGCTGGGTCTCGGCGCCGCGCATGTCGGGCGCGCGCGGATAGAGGCGCCGTCCGATCGGCGTCCGTCCGCTCCCGTCGTTTCCGTGGCAACCGGCGCAGTGGTCGGCGAAGTGGCGGCGCGCCCGAGTCAATACCTCGGGGCTCGCGGCGACGGGGTTCGGAACACGGCGCATCGCCTCCGGAGTCGCCCACCGCCGGAAAGCCCGAGCCACGACCTCCTCGGCTCTGGACGGCTCGTCTCGCGCGCTGAAGCCGCGACGGACCGCCGTCGCCAGCGCGTATCCGCCCCAGACGACGGCGACGGCCGCGGCCACGAGGAGGACTCGAGCCGACCGCTTCACCGACCGGCTCCCGCCGTCCGCCCCGTCGTCACGCCTTCTTCTTCTCGAGGAACATGCCGCACTTCGGACACTTGCCCGGACCCGCGCTCTTCACCTCCGGATGCATCGGGCAGGTCCAGACGACCTCCTCCGACGCCCCGATGCGGACCACTTTCGCCTCGAGACCAGACTTCCCGTGGGCCGTCTCGACGGCGACGCGCAGCCCGGCCTTCAGGTCGGCCTTCTTCGCCTCCGTCGTCCCACGGAAGTAGGTGGTCGCGGAGGTGAGCGTGACCGACACCGTCTTCCCGTCGGGGTCGGCAACGTCGAGGCGATCTCCCTCGATGTGCGCCACCGTGCCGAGGATCGGCTCCATCCCGTGAGCGTGGCCGTCGTGGGCTGCCGCGAGGCCCGGCGTCAGGCTCAGGACGAAGAAGAGAGCCGGGAGAACGGAGAGCTTCCTGCGCATGTCGATTCCTCCTGTCGCACGGCGGTGGGGCGAGCCGCCCACGCCCGCCGCCTCGTGGACGAGGAAGATATGGAGCCGACCTTAGAAGAGCATTAGAGCGGCGAGACGCCTCAGCTCTCATCGGATTCCAAGGTTCGGCCCACACCATGAGGACATGCGCGCCGACCTCGATTCGAATGCCCTGCTCCTGGTCGAAGACGACGTCCCCTTCGCCACCTGTACCGCCGAGTTCCTGTCGAGACGCGGGCATGGCGTGGAGCTGGCTTTCGATCTCGTCTCCGCGTCGTGCGCCCTCGCCCGGCGGGCCTGGCCGGCCGTCGTCACCGACGTCGACCTCTCGGGCCCGAGTGGCACCGAGGGCCTGGAGGTCGTGTCCGCTGCGGCGGCACTGCGGCGGCGTCCGGCCATCGTCGTCTGGAGCGGGTGTGTGAGCGAGGGCCTCCGGCGCGAGGCGCTCCGGCTCGGTGCGGACGCCGTGCTGGAGAAGGGGAGCCTGTGGGAGCTCGAGGCGGAGCTCGCTCGTCAGCTTGCGAAACGGCAGCCGACCGGGGCGGTTGATGGCGAGGACCGGATGCGGGACCGACCCGCCGCGGAAGGACGCAGCGATTGCGGGAAACCGAAACACCCAGCGGAGTCAGCCACGGTGCTGGGAGCCCGGCAGTGAGCGCGGCCGAGCCGTTCGTCCCGGCGCTGAGGTCTCGCGCTCTGACCGGTCTCTACGACCCAGTGATGTCCCTTCTCGTGAACGAGGCGACGCTCCGGCGCCGCACCCTGAGCCTCCTCCGGCCGGAGCCCGGAGAGAGGGTCCTCGACCTGGGCTGCGGCACGGGCTCCCTCACGGTCCGGCTCAAGCAGGAGTTCCCGAGGGTCGAAGTGATCGGTTGCGACGTGGACCCGGGAGCGCTCGGCCTGGCCCGGCGGAAGGCTGCCGTGGCCGGGGTCTCGATACGGTGGTGCCTCGGCCCCGCCCACGACCCGCCGCTCCCGGACCGATCGGTGGATCTCGTCACCTCGACGCTGCTCTTCCACCACCTCCGGCCGGACGGCAAGCGCGCTGCGCTGGCCGCCGCCCTGAGGCTGCTCGAGCCGGGCGGACGGCTCGTCGTCGTCGACTTCACGAGGCCATCGGACTTCCTTCGTCGGATCGCCTTCTCCGGAGTCCGGCTCCTCGACGGTCTCGAGGTCACGGCGGACCACGCGGCGGGGCGGTTCGCGGAGATCGTGGAGTCCGCCGGGTTCGAACGCGTGACGGAGGCCGATCGCCTCGACACGCCCGTCGGCACGATCGCCTTCCTCACGGCGGCCCGCCGCCGCGAGGGTCGCGGCGGATGAGGAGCCTCCGCCTCCGCCTCCGCGCCTGGGTCGTGGTGACGACGACCGTCGCCGTCGGAGCGGTGACGGCGGCCGGCGTCCTCGATGAGCGGCGCCAGATCCGGCGAGCCGAGTCGGCCTACATCGGTGCGTTCCTCGAGCACCTGGCTGCGATGCCGGAGCTTCGGAGCGACTCTTCCACGGTGCAAGCGCACCTCGGTGCCCTGTCGGGCTCCCTCGCGAGGGCCGGGGGAAAGGTCGCGCTCGTAGCCTTGAAGCCCTCCGATCCGGTCCCGCTCGGCGCCGGCGCCGTCGCTTGCCAGCGTCTTTCCCTCTCGGACGGCGAGTGGGCGCTGCACTACTGGAGCGACGGCCGATTCGTCCGGGCGCAGATCCGGCGGGCGTTGCTCACGCGGCTCCTGCTTGCCGTCGGCCTCGTCCTCGCCATCGTCGCAGGGCTCGAATGGATGCTCCGTCGAAACCTCCTCCGACCGCTCTCGACGATCTCGCGCCAGATCGAGCGGATCACGGAGGGCGGGGGCTGGCTCGCGCACGTCCCTGAGACGGACGAGGAGCTCCAGCGGCTGACGCGAGCGCTCCGCGCCCTCGGCCCCGGGCTCGAGGCGCAGACCCGTCAGTGGATCGAGACCGAGCGGCGCGTCACCGCGGCATCGGTCCTCGCGAGGATCCGCGAAGCCACGCTCGAGCCGCTTCGGTCCGCGCAGCTCGAGCTGAGCCAGGCCGAGGCGGCTTTCACCACTGACGCCGCGACGAAGACGCGGCTCAGGCGCGCCGCCCGCTCCGTCAGCCGGCTCACGGAAACGCTCCGCGGCGCGGAGGCGACGTGGTTTCGCGATCGCGGGGGCGCCCGCGCTGCGTCGGACGAGGGGACGGGGAAGCAGGCCGACGACGGGGCCGTCATCCACCGCTCGCCAACTTCGACGGGCGTGGCCGCCGGCTGAGCTCGCGGCTCCCTGCCCTCGCCGCTCGGCGAGGCGCGATTCAGCGAGCGCGAGCTTCCGCGTCAGCGTGGCGACCGCAGACGGCAGGTGAAGCCAAAATCCCTCGAGCGTCCTTGCTGCCCCGAGCTCGGCGCGAGCCTCCTCGTGCAGCACCTCCCGGACACTCCGAGCAGAGGTGGGCCGGGGCCCCGCCTGCGGGGCGGGACCCGGACCGCCGTGGACGTGCTCCCGTGCCGGCGCCGAGCCGCTCGCCAGGAGCAAGGTAGGGAGGCTCGTCGGGACACCAATCGTCGTTCGCCTCCTCAGAAGACGACGTTCTTGTGGTCCATGCCGCCGCAGCCGTTCTTCGAGAACGGGCGGCTGCAGCCGCCCTTGAAGCAGGCGTCTCCCGTGTAGCCGGCCGGCCCGATGAACTTCACCCAGTCGAGGACCGCCGACTTCAGCTCGGCGGCGTTCGCCCCCTTCACGACGAGCATGTAGTTCGAGAGGCCCCAGATCGTCATCGCCATGTTGCACGGGCAGCAGCAGGTCTTCATCGAGAACTTCTTGCAGCAGACCGTCGGGATGGCGGAGAGGACGTCGTCTTTGATCTTCTCCTGCTCCGGCGCGAGGCTCATGTCGGTGTACCGCATGAACTCGAGCGTCTGGGCCTTGACGTCCTTGAAGACGGGCGTCTTCGAGGCGGCCTTCGGCGGGGCGGCCGGGCCGGCCAGGGCCGAAGCGGAAAGGACGGCGGCCGCGAGAGCGGCGGTCCAGCGAGGGAGGGGGGAGGTGTGGTTCATGTCGTGACTCCTGCTTCCGTCAGTTCGGTTCGACCGGTGTCAGGCGGGAAGTGCCGCGCCCTCGAGGCTCGGCTCCGAGTGATCGGGCCCGGGTTTCGGGAGGCTTCGCTGCTTCCAGAGCATGTAGATGGCGGGATAGACGAGGAGTTCCAGGAGAAACGACGTCGCGAGGCCGCCCACCATCGGTGCGGCGATCCGCTTCATCACGTCGGAGCCGGCCCCGACCGACCACATGATCGGGATGAGCCCGAGCATCGCGGCGAAGACGGTCATCGCCTTCGGGCGAACGCGCTTGACCGCGCCGTGGATGATCGCCTCGATCAGCTCGAGCTTGTTTCGGAGGAGGCCCTTCGCCTTCGCCTCGTCGTACGAGAGGTCGAGGAAGAGGAGCATGAAGATGCCCGTCTCGGCGTCGAGGCCCATGAGCGCGATGATCCCGACCCAGACGGCGATCGACGTGTTGTAGCCGAGGATCCAGAGGAACCAGACCGCGCCGATGATCGAGAAGGGGACGGCGAGGAGGACGATGAACGTCTTCATCGCCGACTTCGTGTTCATGTACATCAGGAGCCAGATCAGGACGAGCGTGATCGGGATGACGACCTTCAGCCGTTCCCGGACCCGGATCATGTTCTCGAACTGGCCGCTCCAGACGAGCGTGTACCCCTGCGGGAGCGTGACCCGCTCCGCGACCGCCTTCTTCGCCTCCTCGACGAAGCCGCCGACGTCTTCCTTCGAGGTGTCGAAGTCGACGTAGACGTAGCCCGAGAGGAGCCCGTTCTCGTTCCGGATCATCGAGGGGCCCTGGACGAGCCGGATGTCGGCGAGCTGGCCCATCGGAACCTGGGCTCCCGACATCGTCGGGACGAGGACCCGCTCGAGGCGCGAGACGTCCTCGCGAAGCTCGCGGGGGTAACGGAGCGAGACGGAGTACCGCTCGCGCCCCTTGATCACCGTCGTGATCGGCTCGCCTCCGATCGCCGTCATGACGACCATGTTCGCGTCGTCGACCGTCAGGCCGTAGCGGGCGAGCTGGTCGCGCTTGAGCTCGAAGTCGATGAAGTAGCCGCCCGCGACCCGCTCGGCGAACGCCGATCGCGTGGCCGGTACGCTCCTCACGGCGGACTCGACTTCCTTGCCGATCCGCTCGATCTCCTCGAGGTCCGAGCCGAAGACCTTGATCCCGATCGGCGTGCGGATCCCGGTCGAGAGCATGTCGATGCGGGCCTTGATCGGCATCGTCCAGGCGTTCGTCGTTCCTGGGATCTTCAGCGCCCGGTCCATCTCGTCCACGAGCTCCTCGTGGGAGATCCGGTCCCGCCAGACGTGCCGGAAGACCGACGCGAGCCATTCGGGCGCCCACCCGCTGTACCAGCGTTCGCGGGGGCGCCACTCGCTCTCCGGCTTGAGGATGACGGTCGTCTCCATCATCGAGAACGGGGCCGGGTCGGTCGCGCTGTCGGCGCGGCCGGCCTTCCCGAAGACGCGCTCGACCTCCGGGAACGACCTCAGGATCCGGTCCTGCACCTGGAGGAGGCGGTCGGCCTCGGTCACCGAGATGCCGGGCATGGTCGTCGGCATGTAGAGGATGCTCCCCTCGTAGAGGGGCGGCATGAACTCCGAGCCGAGCTTCAGGAAGACCGGGACCGTCGCCGCCATCGCGAGGAGCGCGGCCGCGATCGTCGTCTTCGGGTGCCTGAGGACGAGGCGGCAGGGCGGCTCGTAGATCCTGTGGAGGAGGCGGCTGACGGGGTGCCTCTCCTCCGCGTAGTACTTCCCGACCGTGATCTGGTTGACGACCCAGGCGAGCCACTTCGGGCGGAAGCGGAAGTAGTCCATCCGGGCGAAGAGCATCCGCATCGCGGGGTCGAGCGTGATGGCGAGGAACGCCGCGATCGCCATCGCGAGGTTCTTCGAGTAGGCCAGCGGCTTGAAGAGTCGCCCTTCCTGGTCGACGAGCGTGAAGACGGGGAGGAAGGCGACCGCGATGACGAGGAGCGAGAAGAAGACGGACGGCCCGACCTCCATCAGGGCCTCGAGCCGGACCTTGTGGAAGTCTCCGGGCCTCCCCCCGTCGTTCCAGAGCTGGAGCTTCTTGTAGGCGTTCTCGACCTCGACGATCGCACCGTCGACGAGGACGCCGATCGAAATCGCGATGCCCGCGAGCGACATGATGTTGATCGTCAGCCCCATCTGCCCGAACGGGATGAAGGCGAGGACGACCGAGATCGGGATCGTGAGGATGGGGACGATCGCGCTCGGGAAGTGCCAGAGGAAGATGAGGATGATGATCGAGACGACGATGATCTCCTCGATCAGCTTGGCCTTCAGGTTCTCGACCGAACGCTCGATCAGGTCGGAGCGGTCGTAGGTCGTGACGACCTCGACGCCCTTCGGCAGGGACGGCTCGATGTCCTTCAGCTTCTTCTTCACCCGCTCGATGACGTTGAGGGCGTTCTCCCCGCTCCGCATCACGACGATGCCGCCGACGACGTCCCCCTTGCCGTCGAGGTCCGCGATCCCGCGCCGGATCTCGGGGCCGAGCGAGACCCGTCCGACGTCTCCGATCGTGAGGGGCGTCCCGCGTTCGTTCGTCTTCAGGACGACCTGCTCGAGGTCCTTCACGCTCTTCAGGTACCCGCGCCCGCGGACCATGTACTCCCGCCCCGAGAGCTCGATGAGCCGCCCGCCCACCTCCTCGTTGCTCATCCGGATCGCCTCGGCGACGCGCGAGATCGGGACGCCGTAGGCGGAGAGGACGTTCGGGTCGATCGTGACCTGGTATTGCCGCTGCGTCCCGCCCACGGTCGCCACCTCCGCGACGCCCGGCACGGACTGGACCGCGTACTTGAGGAACCAGTCCTGGTACGACCGGAGCTCTTCGGTCGTGTTCGTCCCCGACTCGTCGACGAGGGCGTACTGGAAGACCCAGCCGACGCTCGTGGCATCGGAGCCGATCTCGGTCTTGACCCCCTGGGGGAGGCTCCCCTGGATCTTGGAGAGGTATTCCAGGACGCGCGACCGGGCCCAGTAGAGGTCCGTGCCGTCCTCGAAGATCACGTAGACGTAGGAGAAGCCGAAGTCGGAGGAGCCCCGGATGGTCTTGACCTTCGGCGCGCCCAGGAGCGCGGTGACGATCGGGTAGGTGACCTGGTCCTCGATGATGTCGGGGCTCCGGTCCCACTTCGAGTAGATGATGACCTGCGTGTCGGACTGGTCCGGGATCGCGTCGAGCGGGGTCCGCTTCATGACCCAGACCGCGATCATCACGGCGATGACGTAGAGAGAGAGGACGAGGTACTTGTTCTCGGCCGAGAAGCGGATGATCCGCTTGATGACTCCGCCTTCTCCCGGGCTCGCGTGACTCATCACGGCCTCCTTCAGTGCGCGTGGCCGGCGGGGGGCAGCGGGGGGGCCGGGACGGCTGCCGGAGCTCGGGCGCCCTCCGGGCCGCCTGCGGGCTTCACGGCGGGGGCGGGGGCCATCGCGGCGAGAGCCGCCTTCAGGCGCGACTCGGAGTCGACGAGGAAGCTCGCGCCGCGCGCGATCACGTCGCCGGCCGAAAGGCCCGACGTCACCTCGACGTGGCCCTCGTCCTGGTCGCCGACCGCGATCTCACGCGGCACGAGGCGGCCCTCTCCCTCGACGAGGAAGACGATCTTGCGCTCGCCGCTGTCGATCACCACGTCGTCGGGGACGACGAGGGCCTGGCGGGGCGCACCCTCGAGGACGACCTGCGCGAACATCTCCGGCTTGAGCGTGCCGCCCGGGTTCGGCAGCTCGAGACGCACCTTGACGGTGCGCGTCGCCTCGTCGACCGCCGGGTAGACGTACGTCACGCGTCCCGACCAGGCGCGCCCCGGCCAGTACGCGAGGGTGACGGTCGCCTTCTGCCCGACGGAGAGGCGCGGCAGCTCGTACTCGTAAACGTCGGCGAGGACCCACACGGTGGAGAGGTCGACGATGTCGAAGAGCGTGTCGGCGGGCATGACCTTCATCCCGTGGAAGGCCATGCGGCCCGTCACGAAGCCCGAGATCGGAGCGTAGACGTTGAGCGTCCGGGTCGGCTCGCCACGCCTTTCGAGCGCGTCGATGTCGGCCGGGCGGATGTCCCAGAGGAGGAGCCGCTGCCGGGCGGCGGCGAGGAGGTCCTCCCCGCCCTTCGCCACGCCGTCGGCGCGCGATCCGGACAGCGCCCTCGCCGCCGCGAGGGCGAGGAGGTACTCCTTCTGCGTCGCGTAGAGGTCCGGGCTGTAGACCTTCGCGAGGACCTCTCCCTTCCGGACGAACTTCCCGGTGAAGTCCGCCGTGACGTCCTCGACGTATGCCTCGTAGCGCGTGTGGACGTGGTGGACGCGGCGCTCGTCGTACGCGACGCGGCCGACGGTGCGGATCGACGTCGCGAACGGGGCGCGCTCGACCGTCACCGTCCTGAGGCCCAGGAGCTGCCGCTTCGTGGCGTCGATCGTGACGGGTGCGAGCCCGGCCGGCCCCGCGGCGCCGTCGAGCTCGTCCTGGTAGACCGGGACGAAGTCCATTCCCATCGCGTCCTTCTTCGGCGTCGGGGAGGTCTCGTTCGGGTCCATCGGCGAGCGGTAGAACGCGACGCGCCGCTCGCCGGGGGCGGAGGGAGCCGCGGCCTGGGCGGCCGGCTTCTCCTCCTCGATCGGAACGAGCTTCATCCCGCAGATCGGGCAGTCGCCCGGGCCGTCCTTCACGATCTCCGGGTGCATCGGGCACTGATAGCGCTCGACGTGGGCCGCATGCGACCCGCTCTTCGAGCAGGCGGTCAGCAGGGTGACGGAACCGGCGGCCAGGGCGAGCCCGGCGGCGAGGGCGACGGAGAGAGTCCGCTTGTTCATCTTTCGATTCCTACATCTTTGAGGGAGAGGCCGAGGAGGCCGGGCCGGCGGAAGGCATGGCCGGAGGCATCGCGCCGGAGCCGCGTTCCAGGGAAAGCTCGTCGAGGTCGGCCCGGGCCCGCAGGAGGCCGGCGAGCCGGCCCACCGCAGAGCGACGGTCGGCGAAGAAGGTGCCGAGAGCCTCGAGGACGGAGACGAAGGGGACGGAGCCGGTTCGATAGCTCGCGAGCGCCGCTTCGACGGAGAGCCGGTCCTGCTCGAGGAGGCCTTCGGCGTCGAGCCGGGCCTCGGCGGCGAGCCGGCGGATGCGGACCAGGCGCTCTTCCGTGAGGGCCTCGACGAGGCGGCGCAGGGAGGCCTCGGTCGCGGCAGCGGCCGACGTGAGCCGTTCCGCTTCGGCGATGAGGGGGCGCTGCTTCCGTCCCGCCCAGAGCGGGACGGTGACACCGACGCTCGCGGACCACATGAGGGGGAGACTGCCCCGGTTCATGTAGCCGGCGGAGGCGACGAAATCCGGCTTCAGGTTCCGGCGCGCGAGGTCGGCGCCCAGCCGCTCCCGCTCCTTCGCGAGCGCCGCCTCTCGAAGCTCCGGCGTCGCCTCGAGCGCGCGCGCGATCGACTCCCGGGTCGACGGGACGAGCAGCAGCTCACCCGGAACGAGCCGTGCCTCCGTCGGGACGGCCGCGTCCGGCGGGCGGAAGAGGAGCTGGCGGACCTCGGAGAGGGCCGTCTCCTCGGCCGCGCGGTCCGCCTCGCGTAGCTGGGCCAGCCGCGTCCGCTCGGCCTGCGCGCGAAGGACGTCCTGCTGCGTAGCGAGGCCCGCGGCGTAGCGGGCCCGGCTCACCTCCTCGATCCCCCTCCAGGTCGAGAGCTGCTCCTCGACGAGGCGGAGGTTCTCTCGGGCCTCGAGGAGGCCGGCGTAGGCGCGGCGGACGGCGCCCGTGAGGGAAAGGACCGCCCGGTCCGGGAGCGTGGCGGCCCGCTCGGCGTCCTTCGTGGCGATCTCTTCGGCGAGCCGGAGCTTCCCTGGGAACGGGAGCTGCTGCTCGGCCATCAGGGAGAGCCGCGTCATCTGCATCTCGCCCAGCGAGAAGGCCGTGCCGTCGTTCTCGTACGAGAGGGACACCATCGGGTCGGGGAGCGCGCCCGCGGGTCGGATTCGCTCGCGCGCGGCGGACGCGAGGTCCCGCGCCGCGCGCAGCTCGGGGTTCTTCTCGAGGGCCTCCGCCACGAGGCGGTCCACCTCGGTGGACGCCGAGGTCTGGGCGTGGAGGAGCTGGATGGGGAGGAGCAGCAGGGCGGCCGAGAAGAGCGCCAAGCTTCGGCCACGCGGTCGTACGGGCATTCGTCACCTCGTGTTCGGTCCGGGAACGGGCGGGGGATACGGCCGAAGGGACGTGGAGCGATCAGTTCCGCAGGACGCAGTTCCGAAGGTGCAGAGGCCCATCCTTGCCGGGAGACACCGGCAGGCGGGTTCCCGTTCGCGCGTTTCCGTGGGGGGTGCCCGAGGCGACGGACGTGGAAGCTGCCGCCGCCGGACCGGCCGATGCGCGTTCGACGCCTCCCTCCGTCGCGACGAGAGCGGCGCGCAGCGGCGGAGCGGGACCGACCGTGCAGCCGCACCCGCCGACGCGGGCCAGAGAAGAGCCCGGGTCCTCGCCCTGGCCGTGTCCCTCCGTCGTCGGGAGGCACCCTGGGCATCCGGAGGCGGGTCGATCGGTCCCGTCGCAGCAGGGAGAACTCGCCGGGCAGACCGAGGCGAGCCCGGGTGCGACGAGGAGGAGCGTGAGAACTCCCGCCGTCGCGAGGGCGAGCGCCGCCCGAAGCACGCTTCGGCCCGGGCCGGCCTCCGACCGCCCTGGCTGAGGCGGGGAGGCGATCGGCGAGAGGGGGGGCGCGCTCATGACTTCCTCGCCGGGAAGGATGCTGCGCGAAGATTAGAGGCGGATTAGCCGGACGATTCCGTGAGAGTCTCGCGCCGGGAGGGACCGCGGTGAGGATCCTGGTCGTGGAGGACGACCCGAAGCTGCTCGAGAGCGTCCGCAAGGGACTGAAGGAGGCTGGTTTCGGCGCCGACGGGGCCTCGGACGGGCGCGAAGGCCTCCAGCGAGCCCTGGAGGACGACTACGACGCGCTCGTCCTCGACGTCATGCTCCCCGGACTTTCCGGTCTCGACGTCCTTCGCGAGCTCCGGAAGCGGCGCCGGGCGACGCCCGTCCTCGTCCTGAGCGCCCGCTCGGCCGTCGAAGACCGCGTCCGCGGCCTCGACCTCGGCGCGGACGACTACCTCGCCAAGCCCTTCAGCTTCGCGGAGCTGCTGGCGCGCCTCCGGGCGATCACGCGCCGTCCCGCCGTCGAGCCGCAGACCGTCCTCTCGGCCGGCGACCTGTCGGTCGACACCGTCCGGCACGAGGCGCGGCGGGGGGGGCACCTCCTCGAGCTGACCCCGAAGGAGTTCTCGCTCCTCGAGTACCTGGCGCGGCGAAAGGGGGTCGTCCTGACGCGGGCCATGATCCTCGACCACGTCTGGGACCTCGACTACGACGGCGGCTCGAACCTCGTCGAGGTCTACGTCAACTACCTCCGGAAGAAGGTCGACGCGGGCCACGAGGTGAAGCTCATCCACACGGTGCGCGGGGCCGGCTACGTCCTCAGGGAGCCGTCGTGACCCGGCGCCCGGTCTCCTTCCGGACCCGGCTCGCCCTCGTCTACTCGGGGATCCTCGCCACGGTCCTCGGCCTCAGCGGCGCCGGGCTCTACTTCGTCGTCCGCGCCCAGATGATCCGTCACCACGACGGGGAGCTCGCCGAGACCGCCGCCGCCGTCGAGAAGGTCCTGGCACAGCACGAGGACTGCGTGGACCTGACGCCCGGGCAGGTGCAGGAGCTGAACCGGTATTCGAAGCTCGTCCTCTTCCACTCGGCCGGCGGGCAGCCCGACGTCTTCTACACGTCCCCGGACGTCGCCTCGGTCCCCGGCGCGAGGGAGCTCGCGGCGCGGCCGGAGCTCCTCGAGGAGAGCCCGGGCTACCGGATGTTCGTGGAGGGGCACGACCAGGTCCGCGTCTACTCCGTCCCGTACCGCTCGCGGGCGGGACGCCGCGGGGTGATCCGGGTGATGGAGCGGATGGGCGACGTGGAGCTGCCGCTCCGGAACCTCCGGCTGGGGCTCCTCTTCCTCGCTCCCGCGGCGATCGCGCTCGCGGCGCTCGTGACGTGGTCGCTCGCCCGACGCGCGCTCGCCCCCGTCGTCGAGGTGACCGCGCTCGCGCGTGAGATCGAGGCGACGCAGCTCAGCCGGCGGCTCCCCGCCCCGGCCGCGCCGGACGAGATCGGCCGTCTCGTCGAGACGTTCAACCAGATGATCGCGAGGCTCGAGTCGTCGTTCGAGGCGATGAAGCGATTCACCGCCGACGCCTCGCACGAACTTCGCAGCCCGCTCGCGAACGTGAAGAGCACCGTCGAGCTCGCGCTCGGACGGCCGCGCTCGGACGAGGAGTACCGTTCCGCGCTCGCGAGCGTGGGCGAGGAGGCCGAGCGGCTCCGCCGGATCGTCGAGGACCTGCTCCTCCTGGCCCGGGCCGACTCCGGCCGGCTCCCGTTCGAGAAGGAGGAGGTCCGGCTCGACGTCCTCGCCCGGGAGGTCGTGGAGTCGTTCGGGCCGCGAGCTCTCGAGGCCGGGCTCAGGGTCGAGGCGGTCGCGGAATCCGACGTCGTCGTCCTGGGCGACGAACGCTGGCTGAGACAGCTCGTACAGAACCTCGTGGAGAACGCCGTCCAGTTCTCGCCGGCGCGCGGGTCCGGGAAGCCGCCGGCCCTCGTCGCGATCGGCGTGAAGGCCGACGGCGAGGACGCGCTTCTCGTCGTCGAGGACGAGGGACCCGGAATTCCCGAGGCGGAGCGGGATCGGATCTTCGAGCGCTTCTACCGCGTCGACGCCTCCCGGCAACGAGGCGCCGGAACGGGGGCCGGCCTCGGACTCGCCATCTGCTCGTGGATCGTGGACGCGCACCGGGGACGGATCGACGCCTCCGGGCGAGCCGACGGCGGGACGGCCTTCCGCGTTCGGCTTCCTCGCGCCTGAGCGACTGGCAAATCGCAGAGATGCGAAATGGAGGGAGCCGTCGGGCAGCTCCCTCCGCCGACCAGCGACACGTCCGCACGATCTTCGTCGTGTCTGAGTGCTGCGCGGCCTCCACCAGGAAGCGACCGCGCCGGCGCAGGCCTGTCAGAAACGGGTTCTTGTTGGCCCGTTCCCCTCCTCTTTCCCGAGCCAGCGGGCATCGCTGGCGACGATGTCCATGAAGAGCGCGGAAGCGCGGGGGGGAGACTAGCGGAGGGGCTCGGACGGGCGCCGGCCCGATCAGGCCGGAATCAGCTCCAGGTGCTCCTTCTCCGCTCCCGCGACGGCCGCGACGGGGATCCGCCGGTCGAACGTCGCGAGCCTCCCGCCGTGCGCCACGGCGAGCGCGAGGAGATAGACGTCCGTCAGCGTGCCGTGCGACAGCGCCGCGCCCGCTCGGAGCGCTCGCGCGCTCCGGAGCGAGACGTCGTCGGGCCAGAAGACGTGCCCGCCCGAAGCGCAGAACGACCGGAGGCGAGCGAGGAGCGCACCCGGGCGCTCCGGCTCGGCGCCGTACGCCGGGTTCGACAAGACCCGGACGACCCCGTTCTCCGTAATCGGGCAGGTCGCCCAGCCGACGCCGCGATTCGGCGCGAACCAGGCATGCGCGGCCTCGTGGTGGACGTGGTCCGGATCGAAGAGGGCGACGAGGACGTTGACGTCGAGGAGCGCGACCCGGCTCACCCTTCGTCCCGCAGACGGTTGACGAGCGCCATCGTCGGGCGCGGGCTCCCCTTCTTCCTTCGCGGGAGAAGGGGGACCCCGTTCCGGACCCGTGCCGTCGAGCGCGGCTCGAGCGCCTTGCGGGCGAGCTCCGACAGGACCTTCCCCGCCGTCGTCGAGCGGCTCGCGGCGATCTCCTTCGCGGCCTGGAGCACGTCGTCGTCGATGTGAAGGGTCGTTCTCACCGGGCCAGCATCACGCATCACTCATCCGATGTCAACGGCGCGCGCATCCAAGGCCCCCCGCCAGGCTGCCCCGGCGAGTCCCTGCCATCGGCAGAGAGGCTTGGCAGCCAGCGCGCTACGATGTCGGCATGGCGCCCGTTCCCCGCGAGCTACGGTGGCCTCTGTGGGACCTCGATG
Source organism: Acidobacteriota bacterium (assembly GCA_022711615.1). Taxonomy (GTDB): domain Bacteria; phylum Acidobacteriota; class Thermoanaerobaculia; order UBA5066; family UBA5066; genus UBA5066. Next base: position 23,858 of record JAKLER010000018.1, read on the forward strand.
CCGACAATGTCGACGTCGAAGAGGGTGCGGCGTCGATCCTCGGGCGAGTGCTCGAGCATGGCCGCCTTTCGGACGTCCAGCTCGTGCTCGAGCTGTACGGCCTGGAACGCGTCCACGAGTTCTTCCGGGGGGGCGACCACCCGGTCCTCTCCGAGCGGACCCGCAGCTTCTGGCACGCATTCTTCGGAGCAGACGAGAAATGGCCGACACGTCCCGACTTCCGGAAGCACAGCGGCGCGCCCTGGGTCGGCTGAAGTCCGTCCCGCGGATGGCGGACTTCTATCTTGCTGGCGGAACGGCCGTCGCCGTCCACCTGGGTCACCGGATCTCGGTGGACCTCGACTTCTTCAGCGTGAGGCCGGACGTCGACCTCGATGCGGTCCGGGACTCCGTTCGGCGCGCGTTTGCCGAGGCTTCGACGGTGGCCCAGACGGACGCCGCCGTACAGCTCCTTTGCGACGGCGCTCCGATCGATCTGGTTCGATACCCCTACCCGCCTCTCCGCGCGATCGAGCAAACCGCCTACGGTATCGCCGTGGCATCGCTCCTCGACCTCGCCGCGATGATGCTCGGAGCCCTTTCGCGCCGCGGACTCCGGCGGGACTTCTGGGACCTGGCCGAGATCGTCCGCAGAGGCGGCGTTTCGCTCGAGGAGGCGTGCCGGGCCTACCGCGAGAGATACGGTGTCGCCGAGGCCGACCTGTACCACGTCCTCCGGGCCCTGGCCTGGTTCGAGGACGCGGAGCGGGACCCCGTGTACCCGGCCGGGCTGGCCGATGCGGACTGGCGCGACATCAGGGCGTTCTTCCCTCGAGAGGCGCCGAAGCTCCTCGCGATGGACTTCGGTTAGCTCGTCCGATCCAGCCCCAGCTCCCTCCGGATCAGGTCGAGGTCCATCGGCGAGGGGTTGTCGGAAGAGCGCGTCTGGTGCTCTGCGAACTCGGCGAGGAGCGCCTCGACCTTCCGCCGCCCGCTCTCCGTCTTCACGAGCGTCCGCGGACGGCGGTTCCCGAGCGCCGGGATGACCATGTCGCACCAGGCGAGAGAGTGGTCGCGCCCCATCTTCGCGAGCGCCTCGCGGACCTCGGGGAGCGCCATCAGCTTCGCCTGGTCGGCCTCCCGCCGCGACTCGACGACGGGGTCGACCGGCCTGTCGAGCGCCTCCTCGAGGGGCTCGCTCGTGACGCTCCGGAAGGTGGCCGTCTTCCCGAGGGCTTTGTCGAGCTTCTTCCGGAGCCGCTCCGCTCGTTCGGCCGAATTCGTCTCGACGACGAGCTGCCCGTCCCCGAGCTTCAGCGACCCGACGACGATCGCTTCGCCGGGCATCTTCCGGGCCTTCGGAGGCTGCTTCTTCAGGAACGTACCTTCGAGCCCGGCAGCGGTCTCCTCCAGCTCGAGCCCTTCCACGGTCGCGAGCGAGGTTCGGACACCGGGCTCCCAGGCGACGTCCCAGCGAAGCGTCGTGAAGACGAGACGGTGCCCCTCGGCGTTCCGGACGTCGGGCGTGCGCTCCGCCGCGTCCCGTCCCTCGCCGAACGCGAGCTCCACGAGCTCTCCCCCGATGCCCCCGCCCTTCCCGCGGCTCCGGAGCCTCAGGTCGAACCGCTTCAGGAAGCCCTCGGCGTGGTCGAAGCGGTCCTCGAGGTCGTCCGCGTACCAGGGGTCGTCCGGCTCGTCGATGAGCTCGGGATCGAGGGGTACGTGGCGCCCCCTGTACCGGACGAGGCGGGTCGTCATTCGCGGTGCGTCCATTCGGAACGCCTCCGCCGCCGGGAGCCTCGTTCCCGTTCGGAGGTCCTCGATGAAGACCCGGCCGCCGACCTTCTCGACGCGGCAGAGGGCGTCCTCGGCCTCGACGAGGGCCCGCACGGCCTCGCGGGCCGGCTCCGGAAGCATGGCGCCGTGCCTCTCGAGGAGGAGGTCGCCGGCCGTCCGCCCCTCGTCGTCGAGGACGACGTCGAACGGGAGCCGCGGGAGGAAGACCGAGACGAGCTCCTCCTCGCCGCCGCCGTTCTTCCGGATCAGCTCGGACATCACGGCGAAAGCGAGGTGACAGGGGCGGAGCAGCTCGTCGTCGGCCGCGGCGTCCTCGAGGCACAGCTCGCCCGCGAGGACGACGGCGGACCGGACCTCCGCGGTGGCGACGTCCCCTCCCGCGCTCAGGATCGACGCCACGTTCTCGCGGAACCGGGCCGGCAGGTCGGCCGTGGAGAACGCCTCGTCCGCGGCTTGGGCCTTCCGTCCGAGACGCAGACAGCAGACCTTGAACTTCTTTCCGCTTCCGCAGGGGCAGGGGTCGTTCCGGCCTGTCGGCATGCCGCGGAGTATGCGGCGATGACGCCCACCGCGCCGCGTGCCGCACCCGCCGCGCGTCCGCAGCCCGTTGACACGCGGCCCGCTCCGTCCCATATTCCCGCCCGACGGATGCCTAGGGGTGGCCGGGAGACCGGCCTGAGAGCAGACCCTCGAACCTGATCCGGGTCATACCGGCGAAGGGAACGGCAAACGGAAGCGGGAGCTTCCGCAAACCTCGAGAGACCCCGACGGATCCGCTTCGATCGCCCGCGCCAGAGGCGCGGGAGAGGAGGCGCTTCCATGACCCGAGCCCCGAAGACGAAGACCCGAAGCCTCGCGGGCGCGCTCGCGCTCGCCCCGCTCCTCGCGCTGGCCGCGTTCGCGACCGCGGTCGAGCCCGAGCCGCCGGCCGCGGCGACCGGTCCGGCCGACGCCGAACCGGCCGCCGAGAGGGTCCCGCCGCTCCCCCGCCGCACGGAGGAGGTCGTCGTCCAGGCCGTCCGCGCCGACGTCGACACGCCGGTCACGAAGACCGACGTCCCGCGCGCCGAGATCGAGAGGAAGAACCTCGGGCAGGACGTCCCGGCGCTCCTCGCCGACCTCCCGGCGATGACCTACTACTCCGACACCGGCCTCGGGAACGGCTACTCCTACGTCTCGATGCGCGGCGTCGGCCCGACGCGGATCAACTTCACGCTCGACGGCGTGCCGCTGAACGAGCCGGAGGACGGGACGCTCTACTTCGTCGACTTCGGCGACCTCGGGAGCTC
>JAKLER010000180.1 GCA_022711615.1 Acidobacteriota bacterium
CCGAGGCGGTCCCTCGTGAAGGGGCGCTTCGCCGAGGCCTGGAAGCGGATCGAGGAAGCCGGGCTGATGCCGGCGCTCGAGGGGCAGGGGCCGCGCGCGGCCGGCGGGGCGGTCGAGGTCGGTCTCGCCGTCTTCCGGCTCGGCATCCCCTGCCCCTTCCTCGAGGACGAGAGCTGCTCGATCTACGAGGACCGCCCGATCGCGTGCCGCGAGTACCTCGTCACGTCCGATCCTGCGCACTGCGCCGAGCCGACGCCGGAGACGATCGCCCCGGTCCCCCTTCCGACGCGCGTCTGGGCCGCCGTCGCGCGCGAGGAGCAGGGGATCCCGGACGGGGACCCGGTGCCGCTCGTGCCGCTCGTCCTGGCCCCGCGCTGGGCGGCCGCGAACCCGGAAGGGGGCGCGCGCCGGCCGGGCCCGGAGCTGCTCCGCAGCGTCTACGGCCGTTTCGCCAGCGACCTGAGCCGGGGCCGGGAGAAGCGATGACGGTCGAGGCGGGGCGCAAGCTCGGACGCTACGTCCTCTCGCGCAAGCTCGGCGCAGGCGGGATGGCCGAGGTCTGGGAGGCGTTCGACGAGGGGCTCCACCGGAGCGTCGCGGTCAAGGTCGTCCGGGACGAGATCGCCGGAGAGGCGGAGTACCGCGAGCGGTTCATCCGCGAAGCGCGGCTCGCCGCCGGGCTCGAGCACCCGCGCATCCTGCCGATCTACGACTTCGGGACCGAGGCGGGCATCACCTTCCTCGTCATGCCGCTGCTGCCGGGCGGGAGCCTCCGGGAGCGGATCACGGGCCCGATGCACCCCGAGGAGGCGATCGACTGCCTCGCGTCGATCGCGGCGGCGCTCGACCACGCGCACGCGCGGGGCATCCTCCACCGCGACGTGAAGCCCTCGAACGTCCTCGTCGACGCCTCCGGCAGCCTCCTCCTCGCCGACTTCGGCCTGGCCAAGAGCACGGCGGTGTCGTCCGAGCTGACGGCGACGGGGATGGTCGTCGGCACGCCGGCCTACATGGCGCCCGAGCAGGCGATCGGCCGGCCCGTCGACGCGAGGGCCGACCAGTACGCCCTCGGCGTCCTCGGGTTCGAGCTCCTGACCGGCAGGACTCCGTTCCAGAGCGAGTCCCCGTTCGCCGTCCTCGACAAGCACCTGCGGGAGGCGCCGCCGCCCCCCTCCACCTTCGTCCCGGCGCTCCCGTCGCCGGTCGACGCCGTCCTCGCGCGGGCGCTCTCGAAGCAGCCGCAGGAGCGCTTCGCGACCTGCCGCGAGATGGTCGAGGCGCTCGCCGGCGCGCTCGGCGTCTCCGTCCCGGCCCGTCCGGCCACGGCCGTGCGGCCCGTCGGCGCCCTCGACCCGACCTGGATTGCCGGATCGGGCGCGGCGCCGCCGCCGCTCGCGACGCCGCCGCCGTCCTGGCCGCCGCCCCCGCCGTCGAACGTCACGCTGCCGGCGCCGAGGACCGCGGTGACGATGCGCCGTCCGGCCCCGACGGGTCTCCCCGCGGGGGCCATCGCCGCGATCGCCGTGGCGGCCCTCGTCTTCGTCGGCGGCGTGGCCGCCGCGGGCTGGTTCTTCTTCCGGCGCCCGCCGGCCGGCGGCGAGCCTCCGGCCGCGGCCGCGTCACCGTCTGCGTCGACCGTCGTTCCGACCCTCCCCCCCACCGTCATCCCGGTCGAGCCGTCCCCGGCTTCGACGGACGCGGACTCCTCCTCGGCCGAGGACGCGTCGACCGTCACGATCGAGGAGCTCGCGATCCCGACCGCGGTGCCGTCGCTCGCGGCCGTCGCCGCAACGCCCTTCCCGTCGCCGTCGGCCTCGCCGCAGCTCGCGGCGGCGACGCGCCGAACGCCCCCGTCTGCAACGAGCTCCGCCGCGCCCACGCCGGAGGTCTCGACGCCGGACCGCGCGTCGGAGCCGGCCCGGCCGGTGGAGTCCGACCCGTCCTCGCGCCTCGAGCGCGTCGTTCCGTTCCGCACGGGCGAGGCGGTGCCGGTCGGGATCGTCGACCGTTCGATCACGATCGAGTCGGTGGCCGTCACCGACTGGCCGAAGCCGGAGGAGCTCCGGAAGGCGGAGGCCAGGCCGGGAGCGACGATCGGACTGACGGTGAAGTTCAGCTACACGAACCGCGACGACGAGGACTGGAGCTGCACCTATCGGGTGACGGTGCTCGACGCGGAAGGGCGGGAGATCGGCTCCGGGGTGCAGAAGCGAAGCCTCGGGGGCTCGGAGGCGGGCGACACGAACCGCGTCTCTGTGAAGATGCGGGCCGCCGACTTCCCGCGCGCGGCGAAGCTGAGGGTGCGAATACTGGCCAATCCGGACTGAAGTGGATCGGGGGCACCCGCCGCCGGGTGCCCCCGCGGCGCCTTCGGCGCCTCCCCCTCCGCGCGAATCGAGGGTGGGCGCGGATCGGGGTCCCCCGCCGCCGGGTGCCCCCGCGGCGCCTAGAATCGCCTCGTGCGACTCCGCGCGATCCTCCTCCCGCTCGCCCTGCTCGTCGCGCCGGCCGCCGGGGCGACGGACGGCTCCGATCTCGACGAGGCCGCGGCCGGACGGTTTGCGCGTCTCGCCCTCGACTGCGTCCATCGCGAGTACCCGAACAAGATCGCCCACGTGATGAACGGCGACGCCGACGCGAAGCCGCCGCGCGAGCTGACCCCGGCCTTCTATGGCTGCTTCGACTGGCACTCCTCGGTCCACGGGCACTGGCTCCTCGCGCGCCTCGCCCGGCTCCACCCGGAGGCGCCGTACACGGCTCCGGCGCGCGCGGCGCTGGCGAGGAGCCTCACCGAGGGGAACGTCGCGGGGGAGGTCGCCTATCTCGCCGCACCCGGGCGGACCGGCTTCGAGCGGCCGTACGGCCTCGCGTGGCTCCTCCAGCTCGCCGCGGAGCTGCGCGAGTGGGACGACCCGGAGGCGCGGGCGTGGTCGAGGGCGCTCGCACCGCTCGAGGCGAAGGCCGCCGATCTCCTCTTCGCCTGGATCCCGAAGCTCGCCTACCCGATCCGGGAAGGAGAGCACCCGCAGACCGCCTTCGCGTTCGGCCTCGTCCTCGACTGGGCCCGCGGCGCAGGGGAGACGGAGAAGGCGGGGCTCCTCGCCCGGCGGATCGTCGAGCTCTACGGCTCCGACCGAGGGTGCCCGATCGGGTACGAGCCTTCGGGGCAGGATTTCCTCTCGCCGTGCCTCGCGGAGGCCGACCTGATGCGTCGGGTGATGCCGAGCGATCGCTACGCGAGGTGGCTCTCGGGGCTTCTCCCGGACCTCCCGCGGGACGGGTCGTCGGGCTGGCTCGCTCCCGGGATCGTCACCGACCGGACGGACGGCAAGCTCGTCCACCTCGACGGCCTGAACCTCTCGCGGGCTTTCATGCTCCGGGGGATCGCGGCCGAGCTCCCGCCGCGGGACCGCCGCATCCCCGCGCTCCGGGCCGCCGCGGACGCCCATGCGAAGGCGAGCCTCCCGAGCGTCACGTCGGAGCACTACGAGGGGAGCCACTGGCTCGGGACGTTCGCGGTCTACCTCCTGACGGAGCGGGGGCTCCCGCCCGCGCTTCCGCGCTGAGGCGGCGGAACCGGCTCGCGGGATGACGTCCGTCATCCCGGAAGCCGGAGGGGCGCGTGCTACGGTGAGCGCCATGACGATCGAGGCCCACGACCACCACCACGACCATTCCCACGAGGCCGACGGCTTCGTCTTCGGTCACGAGGTCCTCCGCATCCTCGCCGACCGGGGTGGCCGACTGCCGGTGGCCGAGCTGAAGCGGGCGGCGGCCGAAGCGTTCGGCGCGGACGCTCTCTACGGCAACTGCCACGGCGACCGGTTCCATTTCGAGGGCCTCCTCGAGTTCCTCGGCTCGGCCGGCAAGCTCTCTCTCCACGGGGAAGAGGTCTCGCTCGGCCGGGTCCCGGGCTGCACCGGGCACTGAGCTCCGCGCGCCGTCGCGCGGGTCCGTAGAATCGCGCGACGGTGAGCCCTCGGATCGGGTCGGAGCCCCGCACGTTCGAAGCGGGAGGGCGCCCCTTCGTCCTCCGGAGGGACGGCGCCGGCGTGATGCACGCGGAGGCCGGCGACGACCTCGGCCTCGCGGCGGCGTGGGGTTTCGCCCACGCGCACGACCGCGCCCTCCAGCTCCTCGTCACCCGGATCGTCGGGCAGGGGAGGCTCTGCGAGCTCCTCGACGACTCGCCCGCCTCGCTCGAGATCGACCTTTTCATGCGGCGGGGCCTCTTCGCGGCGGCCTCCGCGGAAGAGGCGGCGTCTCTTCCGGTTCGCGCGAGAAGCCTGACGGAGGCCTACGCGGCCGGCGTGAACGCGCGCCTCGCGAGGGGCCGGCCCTGGGAGCTTCGGCTCCTCCGCGTCCCCGCCGAGCCGTGGACGCCGGCCGACACGCTCCTGACGCTCCGGCTCATGACCTTCGTCGGCCTCGCGCAGGCGCAGAGCGACGCCGAGGTCGCGATCCTCCAGGCCCTCCGGGCCGGCGTCGACCGCGGCAAGCTCGCCCGCCTCTTCCGCCCGCACCTCGACGGGCTGGATGACGCGCTCCTCGAGGCGATCCGCTCGCTCCGGCACGTTCCGGCGCTCGTGCCGGGCCTGCCGGCCCTCCCGACCCTCCGCGCCAGCAACAACGTCGCCGTCGCGGGGGGGCGCTCGGCCTCGGGCGCGGCCCTCTACGCGAGCGACCCCCATCTCGAGGTGAACTGCCTGCCGGCGATCTGGTACGAGGTCGTCGGCACGCTCCCCGGCGGCGACTTCCGGACCGGAGTCACCGTGCCCGGCGTCCCCGGCCTCGTCATGGGGCGGACGCGCGCGCTCGCGGCGGGGTTCACGTACGGATTCGCCGACACCATCGACCTCGTGATCGAGGAGGTGCGGGACGGGCGTTTCCGCCGCGGCGAGAGGTGGCTCGCGCTCCGGCAGAGGCGGGAGACGGTCCGGAGGAAGAAGGGGCCGCCGCGGGAGCTCGTCGTCTTCGAGACCGACGCCGGGGTCCTCGAGACCCCGGACGGCGTGGCCCGCGTCGAGGACGGGCTCTGGATCGCCCGCGCCTGGACCGGCCGGCGCGAGGGGGGCGCCGCCTCGCTCGAGGCGATCCTCGACCTCTGGGCGGCGCCGGACGTCGACCGGGGCGCCGACGCCGCCGCGCGCGTCGCGCTCAGCGCCAGCTGGCTCCTCGCGGGCCGCGACGGCCGGATCGCGGCGCAGCAGTCGGGCCTCCTGCCGAGGCGCCGCCGCGCCCCCGGCCTCCTCCCGCTGCGCGGCTGGGAAGCGGGCGACCTCTGGGACGGCACGCTGTCGCCGCCTTCCCTCGCGCGCGCCGCCGGCTCCGCGGAAGGGGTCCTCGTCACCGCGAACGACGAAGGCCACGGCGCGTGGAAGCCGGTCGGGATCACGCTCTGCATGGGCTCCGACCGGGCCGACCGCCTTCGCGAGCTCGCCGGCGCGAAGGCCGCCGCCGGCGGGGGCCTCTCCGCCGCCGACCTCGGCGCGATGCAGGCGGACCTCGTCTCCGGCCAGGCGCGGCGGCTCCTCTCGGCGCTCGAGCCGTACCTCCCTGACCTCCCCGCGGTCCGCGAGCTCCGCGCGTGGGACCGCCGCTACGACGCCGCCTCGAAGGGGGCCGTCCTCTTCGAAAGGCTCTACGCGGCCCTCTGCGAGGAGCTCTTCGGCGCGGGGCTGCTCGGACGGGACGCGTGGCGCGCGCTCCGCGACACGACGCTCGTCCATGCGTTCTTCTTCCGCCTCTTCGACGACCTCCTCGCGCGCGAGGAGGGGGAGGAGTGGTTCGGCGCGGAGGGGAAGGCCGCCTTCGTCTCCCGTGTCGCCCGCCGGGCGCTCGCCGGGGCCGATCCCTCCGCGCTCCTGCCGTGGGGCGCCTCCCGGCGCGTCTTCCTCCGGCACCTCCTCTTCGGCGGGAAGCTCCCGCCGGTCTTCGGCTTCGACCGCGGGCCGTTCGAGGTCGTCGGAGGCCGCGCGACCGTCGCCCAGGGGCAGCTCCTCTCGCTCGCGGGACGCGAACGGACGATCTGCCCTTCCTGGCGGTTCGTCACCGACCTCGCGACGGACGTCGCCGAGACTGCCCTCCCCGGCGGCCCCTCCGACCGCCGCTTCTCCCGCTGGTACGCCACCGACCTCGCCCGCTGGCTCGCCTTCGATCGGAAGACCCTGAAGCCCTGACGCCCCCCGAGACTGGTGCCAGGCGTGAAATCGTGTATTGTTTCAACAATACACGATTTCACGCCTGGCACCGGGGCGGGCGCCGGGGCGGGCCCCAGGGCGAGGGCGCGGCGCGCGCTAGGATGCCGGTCCGGAGGATCCGATGAACCGTTCGCTCCGGCGCCTCGCGCGCCTCTCGGCCCCCTTCGCCGCGGGCTTCGCGGCCCTCGCGCTCGCTTCGCCGGCCGCGTCCCAGACGAAGCTGCTTCGGTTCCCCGACGTCCACGGGGAGCGCGTCGCCTTCTGCTACGGCGGCGACGTCTGGACGGCGCCCGTCTCCGGCGGCCTCGCGGCACGGGTCACCGCGCACGCGGGGCAGGAGCTCTTCCCGAAGTTCTCGCCCGACGGGAAGTGGATCGCCTTCACCGGACAGTACGAGGGAGACGAGCAGGTCTACGTCGTCCCGGCCGAAGGGGGCGTCCCGAAGCGCCTCACCTGGTACCCCTCGCGGGGACCCGGCGCTCCCCGCCACGGCGGCGACAACCAGGTCTACGGCTGGACGCCCGATGGAAAGGCGGTCCTCTTCCGCTCCCTGCGTGACGCTGAAAGCGCGAAGACGGAGACGGCGCTCTACACCGTGCCGGTCGCGGGCGGGCTGCCGGCGAAGCTCCCGATGTACACGGCGGGAGCCGGGGATTTCAGCCCCGACGGCAAGCGCCTCGTCTACTCGCCGCTCTTCCGCGACTTCCGCACCTGGAAGCGCTACGAAGGGGGCTGGGCGCAGGACCTCTGGATCTACGACCTGGCGGCCGGGACGCAGAGGGCGATCGCCCCGTCGAGGAGGACGGAGCGCGATCCGATGTGGATCGGGGAGCGGGTCTTCTTCGTCTCCGACCGCGACGGCACGCTGAACCTCTACTCGGTCGGCGTCGACGGCTCGGGCCTCGAGCAGCTGACGAGGTCGACGACGTGGGACGTCCGCTGGGCCAGCTCCGACAACGCCGGGAAGGTCGTCTACGAGCTGGGCGGCGAGCTCCGGCTCTGGGACGTCGCGGCGAAGGCCGAGCGGGCGATCCCGATCACCGTCCCGAGCGACGGCCTCGCGTCGCGCCCGTCGCGGATCTCCGTCGAGAAGAACATCGAGAGGTTCGCGCTCTCGCCGAAGGGGGAGCGCGCCCTCTTCGTCGCGCGCGGCGACGTCTTCACGGCGCCGATCGAGAACGGGCCGACGCGGAACCTGACCCGCTCCTCGAACGCGCACGACAAGCACGCGGTCTGGTCGCCCGACGGGAAGACGATCCTCTTCGTCTCCGACGGGGCCGGCGAGGAGCAGCTCTTCACCGTCCCGCAGGACGGCTCGGCGAAGCCGACCCAGCTGACGACGACGTTCGGCTCGATGCTCTCTCCGCCGGTCTGGTCTCCCGACGGCGCCCGGGTCGCCGTCTCCGACAAGGACGGGAAGCTCTACGTCGTGACCGTGGCGGACCGGAAGGTGAAAGAGATCGCCGACGACCGCTTCGGCGGCCTCACCGACTACGCCTTCTCGCCCGACGGCGCGTACCTCGCCTTCTCCATGGGCGAGCACACGGGGATGCGCGTCCTCCACGTCTGGAGCGCCGCGGACGGCAGGGTGCGGAAGGTGACGAGCGAGCTCTTCTCCTCCTTCCAGCCCGCCTGGGACCCGGAGGGGAAGGTCCTCTGGTTCCTGTCGAACCGCGAGTTCGCGCCGCAGATCTCCGACATCGAGTGGAACTTCGCCGGCAACCGCCGGACCGGCGTCTTCGGCCTCGCGCTCCGGAAGGACGTCGCCGACCCGTTCGCTCCCGAGAGCGACGAGGTGACCCCGGGCGACGTGAAGAAGGACGACGAGAAGGACGCGAAGGCCGCCGACGGGAGGAAGGGCGACGGGAAGGACGCGAAGAAGGAGGAGGCGAAGGCGCCGAAGCCGATCGTCATCGACTGGGACGGCCTCGCCGAGCGCGTCGTCCGCGTCCCCGTCGAAGCGGACAACCTCGACGGCCTCGAGGCGACGAAGACGGCGCTCCTCTACACGAAGGAAGGGGCCTCGTTCTACGGGCGCGACTCCGACCGCGAGCCGGCGCTCGTGATCTTCGACCTGAAGGAGCGCGAGGACTCCGACCTCGTCGCGAACGTCGACGGCTGGGCCCTCTCGCACGACGGCGCGAAGGTCCTCGTCCGCGGGGGAGGGAAGGAGAAGGGCTTCAAGCTCTGGGACGCCAAGCCCAAGGCGAAGGAGCCGAAGAGCGTCTCGACGAAGGAGCTCGCCGTCGACCGCGTCCCGGCCGAGGAGTGGGCGAACGTCTTCGACGAGGTCTGGCGCCGCTACCGCGACTTCTTCTACGTCCGCAACATGCACGGCTACGACTGGAAGGCGATCGGCGAGCGCTACCGGGCGCTCCTGCCGCACGTCTCCCACCGCTCCGACCTGACGTACCTCCTCGGCGAGATGGTCGCGGAGCTGAACGTCGGCCATGCGTACGTCGAGGAGGGGGACGTCGAGCGCCCGGCGCGCGCCAAGGTCGGCCTCCCGGGCGCCCGCTTCGAGCTCGACGAGAAGGCGGGCCTCTACCGGATCGCGAAGGTCTTCCGCGGCCACAACGAGGAGCCGAAGTACCGCGCGCCCCTGACCGAGGTCGGGGTCGACGCGCGCGTCGGCGACTACGTCCTCGCCGTCGACGGCGAGCCGCTCGCCGCGAGCGACAACCCCTATCGTCTCCTGCAGCACAAGACCCACCCCGTCACCCTCACGCTCAACGCGAAGCCGACCGCCG
>JAKLER010000181.1 GCA_022711615.1 Acidobacteriota bacterium
GTCCGGATCGACCGGAAGCGGAAGTTCCCCGGGACGGTCTTCCTCCGCGCGCTGGGCCTCGAGAGCGACGAGCAGATCCTCAAGAAGTTCTACTCGGCCGTCGGCCTCACGTTCGACAAGGGGAAGGCGCACCTCGTCCTCCCGCCGGACGTCCTCGCCAAGGAGGAGATCCGGCAGAAGCACGTCCGCGGCGTCCGGAAGGACGGGCGGATCCTCGCCGACGTCAAGCTCACCGCCGACCAGCGGGAGCAGCTCGCCTCCGGCCAGAGCGTCACGGTCACGGCCGACCCGGCCAAGCTGGGCCGGATCCTCTTCGCCGTCGACGTCGTCGACCTCTCCTCGGGCGAGGTCCTCTACGAGGCCGGCACGGAGGTCCCCGACGACCTCGCGACCGTGATGGCCGAGAAGCAGGCGACGCCGGTCGAGGTGCTCTTCCCCGACTGGGAGCCGATCGGCGAGACGCTCATCGCGACCCTCCGGAAGGACTCCGTCAAGACCAAGCGCGAGGCGCTCCTCGAGATCTACAAGCGGATGCGCCCCGGCGACCCGCCGACCGACGAGAGCGCGAAGAACCTCTTCGTCGGGATGTTCTTCGACCCGCGCAAGTACGACTTCTCCCGCGTGGGCCGCTACAAGTTCAACATCCGGATGGGCCTCTCGACCTCGCTCGAGCAGAAGACGCTCTCGTCCGACGACTTCTACGTCGTCATCGACGCGCTCCTGAAGCTCCGGAAGGACATCGGCAAGACCGACGACATCGACAACCTCGGCAACCGCCGGGTCCGCTGCGTCGGCGAGCTCCTCGAGAACCAGTTCCGCATCGGCCTCGTCCGGATGGAGCGCGCGATCAAGGAGAAGATGTCCGTCCACCAGGACATCGACTCCGCGATGCCCCACGACCTGATCAACTCCAAGCCGGTCATCGCGGCGATCAAGGAGTTCTTCGGGTCGTCGCAGCTCTCGCAGTTCATGGACCAGACGAACCCGCTCTCGGAGGTGACGCACAAGCGCCGCCTCTCGGCCCTCGGGCCGGGCGGCCTGTCGCGCGAGCGCGCCGGCTTCGAGGTCCGCGACGTCCACGCCACGCACTACGGCCGCATCTGCCCGATCGAGACGCCCGAAGGCCCGAACATCGGCCTCATCTCCTCGCTCTCGTGCTACGCGCGGATCTCCGAGTACGGCTTCATCGAGTCGCCCTACAAGAAGGTCCGGGACGGGCGGGTCCTCGAGCACTTCGAGATCTTCACGGTCGGCGACTCGGGCTGGAAGAAGGGCGCGATCGTCGAGGCCTCCGAGCTCGAGGCGATGAACGCGAAGCTGAAGAAGGGCGGCAAGAGGCTCGCCGTCGGCCGGCCCACCGCCTTCTACCTCCCGGCGTGGGAGGAGGAGGACTACGCGATCGCGCAGGCGAACGAGCCTCTCGAGGCCGACGGCCGCTTCGCGAACGACCGGGTCCAGGTGACGCTCCAGGGAGAGTTCAGCGCGAAGCCCCGGGAGACGGTCCACTTCATGGACGTCTCCCCGAAGCAGCTCGTCTCCGTCGCCGCCGCGCTCATCCCCTTCCTCGAGCACGACGACGCGAACCGGGCCCTCATGGGATCGAACATGCAGCGGCAGTCCGTGCCGCTCCTCCGCACCGAGCCGCCGATCGTCGGCACCGGCCTCGAGGGGGTCGTCGCCCGCGACTCCGGCGCCGTCGTCCTCTGCAAGCGCGACGGCATCGTCGACACGGTCGACGCGCGCCGGATCATCGTGAGGGTCGAGGGGATCGGGCCCGACGGCAAGCCCCGGGAGTTCGGGGCGGACATCTACCCGCTCCTGAAGTTCCGGCGGTCGAACCAGAACACCTGCATCAACCAGAAGCCGATCGTCAAGGAGGGGCAGAGGGTGAGGGCCGGCGAGGTCCTCGCGGACGGCCCGTGCACCTCGGGGGGCGAGCTCGCCCTCGGCCGGAACATCCTCGTGGCCTTCATGCCGTGGCGCGGCTACAACTTCGAGGACGCGATCCTGATCTCCGAGAAGATGGTGAAGGAGGACTACTACACCTCCATCCACATCGAGGAGTTCGAGATCGAGGCGCGCGAGACGAAGCTCGGGCCCGAGGAGATCACGAAGGACATCCCGAACGTCTCCGAGCACGCGCTGCGCGACCTCGACGAGTCCGGGATCATCCGCATCGGCGCGAACGTGAAGCCGGGCGACATCCTCGTGGGCAAGGTCACGCCGAAGGGCGAGACGCAGCTGACCCCCGAGGAGAAGCTCCTCCGGGCGATCTTCGGCGAGAAGGCCGGCGACGTCCGCGACGCCTCGCTCAAGTGCCCGCCGGGGATCGAAGGCGTCGTCGTCGACGTGAAGATCTTCACGCGCAAGGACGACGAGAAGCAGAAGGACGTCCGGGCCAAGCAGATCCTCGACGAGGAGATCGGCTTCCTCAACAAGGACGCCGAGGACGAGATCCGGATCGTCCGGACGGAGGCCAAGGAGAAGATCGAGCGCCTCCTCGAGGGGCGCACGGTCCTCGAGGACGTCGTCGACCCGCAGGGGAACGTCCTCGTGGCCGCGAACCACAAGCTCACGGTCGAGAAGATCGGGATGATGGGGCCGCGGCTCCTCAAGAGCCTGAAGCTCCGCGACGAGGAGATCAAGGACACCGTCCGGCTCGTCCTCCAGCGCGCCGACTCCCAGGTGGACGTCATCCGCAAGGTGGCGGCCGACCGCGTCACGCTCCTCTCGAAGGGCGACGAGCTCGCCCCCGGCGTCAACAAGACGGTCAAGGTCTACGTCGCCATGAAGCGCAAGCTCCAGGTCGGCGACAAGATGGCCGGCCGGCACGGGAACAAGGGCGTCATCAGCCGGATCCTCCCCGAGGAGGACATGCCGTACCTGCCGGACGGCACGCCGGTCCAGATCGTCCTGAACCCGCTCGGCGTCCCGTCGCGGATGAACGTCGGGCAGATCCTCGAGACGCACCTCGGCTGGGCCGCGCAGGCGCTCGGCCTGAGCATCGCCTCGCCCGTCTTCGACGGGGCCTCCGAGGAGGAGATCCGGGCGCTCCTCGAGAAGTCGAACCTCCCGCGGAGCGGCAAGACGGAGCTCTACGACGGGATGACGGGCGAGAGGTTCGAGCAGAAGGTCACGGTCGGCTACATCTACATGCTCAAGCTGTCCCACCTCGTGGACGACAAGATCCACGCCCGCTCCATCGGGCCCTACTCGCTCATCACGCAGCAGCCCCTGGGCGGCAAGGCGCAGTTCGGCGGCCAGCGGTTCGGCGAGATGGAGGTCTGGGCCCTCGAGGCCTACGGGGCGGCCTACACGCTCCAGGAGC
Source organism: Acidobacteriota bacterium (assembly GCA_022711615.1). Classification (GTDB taxonomy): domain Bacteria; phylum Acidobacteriota; class Thermoanaerobaculia; order UBA5066; family UBA5066; genus UBA5066. The sequence goes on from JAKLER010000181.1 coordinate 3,329, forward strand.
TCCTCACGGTCAAGTCCGACGACGTCGACGGGCGCTCCCGCGTCTACGAGGCGATCGTCAAGGGCGAGGTTCCCGAGGAGCCGGGCCTGCCCGAGTCGTTCAACGTCCTCGTCCGCGAGCTGCAGTCGCTCTGCCTCGACGTCGAGCTCCTGAAGGTCTGAGGAGGGAACTGATGACCATGGACACCTTCGGCGTTTCCCCCCTCGCGGCCGCGGCCCCGGTCTTCCGCGGCCCCGGCCCCCGCGACTTCAACGCGATCAAGATCGCCCTCGCGAGCCCCGAGAAGATCCGCTCCTGGTCCTTCGGCGAGGTGACGAAGCCGGAGACGATCAACTACCGGACGTTCAAGCCGGAGCGCGACGGCCTCTTCTGCGCGAAGATCTTCGGGCCGATCACCGACTGGGAATGCCTCTGCGGCAAGTACAAGCGGATGAAGCACCGGGGCGTCGTCTGCGACAAGTGCGGCGTCGAGGTGACGAAGTCGAAGGTCCGGCGCGAGCGGATGGGGCACATCGAGCTCGCGGCCCCGGTCTCGCACGTCTGGTTCTTCAAGGGCCTCCCGAGCCGGATCGGGCACCTTCTCGACCTGACCCTCCGCGACCTCGAGCGGATCCTCTACTTCGAGGCCTACGTCGTCGTCGACCCGGGCCCGCTCGCGGAGGAGGAGAACGTCAACGAGAAGGTGCTCATCACGGAGGAGCGCTACCGGGACCTCCGGGCCAAGTACGGCGCCGACGCGTTCGTCGCGAAGATGGGCGCCGAGGCGATCCAGGAGCTCCTCCAGCGGGTCAACATCGACGACCTCGCCGACGAGCTCCGCCTCATCATGAAGACGGAGACCTCCGCCCTGAAGCGGCTGAAGGCCGCCAAGCGCCTCAAGGTCGTCGACGCCTTCCGCCGCTCGGGCCACAGGCCGGAGTGGATGATCCTGAACGTCATCCCGGTCATCCCGCCGGAGCTCCGCCCGCTCGTGCCGCTCGACGGCGGGCGCTTCGCGACCTCGGACCTGAACGACCTCTACCGGCGGGTCATCAACCGGAACAACCGGCTGAAGAAGCTCCTTGAGCTCCGCGCGCCCGAGGTCATCGTCCGCAACGAGAAGCGGATGCTCCAGGAGGCGGTCGACGCCCTCTTCGACAACGGCCGTCGCGGCCGCGTCCTGAAGGGGACGAACAACCGCCCGCTGAAGTCGCTCTCCGACACCCTCAAGGGGAAGTCGGGCCGCTTCCGCCAGAACCTGCTCGGCAAGCGCGTCGACTACTCGGGCCGGTCGGTCATCGTCGTCGGCCCCGAGCTGAAGCTGAACCAGTGCGGCCTCCCGAAGCGGATGGCCCTCGAGCTCTTCAAGCCCTTCATCTACCGGCGCCTCGAGCAGAAGGGGCTCACCTCGACGATCAAGATGTCGAAGGAGCTCGTCGAGGCGGCGCCGAACGAGGTGTGGGACGCCCTCGAGGAGGTCATCAAGGAGCACCCGGTCCTCCTGAACCGGGCGCCCACGCTCCACCGCCTCGGCATCCAGGCGTTCGAGCCGGTCCTCATCGAAGGCAAGGCGATCAAGATCCACCCGCTCGTCTGCGCGGCCTTCAACGCGGACTTCGACGGCGACCAGATGGCCGTCCACGTGCCGCTCTCGCCGAAGGCGCAGGTCGAGGCCCAGGTCCTCATGCTCTCGGCGCACAACATCCTGTCGCCCGCGAGCGGCAAGCCGCTCACGGTGCCCTCGCAGGACCTCGTCCTCGGCCTCTACTACCTGACCCGCCGCAAGGAGGGCCGCAAGGGCGAGGGCCGGGTCTTCGCGGGCTTCGACGACGTCCTCCTCGCGCACGGCGCCGGGGAGCTCGACACCCACGCCGGGATCACCGTCCGCTACACCGGACGCCTCATCGACCTCGAGAACCAGGTGATCGGCGACCAGCAGGACATCGTCCACGCCGAGCCGATCGACTGCCACGGGACCCGGATCGAGACGACGGTGGGACGCGTCCTGATGTGCGCGCACCTCCCGAAGGACATCCCGTTCATCAACGGGACGCTGAAGAAGAAGGGCCTGCAGGACCTCGTCAACTACTGCTTCGTGAACCTCGGGCTGGAGCGGACGGTCGAGATCCTCGACATCATCAAGCAGCTCGGCTTCGCGGCCGCGACGCGGGCCGGGATCTCGATCGGCGTCGACGACATGCGGATCCCGTCGAAGAAGACGGGCTTCGTCGACAAGGCGCGCAAGGACGTCCTCGAGGTCGACAACCAGCGGGCCCAGGGCGCGATCACCGACGGCGAGCGCCACAACAAGATCATCGACATCTGGCACCGCGCGACCGAGGCCGTCTCCGAGGCCATGATGAAGGAGATGAAGGCCGAGGACGCGGCCCCGGGGAACGAGTTCAACCCGATCTTCATGATGGCCGACTCCGGCGCCCGAGGCTCCAAGGAGCAGGTGCGCCAGCTCGCCGGCATGCGCGGCCCCATGTCCAAGCCCTCGGGCGAGGTCATGGAGCAGCCGATCATCTCGAACTTCCGCGAGGGGCTCTCCGTCCTCGAGTACTTCATCTCGACGCACGGAGCCCGCAAGGGCCTCGCGGACACGGCGCTCAAGACGGCCGACTCCGGCTACCTCACGCGCCGCCTCGTGGACGTCGCCCAGGACGTCATCATCAACGAGGAGGACTGCGCCACGCTCGACGGGATCACCGTCACGGCGATCGTCGAGGGGGGCGAGATCCTGGAGCCCCTCCGCGACCGCATCGTCGGCCGCTTCGTCCAGGAGGACGTCTACGACCCGGCGACGGACGAGGTCGTCATCGCCGCCAACGACCTGATCACCGAGGAGATCGCAACCGCCATCCAGGAGGCGGGCATCGAGAAGGTGAAGATCCGCTCGGTCCTGACATGCGAGACCCGCCGCGGCGTCTGCCGGAAGTGCTACGGCCGGAACCTCGCCACGGGCCGGATGGTCGACATCGGCGAGGCGGTCGGCGTCATCGCCGCGCAGTCGATCGGCGAGCCGGGCACCCAGCTCACGATGCGGACGTTCCACTACGGCGGGACGGCGCGCGTCTCGGAGACCGCCCGCCACCAGGCGAAGAACCCCGGCGTCGCGCGGTTCCTCAACGCGCTCACGGTGCGCAAGAGCGACGGCACGGAGGTCGTCGTCAATCGCAACTCCAAGCTCGTCATCCAGGACGCGAAGGGCCGGGAGAAGGAGCGCTACTCCCTCGCCTACGGCTCCGTCCTCAAGGTGACCTCGGGCGAGGAGGTCAAGCCCGGCCAGCTCCTCGTCACCTGGGACCCCTTCGCCTCGCCGATCCTCTCGGAGATCGAGGGCAAGGTCGTCTTCAAGGACATCCTCGAGGGGGAGAACCTCCGCGAGGAGACGGACAAGGTCACGGGCCTCTCGCAGAAGATCGTCGTCGAGACGACCGGCACGACGGAGAAGCGCTCGCCGCAGCTCGTCGTCCTCGGCGCGGACGGCACGGAGCGCCGCTACGCGCTCCCGATCCCGGCCCACCTCATGGTGGCCGACGGCGACACGGTCCGCCCGGGCGACGCGCTGGCCAAGAAGCCCGTGGAGAAGAAGAGGACGCGCGACATCGTCGGCGGCCTCCCGCGCGTCGTCGAGCTCTTCGAGGCCCGGCGTCCGAAGGAGCCCGCGGTCATCACCGAGGTCTCCGGCGCCGTCCGTCACGCCGGGACGGTCAAGGGGCAGCAGAAGCTCGTCGTCGAGTCCGAGGACGGGCAGAAGCGCGACATCCTCGTCCCGCGCGGCGCCCACGTCATGGTCCAGGAGGGCGAGCGCGTCGAGGCGGGGGATCCCCTCACCGAGGGCGACCCCTCGCCGCACGACATCCTCGCGGTCAAGGGCGAGAAGGAGCTCCAGCGGTACATGACCGACAAGATCCAGGAGGTCTACCGCTCCCAGGGCGTCGGCATCAACGACAAGCACATCGAGGTCATCGTCCGCCAGATGATGCGGAGCGTCCGCGTCGAGGAGGTCGGCGACACCGAGTTCCTGATCGACGAGCAGGTCGACAAGTTCCGGTTCCGCGAGGAGAACGACCGGATCATCGCCGCCGGCGGCAAGCCGGCGCAGGGCCGTCCGCTCCTCCTCGGCATCACGAAGGCCTCGCTCTCGACCGACTCCTTCGTGTCGGCCGCCTCCTTCCAGGAGACGACCCGCGTCCTCACGGAGGCGTCGATCGCGGGCCGGGTGGACCTCCTGCGCGGCCTGAAGGAGAACGTCATCGTCGGCCGGCTCATCCCGGCCGGGACGGGGATGGACTTCTACCGGAACGTCGAGCTCGAACGGGAGGAGATCCCGATCCAGCCCGACGAGATCGAGGAGCCGTTCTACGACGACGAGCCGCCGGTCGTGGCGGCGGACCTCGACGAGGAGATCTGAAATGCCCTGGGGGGACCCGGACCGCCGGGTCCCCCCAAACCCCCTCCGCGCGGGAAGGCAGCTCGCTGCGCTCGCGCTGAGTAACGGGGGACCCGGACCGCCGGGTTCCCTTCCGGCCCCGATGGCGTCCGGTCGACGTACCGGGTTGACATACGGGGGACTTACACGTAGTCTCTGCCGGTTTCGCCCCTCGGACAGAGCCGATTCGGCCTTCCGAGAGAGCGATCCGACATCGAAAATTCCGGGGAGAGAGCGGCCCCAAGGGCCGAAAAGTCGTCTCTCCGGCGGGGAAGAGGAACCGAGGAAGTCTGATGCCGACGATCAGCCAGCTCGTTCGTAAGGGCCGCGAAGCCGTCCGTTACAAGACGAAGTCGCCCGCCCTCCAGTCCTGCCCGCAGAGGCGGGGGGTCTGCACCCAGGTCAAGACCACGACCCCCAAGAAGCCGAACTCGGCGCTCCGAAAGATCGCCCGCGTGAGGCTCACGAACGGCATCGAGGTCACGACCTACATTCCCGGCATCGGGCACAACCTCCAGGAGCACTCCATCGTCATGATTCGTGGCGGCCGCGTGAAGGACCTTCCCGGCGTCCGCTACCACATCATCCGTGGGACGCTCGACGCCGTCGGCGTCGCGAACCGGAAGCAGTCCCGCTCCAAGTACGGCGCCAAGCGCCCGAAGTCCTGAGGTAGGGGAGAGAAGCCGTGCCGCGCCGTCGCGAAGTCCCGAAGCGCGAGGTCCTTCCGGACCCGCTCTACCAGTCCCAGCTCGTCACCAAGTTCATCAGCTCCGTCATGAAGTGCGGGAAGAAGTCCACCGCGGAGGGCATCTTCTACGGCGCCATGAAGCAGATCGAGGGGAAGACCCAGGACGACCCGCTCAAGACGTTCAAGAAGGCCCTGGAGAACGTCAAGCCCGTCCTCGAGGTCAAGTCCCGGCGCGTCGGCGGCTCGACCTACCAGGTCCCCGTCGAGGTCAAGCCGAACCGCCGGATGTCCCTGGCGATCCGCTGGATCATCAACTACTCGCAGGCCCGCGGCGAGAAGACCATGCAGGACAAGCTCGCCGGAGAGCTCCTGGACGCGGCGAACAAC
>JAKLER010000182.1 GCA_022711615.1 Acidobacteriota bacterium
ATCCGCCCGATGAAGGACGGCGTCATCGCCGACTTCGAGATCACCGAGAAGATGCTCGACTACTTCATCAAGAAGGCGATCGGCCGCTCGCCGTTCGTGAGGCCGCGCATCGTCATCTCGGTCCCGTCCGACATCACGCAGGTCGAGAAGCGCGCGGTGAAGGACTCGGCGCTCCAGGCGGGTGCGAGCGAGGTCTTCATCATCGAGCAGGCGATGGCGGCCGCGATCGGCTCGGGGCTCCCGATCACCGAGCCGACCGGGAACATGATCGTCGACATCGGCGGCGGGACGACCGACGTCGCGGTGATCTCGCTCGCCGGCATCGTCTACTCGAAGTCGGTGCGCGTCGCCTCGAACGAGATGGACGAGGCGATCATTCAGTACATCAAGAGGAAGTACAACCTCCTCATCGGCGAGAGGACGGCCGAGCAGATCAAGATCGACATCGGGTCGGCCTTCCCGCTCGACGAGCCGCTCACGATGGAGATCAAGGGGCGCGACCTCGTCGAAGGGATCCCGAAGACGCTCACGCTCACCGACGCCGAGGTGCGCGAGTCGCTCGCGGAGACGGTCGGCATCCTCGTCGACGCCGTCCGCGTCGCGCTCGAGAAGACCCCCCCGGAGCTCTCGGCCGACATCATGGACAAGGGGATCGTCATCACCGGAGGCGGCTCGCTCCTGAAGAACCTCGACCGGCGCCTCCGCGAGGAGACCGGGCTCCCGATCACGATCGCCGAGCTCCCGCTCGACTCGGTCGCGCTCGGGACCGGGGCGATGCTCGCGGACGTCGACCTGCTCCGGAAGATCTCCGTCGACTGAGGCCCCGGTGGCCGCTCCGCTCTCCCCCGCACGGCCGGCGCTCGTCCTCGCGACGCTGCTCGGCAGCTGCGTGATCCTCCTCTCCCTGCAGGTGAGGAGGTCGGAGCAGGGGACGCTCGCGGAGGAGTGGGCCCTGGACGCCTCCGCCGTCCTCGTGCGCGGGACGACGGGGGTCCGTTCCGCCGCCGGCTCGCTCGCCGGGAGCTTCGCGACGCGCGAGGCGCTTCGGGAGGAGAACGCCGCGCTCCGCGTGCGGGTCGCCGCCCTCGAGGCGCGCCTCCATTCCCTGCACGGGGCGGCGCTGGAGCGGGACCGGCTCGTGCGGCTCCTCGGTGCGGTCCCCGCGCCGCCGGCCGGGACCCGCCCCGCGCGGATCGTCGTCATCGACACGGCCGGCCCGTTCCAGACCGCCCTGCTCGACCGCGGCCGCGCCGACGGCGTCGAGCCGGGCGGCGTCGTCGTCGGCGAGGAAGGCCTGCTCGGCCGGGTCGTCTCCGCCGGGGAGCGCGGCGCGCGCGTCCAGCTCCTCTCCGACCGGACGGCCGCCACCGGCGTCCTCCTTCCGCGGACGGGCCGCGTCGCGGTGGCCCGCGGCGACGGTGCCTCGGGGGCCGCGATCCAGTACGTCCCGGCCATCGCGGACGTCGCGGTCGGCGAAGAGGTCGTCACGTCCGGGACCGACGGCGTCTACCCGCGAGCGCTCCGTCTCGGGCGGATCGCCGCCGTCCGCCGCCCCGGCGCCTCCCTGTTCCTGGAGCTCCCGGTCGACCTCGTCGCTGACCCGTCGCGCGAGCCGCTCGTCTTCGTCATCCCGCCCGTCCGCCCCGACGCCCCGGCGCCGGGGGCCGCGCCCGCCGGACGTCCCGAGCCGTGACCGTCGCGCTCGGCCTCGCCCTCGCCGCCCTCGGAACCGTCCTGCTCGGAGTCCTCGCCCTCCCCCACCCGCCGGACCTCTTCTACCTGCCGGTCGCGGCGGTGGCGCGCCGCGGGCGGTCGGTCCCCGCGATGCTGACCGCCTTCGCCGCGGGGCTCGCCGAGGACGCCCTCGCCACGCCGGGCCGGCTCTGGGGCCTCCACTCGTTCACGAAGGTCCTCGTCGCCTATCTCCTCGCGGCGATCGGGGCGCGCGCCCTCGTCGAGAAGCCCGTCCTGCTCGGTCTCCTGGTCTGGGGCGCCGTCGTCGTCGACGGCCTCGTCGCGACGCTCCTCCTCTGGATCCTGCGCGGCGAGCCGCTCCAGCCCGTCCTCTCGTCGCTCGCGTTCCGGGCCGCCGGGACCGGGCTCCTCGCCGCCGTCCTCCAGGCGATCTTCCGCCATCCCTGGAAGGAGCGCCGCGCGGCGCGCCGCCGTCGAAGGCTGGCATAGTCGGAGACCCGATGCCCGCAAGCGCCCGCGAGGACCGCCGCCCCCTCCTTCGCCGGATCGACCGGCTCGCCGTGGCGTCGTTCTCCGTCCTCGCCCTGCTCGTCGGCATCTACTGGGTCCACCAGGTCCTCCGCGGGGACGACTACGCCCGCCAGGCCGAGAACAACCGTCAGAGGTCGGTCCCGATCAACGCCTCGAGGGGCTTCATCCTCGACCGGAACGGGAAGCTCCTGGCGGAGAACGAGCCGTCCTTCACGCTCCTCCTCTACCGGCGGGAGACGCGCGACGTCGAGGCCTCCCTCCGTTTCGTATCGACCCTCCTCGGCCGGCCGCTCGAGGAGCTCCGCCGCCGCGTCGAGAGGCTTCGCGGGGGCTACGACTTCGTGCCGGTCGTCCTCGACGACGACCTGTCGATCGCCGAGGTCGGCGCCGTGGAGGCGCACGCGCTCGAGCACCCCGAGCTCGTCGTCCAGACGACCGAGCGCCGCGTCTACACGCAGGGGACGGTCCTCGCCCACCTCCTCGGATACCTCGGGGAGGCGAGCCCCGAGCAGCTCGCCTCGCGCGCCGGACGCGTCCGCTCGGGCGAGTCGATCGGCCAGCGCGGGATCGAAGCGGCTTACCAGGACCTTCTCGCCGGGACGTCGGGCCTGCGCACGTTCGTCATCGACTCCTTCGGACGCGAGGTGGCCGAGCTCGACCGGCTCGACCCGCTGCCCGGGAACACGCTCGTCCTGAACGTCGACCTCGACCTCCAGCGGATCGCCGACGACTACTTCCGCGACAAGGTCGGATCGGCGGTCGCGCTGGACCCGAGGACCGGCGAGATCCTCGCCCTCGTCTCCGCGCCGGCCTTCGACCCGAACGTCTTCTCCCGGCGGGTCACGCGGGCGGAGTGGCAGACGATCATCGGGAACGAGGACCGCCCGATGCAGAACCGGGCGCTCCAGAACGTCTACTCGCCGGGCTCCGTCTGGAAGGCCTTCGTCGCGTACGCCGCGCTGACGAACGGGATTCCCGCCTCCGAGACCGCTTTCTGCCCCGGTTTCGCCACGTTCTACGGCCGCCGCTTCCGCTGCCACGGCGCGCACGGCACGGTCGACCTGCCGCGGGCGCTCCAGGTCTCGTGCGACGTCTGGTTCTACAACGCGGGCCGGAGGCTCGGCGTCGACGCCCTCGCCGAGGCCGCGCGGACCTTCGGGTTCGGGCGCCCGACCGGCGTCGACCTCGCCTCCGAGAAAGCCGGGAACGTCCCCTCCTCGGCCTGGAGCCAGTCGGTGCGCAAGCATCCCTGGTACCCGGGCGAGACGATCTCCGTCGCCATCGGCCAGGGGCCGCTGCTTGTCTCGGCGCTCCAGACGGCGCGCGCCTTCTCGGCGCTCGCGAACGAGGACGGCGCCCTTCCGGTGCCGCACCTGTTCCGGATCGGGGAGCACGTCCGGAGCGGCGCCCGCGTCGCGTACCGTCCGCCCGTCACCGAAAGGGTCCCGTTCCCCCCGGGCGTGAGGGAGACGATCGTCGAGGGACTCTGGCGCGTGGTGAACCAGCCGGGCGGGACGGCCTACCGCTACCGGGTGGAAGGCCTCGACGCCTGCGGGAAGACCGGGACCGTCCAGGTGGTCGCCCAGAAGCAGGCGAAGATGACGCACCAGCTCCCCGAGAAGCTGCGCGATCACGCCTGGTTCGCCGCCTTCGCCCCGCGCGACGACGCGAAGATCGTCGTCGTCGTCTTCGTCGAGAACGGCATGCACGGCTCCTCGGCCGCCGCCCCCCTCGCGATGCGTCTCATCGAGGCGCACCTGCGCCCCGGGAGCGTCCCCGTCCCGGAGCCGCCGGCCGCGCCCGCCCCGGAGGCGACCCCTCCCGGGGGAACGACGACGGCCGCGAACGGCGCCGGCGCGCCCGCGACCCGGACGGGGGCCTGACGTGTCGCGCCTCGCCGACGCGCTCCCGCGGCGAGTCGACGTGCCGCTCCTCTTCGCCGCGCTCGCCCTGTCGGCCGCCGGCCTCGCGATGGTCGTCTCGACGACCTCGGGGACGCCCCGCGGGAGCCTCGGTGGACGCCAGGCGCTGTTCCTTCTCGCCGGGGTGGTCGCGGCGGCCTTCTTCGCCCTCTTCGACTACCGGCTCCTGCTCCGCGCCTCGCCCGCGCTCTTCCTCGCCTCGCTCCTTCCGCTCGTCTGGCTCCCCGTCTTCGGGCCGACGATCGCGGGAGCGAAGTCCTGGATCCGGCTCTTCGGCGGGTTCCAGGTCCAGCCGTCCGAGCTGGCACGGATCGCGACCGTCCTCCTCCTCGCGTGGATCCTCGAGAACGACGACCGCCCCTACCTCTCGACGCGGACCGTCGCCGCCCTCGTCGGCGTCGTCGCGCTCCCGGTCGGCCTCATCCTCCTGCAGCCCGACCTCGGGGTCGCGCTCACCTACGTCCCGTTCCTCGTCGCCGCCCTCTACCTCGGAGGCCTTCGCCCGAGGGTCTGGGCCGGGCTCGTCCTCGCCGGAAGCCTCGCCGTCGGGGCCTCCTGGTTCGTCCTCAAGGACTACCAGAAGGACCGGATCCGGACCTTCCTCGACCCGGACCTCGCCGCGCGCGGAGCCGGCTACCAGGTGCGGCAGGCGCGCATCGCGATCGGGTCGGGCGGCATCGCCGGGAAAGGGTGGAAGGAAGGGACGCAGAGCCGCCTCGGCTTCCTTCCGGTCCGCCACTCCGACTTCATCTTCGCCGCGCTCGCCGAGGAGCGCGGGTTCCTCGGCGTCGCCGTCGTCCTCGGCCTCTACGGCCTCTATCTCGCGAGGGGGCTCGGCGTAGCGCGCGACGCGCGCGACCGGGGCGGCTCGATGCTCGTCCTCCTCGTCGTCCTCAACGTCGCGGCGCAGGCCGCGGCGAACGTCGCCATGAACGTCGGAGTCCTGCCGACGACGGGCATCACCCTGCCGTTCGTCTCCTACGGGGGCTCGTCCATCATCGCCACCTGGGCGATGACGGGGCTCGTCCTCTCCGTCGCCCAGCGCCGGTTCGTCAACGTCTGAATGCCCGAGGCCCACATGCAGAAAGAGCTCCTCATCTCCGCCAACGAACGCGAGACGCGGGTCGCCGTCCTCGAGGACGGCCGGGTCGCGGAGGTCCAGATCGAGCGGCGCAAGCAGCGCGGCGTCGTCGGGAACATCTACAAGGGGCGCGTCACGCGCGTCCTGCCGGGGATGCAGTCGGCGTTCGTCGACATCGGCCTCGAGAAGGACGCCTTCCTCTACGTCGCCGACGTCGGAGAGGAGGTCGAGGACTTCGACCGCTTCGGCGGTATGGAGGAGAACGGCGCCGTCGAGGCCGAGGCGGAGGAGACCGGAGAGGCTCCGTCCGCGGTCGTCGAGGCCGAGCCTCCCCCGCGCGCGCCGCTCCCCTCGATCGACGAGCTCCTCCGCGAAGGGCAGGAGCTCGTCGTCCAGGTGACGAAGGACCAGATCGCCCACAAGGGCGTGAGGATCACGACGCACGTCACCCTTCCCGGCCGGACGCTCGTCTACATGCCGACGATCGACCACGTCGGCGTCTCGCGCCGGATCGAGAACGAGGAGGAGCGGGTCCGCCTCCGCGACATCCTCACCGCTCTCCGCAAGGGGCCGGGCGGATTCATCGTCCGGACGGCGGGCGAGGGGCGAGCCGCCGACGAGTTCGCCTCCGACAAGCGCTACCTCGCCCGGCTCTGGGAGCAGATCCGCAAGCGGGCGGAGCGCTCCGGCGCCCCCGCCCTCCTTCACCGCGACCTCGACCTGACGCTCCGGGCGGCGCGCGACATCTTCGGCCAGGAGTTCGCCGTCCTCTGGGTCGACGACGACGAGGAGTACCGCCGGATCGTCGAGTTCCTCGACCAGGTCCAGCCGAACCTCGTCGGCAAGGTGAAGCTCTACCGGAAGTCGAGCCCGCTCTTCGAGGAGCTCGGCGTCGACGCGGAGATCGAGAACGCCCTGAAGTCGAAGGTCTGGCTGAAGTCGGGCGGCTACATCGTCATCAACCAGACCGAGGCGCTCGTCGCCATCGACGTCAACACCGGGAAGTACATCGGGAAGAAGCGGCTCGAGGACACGGTCCTCCGGACGAACATGGAGGCCGTCCAGGAGATCGTGAGGCAGATCCGGCTCCGCGACCTCGGCGGCCTCCTCGTGGTGGACTTCATCGACATGGAGGAGGAGGAGCACCGGCAGGAGCTCGTCACGGCGCTCGAGGCCGAGCTGAAGAAGGACCGCTCCAAGAACCGGATGCTCCCGGTCTCCGAGTTCGGCCTCGTCGAGATCACGCGGAAGCGGCAGCGCCAGAGCCTCGAGCGGGCGCTCACGATGCCTTGCCCCTATTGCTCGGGCTCGGGCCGGATCAAGAGCGTCCCGACGATCCTCCTCGAGATCCGCCGCGAGATCCTCAAGCGGGCCGCCTCGGGGGAGGGCCACGCCATCTTCCTCCGGGTCCACCCGGAGATCTCGCGGGCGCTCTCCTCGGACGAGCGCCACCTGATCGAGGAGCTCACCGAGCACGTCGGGATGCCGATCCACGTCCAGGTCGACGAGCACCTGCACCACGAGGGGTACGACGTCGTCGTGGAAGCGTGACGTTCGTCACTCGGTGCCGTCGAGGCACCGTCCCGGGCGGCTCCGGACCCGGGAACCGGCCTCGTTTTCGGTCGAATTGGCACCGATCCGCCTGGCACGAACCCTGCAAAGGGGAGGGTGGCGCACACTCCAGCCTCTCCTCCCAGCCGCCCCGATGGGCGGCTCTTTTTCTTTCCGGAGCCTCCGTTTCGGGCCCGTTCGTTCCGCCCGGCGCCTCATCGGGGCCAGAATGCCCCCGTGGGCCACGCGACCGCCCGCGGCGGATTCCGCGACCTCGTCGACCGCCTGAACCGCCTCCCGCAGGGGGCGCCCCCGTCGGACCTCCTCTACCGGATCCTCGCCCTCCTCTTCACGGAGCGCGAGGCCGGGCTCGTCGCGCTCCTCCCGGTGAAGCCGTTCACCGTCGCGACGGCGGCGCGGGCCTGGAAGACGACGGAGGCCGAGGCGCGGAAGACGCTCGACGCCCTCTCCTCCCGGGCGCTCCTCCTCGACGCCGTCCGGCCCGACGGCGAGACGCGGTGGGTCCTCCCGCCCCCGATGGCCGGATTCTTCGAGTTCTCGATGATGCGAGTGCGGGACGACGTCGACCAGAAGGCGCTCGCGGAGCTCTTCTACGAGTACCTGAACGTCGAGGAGGACTTCATCCGGGAGCTCTTCGCCCGCGGAGAGACCCAGCTCGGCCGGACGTTCGTGAACGAGGACGCCCTCCCCGCCCCGGAGGCGCTCGAGGTCCTCGACTGGGAGCGGGCGAGCGAGGTCGCGCGGACGGCCTCGCACGCCGCGGTCGGCGTCTGCTACTGCCGCCACAAGATGGCCCACGTCGGGCGCGCCTGCGACGCCCCGCTCGAGGTCTGCCTCACGTTCGGGAACACCGCCGACTCGCTTGCGCGCCACGGCTTCGCGCGGCGGATCGATTCCGCGGAGGCGCTCGACCTCCTCGCGAAGGGGCGCGGCCTCGGCCTCGTCCAGTTCGGCGAGAACGTGAGGGAGCGGGTCGCCTTCGTCTGCAGCTGCTGCGGCTGCTGCTGCGAGGCGCTCCTCGCACAGAAGAGGTTCGGGGCCCACCGGCCGGTCCACACGACCGGCTTCCTCCCCGAGGTCGACGCGGAGCGCTGCAGCGGCTGCGGGGCGTGCGCGAAGGCGTGCCCGGTCGACGCGATGGGCTTCCGGCCCGCGGGCGACCCGCTCCCGGCGCGGCGCGTCGCGTCGCTCTCGGTCGAGGCCTGTCTCGGCTGCGGCGTCTGCGTCCCCGCCTGCCCGCGAGGAGGGCTCGCGCTCGTCCGGCGCGAGGCGCGGGTGATCCCGCCGAAGGACACGGTCCAGCGCGTCGTCCGGATGGCGATCGAGCGCGGCAACCTCGCCGACCTGATCTTCGACGACCGGGCCCTCGCGAGCCACCGCGTCCTCGGGCCTCTCCTCGGGGCGGTCCTCCGCCTCCCGCCCCTCGAGCGGGCCCTCGCGCGGGAGCAGGTGAAGTCGGTCTGGCTCGAGCGGGCCGCCGAGCTCTGGGAGAAGCGGCACGGTGGGGCGATCGGTGCCGCCGGGTGAGGAGTCCTCACGGCCTCCGGGTCCGGCGGCTCGCCGTCGCTCCGATTCGGCGCGTGAGGCCGGCTCCGGCGGGAGGTGGGAGCCGCCCTAAGGCGCGTCGGCCTTCACGCGGGTGATCGACTCGATGACGACCGGCGTCGTCGGGACGTCGCGCATCCCGTTCTTCACCCCCGTCGGCACCGAACGAATCTTCTCGACGACCTCCATCCCCTCGACGACCTTCCCGAAGACGCAGTAGCCGATCCCCTCGGCGGAGGTGTCGCGGTAGTCGAGCATCGGGTTGTCGACGACGTTCACGAAGAACTGCGACGTCGCGCTGTTCGGGGCGGACGTCCGCGCCATGGCGACCGTCCCCGCCCGGTTCTTCAGCTTGTTCATCGCCTCGTTGGCGATCGGGTCCCGCGTCTTCTTCCGGCTCATCTCGCGGTC
>JAKLER010000183.1 GCA_022711615.1 Acidobacteriota bacterium
CGTTCGCGCGCCTCTCCGCGGCCGTCTCCGGCGTCGCCGCGGACCTCACGACCCGGGGACGCGAGCTCTCCCTCGCCGCGGCGATGCAGAGCTCGCGCGCGGAGGAGACCGCCGACGCGATGCGCGGTACCGACGCGGCCATCGGCTCCCTGCGCGAGTCGATGGAGACGCTCGCCGGCGCGGCCGAGAACGCCGGCGCCTCGCTCCACGAGATGACGGCCTCCGTCACCCAGGTCTCGCGGAGCACCACGGCGCTCCGCGCGTTCGTCGACGAGACGACCGCCTCGCTCGGCGGCGTCGTCTCCGCGCTCCAGCAGGTCGCCTCGGCCGTCGAGAACCTCTCGGGCCTCGCGGACGAGACCGCCCGCGCCACCGCCGCGATCCGCTCCTCCGCCGCCGAGACCGACCGGCAGGCCCAGACCGGTGCGCGGCTCTCCGAGCGCGTCTCGGCGGCCGTCGTCTCGGGGAAGACCGCCGTCTCGGGGACGCTCGCCGGAATGCACGAGATCCGCGCGGCCGTCTCGGGCGCCGCCGACGCCTCCACGGCGCTCGCCGAGCACAGCGCGCGCATCGGGGAGATCCTCCACGCGATCGAGGAGATCGCCGGCGAGACGAACCTCCTCGCCCTCAACGCCTCGATCATCGCCGCCCAGGCCGGCGAGAGCGGCAAGACCTTCTCCGTCCTCGCCGACGACATCCGCGACCTCTCCGAACGGACCGCCGTCTCCACCGAGGAGGTCCGCGGCCTGGTCTCTTCCGTCCGCGGCGGCGTCGAGGACGTCCGCCGGCTCCTCTCGGACGCCCGGCGACGGACGGAGGAAGGCGTCGACCTCGCACAGACCTCCGACGCGACGCTCGACGAGATCGAGGCGCTCGCGCTCGAGTCCCGCCGCGCGTCGGAGGGGATCGCCGGCAGGGCGGTGGCGCAGAGCGCCGACGCCGCCCGCGTCTCCGAGGCGACGGGCCGGGTCTCGGCCGAGGTCGTCCGGATCTCCGAGGCGACGCGCGGACAGCTCGAGACGACGCGGACCGTCCACGCTCGGGCGGACCGCGTCCGCGAGCTCACGGAGCAGCTCGCGCGGGCGATGGAGGAGCAGGCCGTCGGCGGCCAGACGCTCCTCGGCTCGATGGAGCGCGTCACCTCGACCGTCGACGCCATCGCGGAGGCGACCGTGACGCTCGCCGACGGCTCCTCCGCCGTCGTCGGGTCGATGGACGAGATCCGGAGGGCCGCGCGCCAGAACGCCTACGCCGCGACCGCGATGAACCAGGCGGCCCAGGCGCTCGAGCAGGAGTCGCTCCTCCTCCGCTCCCGCTCCTCGCTCTTCCGCCTCCCGTCGCCCGCGCCGGGCGGGCGGATCCGCGCCGCTCTGCGCTACCTCGACGAGGCGAACTTCGACCCCGCCTTCAGCCAGACCGTTCCCCAGGCGATCCTCGCGCGGACCTGGGGCGAGGGGCTCGTCAAGTTCGGCGAGGGGACGCGGATCGTTCCCGAGCTCGCCGAGCGCTGGGAGATCGACCCGACCGGGACGCTCTTCACGTTCCACCTCCGGCGCGGCGTGAGGTGGCACGAGGGCGGTACTCTCTCGGCCGCCGACGTCAAGGCCTCCTTCGAGCGCTTCCTCTCGCCGGCCACCGGCGCGCCGCTCGCCGCCCTCTTCGACGCCGTCGAGGGGTACGAGGAGTTCCGGGCCGGGCGGAGACCGGGCGTCGCCGGGCTCGAGACGCCTTCCGGCTCGGTCCTGAACGTCCGCCTCTCGCGGCCCGTTCCCTTCTTCCTGCAGCTCCTGACCCTCCCCGACATCACCGTCCTGCCGCCGGCGATCCTCGGCGACCCGGACCGGATCCGCCGCTTCCCCTGCGGGACCGGCGCCTTCGTGCCGCGGGAGATCGCGTTCGGGAAGTCCGCGCGATTCGACCGCTTCGACGGCTACTGGGAGCGGAACCGGATCGCGCCCGACGGAATCGACCTCGACCTCGCGGAGGACTCCGAGGCGGGCGTCTTCCAGCGGTTCCTCGACGGCCAGCTCGACGTCGTCTGGGACATCCCGTACCCCGAGGCCGCCCGCCTGATGGCCGATCCGGCGTGGCGGCCGTACATCGACTCCTCGGTCCAGCTCCACACGTCGTTCCTCGTCCTCCGGTGCGACCGGGCGCCGCTCGACGACGTCCGGGTCCGCAGGGCGCTCAACCATGCCGTCGACCGGGCCGCGCTCAACGCGAGGACCTTCGCGGGCCTCTCCGTCCCGGCCGCGTCCATCCTCCCTCCGCACGTCGTCGGGCACGACCCCGC
The DNA here is from genome assembly GCA_022711615.1 of Acidobacteriota bacterium. Classification (GTDB taxonomy): domain Bacteria; phylum Acidobacteriota; class Thermoanaerobaculia; order UBA5066; family UBA5066; genus UBA5066. Next base: position 2,294 of record JAKLER010000183.1, read on the forward strand.
CCTCCGTCCCTACCGCCACGAGCCGGAGACCGCGAAGGCGCTCCTGCGCGAGGCGGGCCACGGGGACGGGCTCACGCTCTCCGCCTGGCTCAGCCCGAAGGACGCGCGCGACCCGCTCAACCCGCTGCCGGTCATCGCATCCCAGCTCGAGGCGGTCGGCGTGAGGCTCGCGCTCGAGATCCTCCCCGGCGAGGAGGCGGCGGCGCGCAAGCGGAACGGCGTCTTCCCGGACGTGAGGCTGGCGCGCTGGTTCGCCGACTTCCCCGACCCGGACACGTTCTTCCGCTCCCTCTTCTCGTCGAAGGCCGAGAGCGTCCTCGACGGCGGCTACGCCAACGCCGAGGTCGACCGGCTCGTGGAGAAGGGCGCCGGCCTCCTCGACGCGGCCGAGCGCGAGGCGCTCTACCGCGAGCTGGACCGGCTCGTCCAGTCCGAGGCGCCGCTCGTCTTCCTCTTCCACAATCGCGGCTTCGTCGCGCACGCACCCCGCCTCCGCGGGGTCCAGGCCCACCTCCTCCTGCCGCCGGTGAGGTGGAACGAGCTCTGGCTCGAGCCCTGACACGGCCCCACGCGCGGACCGAAGACGGAACGGCCCGGCGCGCCCCGAGGGGCGGGCCGGGCCGGCGGATCGGGCGTTCGACGCGAACGCCGAGGCTCAGGCGCTGAAGCTCGCGATCGCTTCCGCCTCGTTCGGGTAGACGTCGAAGACCGTGATCAGCTGCGTCACCGTGAGGACGTCGCTGATCTTGGCCGGCAGGTTCATCAGCTTCATCTTCGCGCCCTTGTGCGTGGCCGTCGTGAAGCACCCGACGAGCTCGCCGACGCCGGAGGAGTCGATCGTGACGACCTGCGACATGTCGACGACGAGCTTGCGGGCCCCTTCCGCGAGGGCGGCGTGAATCGCCTCCCTCATCTGGAGGTCGCCGGCGCCGATCGTGATCTTCCCCTTCAGCTCGATGATCGTGACTTCGCCCGCCTTGCGGATGCTGGCGTTCTTGTTCATGGCTTCTCTCCCTTCGCGTCTCCGCGTTTGCTGAGGTCCTTGCGCATCGTCAGGACGGTTCCGCCCCCCTCGCCGCGCGAGAAGGTGACGTCGTCCATGAACGTCCGAATGTAGAAGATCCCCCGCCCCGAGGTCTTCAGCTGGTTCTCGGGGGCGAGCGGGTCCGAGATCCGTTCCGGGTCGAAGCCTCCACCCTCGTCCCCGATCACGATCGTCAGGTCGTCGCCCGCCGATTCGAGCCTCACGAGGACGCGCTTGTCCGGGTCGAGCCGGTTGCCGTGCTTCACCGCGTTGGCGACCGCCTCCCGCATCGCCATCCCGATCCAGTGCTCCATCTCCGCGTCGATCCCCCGGAGGCGGCAGACGTGGGCGAGCGCCGCCTGAGCCAGCTCGATGTTCTCGTAGCGGCTCGAAAGCCAGAGGACGATGGGGCCGGGCGCTGCTGCGGGCATCGTTTCGGTCTGTCAGGACGCCGCACCGGGACCGGGAGCGACGGGGTCAGGGGCCCCGCCCCTGCTAAGCTGCGGCGCCATGTGCGCGCCCGAGCCCTGCGACGACGTCGCCGAAATCATACGCGACTCCGGTCGACGGCGTCCACTCTCGAGGCCCTCACTCTCCGTCGTCGGCGTCCTCGGGCTCGCCGCTCTCGCCACCGTCACCGCGCCGCCCGCCCGCTCCGACGAGTCGGCCCTCCTCGCCGTCCGGGTCGCGAAGGCCCAGAAGCTCGTCGAGAAGGTGCGGGGCGTCTCCTTCCGGGCCCCGGTCGCCTCCGCCCTTCTTCCGGAGAGGGAGCTCGAGACGGTCCTCGCGAAGAAGCTCGTCCAGGACCTCCCCGTCCCGTTCGACGACTACGCCGCCGGCCTGGCCGCCCTCGGCCTGATCGAGCCCTCTCCCGGGCTCCTCGAGAAGCTCACCCGCCTCTACACCCGCCAGGTCGTCGGCTTCTACGACCCCGCGGAGAAGCGCTTCTACATCGTTCCCGAGAGGTCCCGGGACGCGGGCGGCCCCGCGGGCGACCTGATGGAGCAGCTCCTCCTCGCTCACGAGCTGACCCACGCCCTGCAGGACCAGCGCCTCGGCCTCGACCGGAGGATGAAGACGCTGCGCGACTCGACGGATTCCCTGCTCGCCCTCCAGGCCTTCCTCGAGGGGGAGGCGACGGTTCTGATGACGGAGGCGCTGCTCGAGAGCGTGCCCGAGGAGGCCCGTGAGGCCCTCGGAGCCGACCCGCTCGGACAGGTCCTCGAGGGCCTCGACGACCCGGACGGCGTCGAAGGAGCGGACGGGGTCCCCGCGTATTTCGTCCGGGAGCTCGTCTTCCCGTACGCCGCCGGCACCGCCTGGGTGAGGCAGAAGAAATCGGCCGGCGGCTGGCGCGCCGTCGACACCGCGTACCGTCGTCTCCCCACGACGACCCGGGAGATCCTCCGGCCCGGCGTCGCCCTCTCTCCCCGCCTCCGCCTGGCCCCGGCCGACCGGCCGACGCCGGGCCTGGTCCCGGGCGGCGGGAACGCGTCCTGGGCCGACACGCTCGGCGAGTGGGTCCTCGGGACCCTCCTCGAGCAGGCCGGCGCCGGCGACGCGTCCCGCGACGCCGCCGCGGCGTGGCAGGACGACCGGATCGTCTTCTCGTACCCCGTCGCCTCCCCGGGCGCGCATCGCGTCGGCTTCCTCTGGCGAATCCGGGCGGCGAGCCCGCAGGGCGCGGCCCGGATCGCCGAGCTTCTCGAGCCGATCTACGCGGCGCGACCCGCTCCCGCCCGGCCCCGGGTCTCCGTCCGCGGCGACGTCGTCGAGGTCGCCTGCCCGGCCGTTCCGCCGCCGCCCGCCTGAGCCTCAGCCCGGGATCGCCCGGACCGCGGAGGGGAGGACCAGAAGGAGCTGGACCGCGTCGAAGGTGCCGTGGGCCACCATCGGCGCGAGGACGGAGCCCGTCTTCTCGAACGTCGCGGCGAGGATCGCGGTGATGGCGAGGAGGCCGACGAAGTAGAGCGGATCGCCGTAGCCCCCGTGCGAGACGAGGAAGAGGATCGAGGCGGGGACCGCGCCGAGCCGGCGCTGGAGGAAGCTCCGGAAGAAGACCTCCTCGACGGTCATCGCCGCGAGGATGAGGACGAGGCGGCTCGCGAGCGGCTGGCTCGCGAGCCAGCGGACGAGCGGCGGGATCGGCCGCACCTCGTCCATGCCGGCGAAGCGGAGGACGCCCAGGACGACGAGCCCCGCCGCGACCGTCAGCCCCCACCCGGCGAGGCCGACGACGAGCCCCGTCCGCACCTCCCGCCTCGGGTCCGGCGCCGTGAGCGCGAGGAACTCCGCGGCCTCCGGCCGCCCCGCGAGGAGCCACCACCCGATCAGGAAGACGAGCAGGAGCTGCTGGAGCGCGAGGATCGACGGAAGGCTCAGGCGGGCCGGGTCGATCGGGCGCCCGAGGGAGAACGCCGGCAGGATCGTCGTGGCCGCGAGCGTCACGCCGAGCGCGACGAGCGCGCCGGCCCGCCGCCTCTCGTGGGGGAACTCGTCCCTTCGGAATGCGCCGCGACGCGCCGCGACGACGACGATCGCGGCGACGACCGGCAGGCCGACGCCGAGGAGGAGGAAGAGGTCGATCGGCTTCACGGCCGCCTCACCGGGCCTCTTCCGGGACCGGAGGGGGATTCGTGCGCGACGTCGAAGGGCTCGGGTGAGCGTTCATCCCGCGGGCGGCGAAGTCTAGCAGCGCACCGTGAAGGGAGACCTCCGCGAGGGCGAGCCGGTCCGGCGACGCACCCCGGGGGCGGTGAAGCGGCCCCCGAACGAAAAAACGGCGGACCTTCCCGCCGTTCCTTCACTCGTCTTCGTCTTCTCTCGAAATGGCGGGGCCGACGGGGCTCGAACCCGCGACCTCAGGCGTGACAGGCCTGCGTTCTAACCAACTGAACTACGACCCCGTTTCGAAAGAGCGGCCCTTGCGGGCGGACGCGCATTATACGCAGGAGCCTCTCCGGCGCAAGCGGGGCCCCTTCGCCGCCGCTTTCGCTCCGTCAGAACGGATACCCGATGCTGAAGCTGAGCGCGCCCGTGTCCTCGTCCTTCTTCCGGTCGAGACGGAAGCCGTATTCGAGACGGAAGGGGCCGACCGGCGTCAGGTAGTGGATCCCGAGGCCGGCGCCCCAGCGCCCCTCCGGGAGCTTCACGTAGGCGGGGCCGGCCCAGACGTTCCCCCAGTCGGCGAAGAGGACGACCCCGAGCCCGCCCGTCAGCGGGACCCGCCATTCCACGTTCGCCAGGAGGAACGCGTTCCCTCCGATGCCCCGTCCGCCCTTGAGCGTCTGGCCCTCCACCCCGAGATCGTCGAGCGGGAAGGAACGGTGGGTCGTCCGGCCTCCGGCGAAGACCCTTTCGACGATCGGCGTGTCGAGGTTCGGAAGGCATCCGGGGTTCGCCTCCGGGTTGCACGTGACGAGCGACCTGGCCGCTCCGGCCCGGACGCCGGCGGCAAGCGTCCCCCCGCGGAACGGCCGGTAGAGAGAGAGCTGCGTCGAGCCCTTCAGGAAATGGGCGTCCGCGGCGGCGGCCGGGAAGGCCCACTTCCCCTCCGCCGCCGCGAAGAACCCCTTCGACGGGACGATCGGGTCGTCCCGCCGGTCGACGACGGCGCTCGCCCCGACGGAGTTGATCAGGATCCGCTGGTCCTGCCGCTCGATCTCCGAGAGGATGTCGGGCGGCGCGTCGGGCTCGACGATCTCGTACTGGTAGCGAAGCGCCCCCTTCACCGTCCCGGCGAAGACCCGGCTCGCCTCGAAGAAGGCGCCTCCGCGCCGAACGCCGTACGACTGCCGGATCTCCTCGGCGACGTAGCCGGTGATCGTGCCCGCGAGCCCGGAGTCGAAGACCGATCGGTCGGCGAGGCGGAGGAGGACGCGCGTGTCCCGCCTCGAGTAGCGCGCCTCGACGACGCCTGCGATCGCGCGCCCGAAGAGGTTCGCATGCGTCAGGGCGAGCGAGAGGCGGGGGTTGAAGGCCTTCTCGGCCCGCTCGTCGTACTCGACGCCGAGCCCGTAGAGGAGGCTCCACGGCTTCGTCTCCTCCACCTGGACGAGGATCGAGCGCGTGGAGCCGCCTGGCTCGGGGGAGAGGCCGGAGACGTCGACGCGCGAGAAGACGCCCAGCCGATCGAGGTTCTGCTGGGTCCGGATGAGCCGTGCCATCGAGAACGGAGCCCCCTCCTCGTAGGCGAGCTCGCGCTCGAGCACGGAGAGGCGCGTCGCCCTCGCTCCCCGGAGGATGGTCTTCCCGAAGACGGCCCTCGGCCCCTCGGAGACCTCGTAGACGACGTCGACGACGACGGGCGCCCCCGGCTCCGCGGCGCGCCGCGCGGCCCTCGCCTCGACGCGGCCGTCCGGGAAGCCGCCGTCCCCCAGCGCCGAACGGAGCGCCGTGAGGTCGGCGTCGACGTCCTCCTGGAGGAAACGACCGCCGGGCCGGCTCCGAAGGCGCCGCGAGATCGCGGCGACGTCGAGCGTGGCGAGCCCGTCGACCGAGACGCGGCCGATCCAGGCGGCCGGCCCCTCGTCCACGCGGAAGCGGACGTCGAGCTCGTACGGGAGCGCCCCGGCGAAGACCTCGGCGGTCACCTTCGCGGCCGGGAAGCCGCGCGCGCGATAGACGGAGGCGATCGCTGCGCGGTCGGCCGCGAGGTCCGGGTCGACGAGACGCCCCTTCTCGAAGAGCCCGCGCGGGCGGGTCCGCAGGACGGCGAGGAGCGTTCGCTCGGGGATCGCGCACACCCCTTCGACGAAGGTGCGGCCCACGACCCAGCGCTCTCCCCGCTCCGCGTGGAGGCGGACTTCCTCGCGGTCCGCCGACACCTCCACGTCGACGTCGACCTCGGCGCGCGCGTAGCCCTTCCCCTGGAGCTCCTCCCGGAGCGCGCTGCGGAGCCGGGCGAGGGCATCCGCGTCGGGCGGGTCCCCCTTCGCCCAGGGCGAGGCCGGGTGCCTCCGGACGACGGCTTCCGCGATCCCCGTGACGTCGAGGACGACGTCGGGGCCGGCGAAGACGGCGTACCGGGCGGTCGCCCGTCCCGACCCCCGGTCGTACGAAACGCCCTCGTAGCGCACCTCCGCGCGGGACCGGCCCAGCTCGCGGTAAAGCGCCGCGTAGCGCTCGGCGTCTTCCCTCGCGACCCCCTCCCGGAAGACCCGCTCCCTCCGGAGCTTTCCCTTCCTCCGGAGGTCGTCGGCCACGAGAGGCCCGAGGTCTCCCGTGAACTCGGCCGGGGCCGGCGCCGCCGGCCGGCCCGCCACAACCTCGAAGCGGACGTTCACCGAGGTCTCGTCCGGCCCGGGCGAGACCCACGGCGTCACCTCGGCCTCGAAGTAGCCGCGCTCCTCGAGGACGCGGAGCGCCGAGCGCGTCGCCGTCCGGACGCGCTCCTCGCTCCACGCGTCGCGCGGACGGGTCTTCAGCGCGTCG